>QHZR01000157.1 GCA_003224755.1 Acidobacteriota bacterium
CTGTACTTTGCCGCCGTCGCGGCCAAGCAGTTCTTGCTGGCGCGGGCCCTAGATACGGAAGTACACCAGAGATCGAATCAGGCAGCCGTCTGAATCTTTGTGTAGAGACGTAGCTTGCTACGTCTTGTAGATATTTGGCAGGACCTAGCAAGCTAGGTTTCTACCAACAGATTTGTGACTGCGTGCGTTCACGCGCGCGAGAACGAAATTCAAATCGGAGGATTAAAATGCGCCACTCGAATATCAGCAACGCTTCCCTGCTCTTGATCCTTACAGCTCTGGCCGCTCTCTCGAACCCAAGTTTTGCGCAGATACTAGGCGCATCAACGCCAACCACTCCAGCAGCTAACCAATCTGCACCAGCAACACAGGCTCAGCCAACCGGGGCACCGCAGATTTGCGGAAATCAGCCTCTCTGCTATGAGTCGGCGGACTTCGCTGCGACCATCACGCACTTTCGCACCAGCGTGGTGAACAATTATCACGTGATGGACGTCACCATGCGTTTCCAGAATAAGACCCAGCAGCAGCTCATTCTCGGCTACGTCGTGAGCTCGGGGGTTGCCACCGATGATCGTGGCAATCGCTCCATCGTTGGAGGGGCAAACGGCTATCACGGGATCGGCCTGGTAGCAGGCGGTAACTTTGATCCTAAGTTCGTAGTTCGGCCCGCAGGGTTCGGCGATGCGCAATTTGAGTTGGTTTTGCAGGGCTGGCCGCAAGTGATCGGCTTCACCTACGCCCTCGATCTGGCGGTTGCGGAAATCAATAGCTTCGAAGGCAATCAACACACCTTGGGCGAAGAGTATCCGATCCATTTTGACGGCCTGCAAAACGGAGCAGGCGCGGCATCGCCGATGTTCGCACGCGCTTCGGCTTTTGGCTCTGCCGGTAGCGCCATTTCGAATCCCGCGAGTGCGCTGTCGAATCCTTGCGCCACAGTAGGATCTCTCGGCCAAGGTGCCGGCCAGGCCGCTTCCACAGTCTCGAATGCGGCTACTGCAATCTCCAATCTTGGATCCATGTTCCACCACAAAAAGACGGCGAACCCTGGCCAGGCGACGAATGCAGTGGGATGCGATCCGAATGCCGCAGGAGTTCCCGCAACGGCGGCTGTGACCACGAATGGCGCTGGCGCGCCAACAACTCTAACAAATCCGTTGCAACAAGCGGCCTCAAGAACAGCTGTGCCGCAGGCGACAACCAATCCGGTTAATCCGTTGGCCAGTACGCCTGTGAAGTCGGTTCCTGCGACGGCTACAAGGACAACCCAGACAACTCCCGCCAGAAGTGCCGTTGCAAGCGCTGCCAATGCCCAGACGGCCGTGACGGCTCGTAGTGCGGCGACAGCCGCTCCGGTCAATGCGACAAAGCCGGCAGCTCCCGTTGCGCCGGTCAAGCCGAGCCCGGCAAAACCGGCAAAGCAACAAACGCAAGCGCAGAAGAATGCGCCTGCAAATGCGAATTCAAAGTGACTGTTTCTGTGCATGCTGTCCTCTGTGGCTACGCGTTGGCCCCTACCACAGAGGGCGCATCATCCATGAAAGATACGAAATGTGTTCCAACGCGAAGCGAGAGATGTACAATGGCTGACAATTTCGCGACAAGATCCGGCGGCGTAGCTCGCGCCAAACGCCGCTGCGATTGGGGGATTAAGATGTGCCACTCGTCTAGAAGAAGCACGCTGTCGTCGTCCGCCTGCCTGGCGGCAATGATTGGACTGATCACTCTCACCGCAAGCGCCCAGACTCCAAAGAAAGAAAGCGTCTGGGACAAGATCAAAAAGGCCGGACAGCAGGGGGCGGCGCAGGGTCAGCAGCCTCAGCAGCAGCCCCAGCCCGGCCAGCAACCGGCACAACGTCAGGACGGGCGAGGACGCCCGTCCCCCCAAAATCAATCCCAGGTCAACGACTCCGGCCCGTTCAAGCCGCCTGCGGGAACCAAGATCGAAGAAAAAATCATGGCGCCCATGCAGGAACGCGCGCAGTTTGAAGTCAGTCCGTATGGGGTTCACGTGGCCACTACCGAGAATGCTGGCAGCCGGGCAGTGGTGTATTACGACGGTGAGGTCGGCCCGAAATTCGACGAGATCATCACGCAGTCGACGGGGACGGGAACGCACGTTTCTTTTAGTCCGGATGGAGAGCATTACGCGTACTGTGCCCGCGCCGGTGATCAATATGTCGTAATGGTTGACGGCAAAGAACTGGCACGGAGTTCAGAAGCGAACTCGGGCCGCTTTGACGGCGAAAGCTGTCATCTCGGTTTTACGTCCAATAGCAAGCACGTGTTCTGGACCAGCAGGGTGCTGATAGACACCCAGCGCGGAAAGAACTTCACGCGTTTCTGGTTCGATGGAAAACCCAGCCCCACTGGAAGCGCCGGTGGAGTTTCCTTTAGCCCCGACGGTGATCACTACGCGTACATCCTGACGATCAGCGATCCATATCATCAAGACCGATATGCGCTTGTGATAGATGGAAAGCTCGCGCCATATCTGGCGGGCACTCCGCAATGGAGTGGCGACAGCAAGCACTTGTACACGCAGCAGCAGCAACACGTTGCAACGGAAAATGGCACTGTTACCGACCTGCTGTTGGACGGCAAGCCAATCGCTCGCGCCTTTAGCTTTCAACTCTACGTCGCTCCTGTCGGAGACATGACCGTTGCGATCGCGACCGGTGGATCCCGGTCCGCCCCCATGACTTTCCTGGCCGTGAATGGAAGGCGCGTTCCCGGTACTGAGATTGGTGCACCGGGAGGATTTGATCAAGTTGTCTTCAGTCCAGACGGCAAACACTACGCGGCACTGTGTCGACGCAATCAGACCAAGCTGCTTATCGTGGATGGCAAGAAGCAAACTGAATATCAGGAGATCCAGCATGTGAA
This sequence comes from Acidobacteriota bacterium, assembly GCA_003224755.1. Taxonomy (GTDB): domain Bacteria; phylum Acidobacteriota; class Terriglobia; order Terriglobales; family Acidobacteriaceae; genus Gp1-AA145. The sequence continues at coordinate 2,890 of QHZR01000157.1, forward strand.
GTTCACGACGGACTCCTCGAAGGTTGTGTATTCAGCAATGGCCAACAATAAGAGCTTCGTCGTGGTCGGAGACCAAGAGTCCGATGCCTACGCTTTTCAAAGCCTCGCCTCTGATCCTCTGCTCGCCCCCGTCGGCAATCGCGTGGGCGCCCTCGTTCAGGGGGAAAACAATTCCCAAATCTTATACATAGACGGCAAAACCATTCGACCCGGGCTCAAAGGCATATCGCAATTGCGGTTCACCTCCGACGGAACCCACTACGCCTATGTCGCGCTAGACTCCGGAAATGGCACTCGTCTGGTAGTGGACGGAGTGCCACAAGCAGCATCGAGCTTCGGACCGACAAATCTGGCGATCTACGCAAAATATAGCCTCAGCCCTGACAGCAAGCACGTCGCCCACTTTGGCTATCCGCCACAGACTACGGGAGACGACGAGCACGGCCTGTTTCTGGATGGCAAGTACACGCCGATCAATCATGGGATGAATACAAACTTCTTGACGTTCAACCCCGATAGCAAACATTTGGCATGGTTTCAAGCCGTACCCTCAACACTTCAATTCCGCATCGTGATCGATGGCAAGCCGGTTGCGCAAACCGAAGCCTTGAGCACGTTAGGAATCAATAATGGCGCTATTAAATGGTTTGAGTTTCAACCGGACGGGACATTATTTGTGCTCGGGCAGGATGACAATTCGCTGAAGCGGATCGCTATCACTCCGTCGTCGGAGACGAGTCTTGCGACGATGCTCGGCGGCAGCGCGCTCGCTGCCAATCATTAACGTTCCAAAAACTAGGAATGGAAAGGCGTCTGTGAAAGACAAATTTGCGGGATCGAAGATAGCGCTGGTTCTCACAGTTGGAGTGTTGACCTTAGCCGTTGCCTGCGGTGGCGGCGTGAAGGGCAACACTTACGTTGACAATGGCAACGTTGTCCAAATTGAATTCAAGTCGGGTGGCAAGGCCTACATGTCGATGGGGCCAATGACGAATACTTGCACTTACACCGAGAGCGGAAAGAATGTCACCCTCAATTGTGGTCCCGGGGAAACACTCGCGTTCACCGTGGATGACGATGGCGCGCTCAACGGGCCACCCGGCGGAATGGTGTCGAGACTGACGAAGAAAAAATAGTTGTCCCTCTTCGATTCCTAAGCAAGTTGTGATCTCCGCAGTCAGGCCACGTCAAGAGCGTTTAACCGCAAAGATCGCGAAGGACTCGCAAAGGTCGCAAAGAAGAGCTTAGCAATGTCCTGAGTTTTCAGAACTGCGGGTAACAGATTCTCGGTCCAGGAGGTATGGATGAAAAGAAATCTGTTCGCGAACGCGGCGCTCGGGATCATCGCATCAGTTTCGGTTGGCGCGCAGCAGCCACCTCCGTTGCGGCTCAACGTGCCTTACAACTGTCCCGGGAACATGATCGTCGTGGTGAAGCACTGCGAAAAAAGAGGCGGGGCGGAAGTCTGTTCTCTCGTAAAAGGCGCTCCGAATGGGCCGATGGGTGATGAGATATCCATGCCCAAGGCGCAAGCCGCGGCGTTGGGATTGATGTGCACGACGCAGGGCGGTCCAGCGGCTCAGGGTGGGAACACACCGGCGGCGAGTTCCGACTATACCAATGACCTACCCTCGGTGGAGCGGGTGAAGGCGGAGATCAAAGGCTCGGATCCGACGGACGCGCTCGCGCGCCAAGTCGCGGTCTTCACCTATCTGGTGTCGTATATCGACCGCATCAAGTACAACCGCACCGTGGACGGCCCTTTCTCGCCCGGCGAGCAGAAAATGATGGGAGCCTATAGGCTAGCCGCCTACCAGATGTCGCAGGATTTCGCGAAGACTCATGCTCCGGCCGAAGCGGCGGCTTTCGAGCGCCTCCATGGCCAGTACGAGATGAACGGTGTTTTCTACAAGGACTGGTCCACAAGACTGATCGGCCCGCAATCTGCGGCTGCCTACAAAGGCGCGGAGGCCGGTCTGGCCGCCTCCGGCCAGAAGCACTACGAACAGGAGATGGCTGACTACAAGCGGGACAGCGCGGCACAGCAGGCCGCCGATAAGCAGATATTCGGGACGCAAGGACTCTCAAACGATCCCACCGCCGTCGCCACGCGCCGTTGTCTCGAACTGGGCGGATCTTCCGCGGGTTGCGTGGGCAAAGGCTTTATGTCCGGCTTCAAGGATCTGATCGGTTTCACCCCAGAAGCTGAAGAAGAACTCACCGGACCAGGCAAAGCCGGCGTAGTCCTCAGCGGCCTTTATAAAAATCCCGCTACCGTCACTACCTTGGGCTTTGGGGAAAGCGGCGTTACAATCGGCGGCTGCGGCAAACTCGTCGACGACTCGCACGGTTACACCATCGACAAACGGCCAAGCTCGGCCCGGGTCACGGTCGATAATGAACCCAACCCCATCGTGCTGACGATGCGCCCTGACGGCGGTCTCACCGGTCCGGGATTGATCGACGTTAAAGGCCGCATCATCGTCGGCTATCACACCGTAACCTCCACGCTCATGATCAACGGCGTTCCCGCCACGCCCGACCAGTGCAACGGACCCTGCCAGACCTCCACCCGCGTCCCCGACTACGCGCCCGCCATGGGGCGCTGCAGCATCGGCTCGCTCGCCATGCCGCCGAGCCCCAAACCCGCTCCCGCCACTGCACAGCCTGCCAAGGACTCAGGCATAACCTCGTTGGTCACCGGGCTCGCCGACATGCTCTCTCCCGGGGGTGGCGCTCCCATCGGCGGGGGTGGCGGCCTGCGCATGACCGGCAAGTACAGCGACGGCAGGTTGCTGCTCGACTTCAGCGGAAACTCTCTCATCCTCGATTGCGGCCAGGCGCATGTTCGCCAGCCCTACGCTGTCGAGAATGCGCCCAACACATTCGTCATCCACGTGCAGAACTCTGGCGGCCCTTTCACCCTCGCCCTGGAGCCAGACAATTCTCTGCGCGGTGCCGGAAGCACTTCCGTCAACGGCCGCCTGGTCACCGGGATGAACGGCGACGATGTAGCATTCGCGCCGCACAGTGAAAGCTGCGAGGTCGGCACGTTCCGTCCGAAGACCGGCGCCACGGCCGCAACATCGGTTGCCACCGCAACGCCTGCTCCCGCTCCAGTCATGACACCGGCAACGCCCGTCTCCGGTTCCACTGCTGCGGGCGGCGCGGGTATGAAGCTCGCAATCAGTACGTCCTTTCCCGGCGGGGCAAACCCACTAGCTGGGAAAGGGGTCACCCTGATGAGTGAGCGATTCGACACTCTGCTGCGCAAAATCGGCGCGCCAATCGCGGCGAAGGATACCCCCGGGAGGGCCGCCGCAGAATACTCAGCCAACTGTCTTCCGCCTAAGAGCTGCCCGGGCTATGCAGCTGCGATGCACCCGTACTATGTGGGCAAGGGTACCTTCGACAGCACCGGCAACATCATCCTCACGGTGCCAGTCCCCGCAGGTACTTACTTCGTCTTTTGCTCTGCCGTGGGTCCCGACGGTCCGCTCATCTGGGATGTGCCTACAAAGCTGAATGCCGGCGACAACACCGTCACGCTGACTGCGGGAAACGCCGAACTCATCCACTGAGTTTAAGGACGCAAACCGGGCGGCTGTGTTTTTGCTTTATTGTTGAATTGCTTGCTTCAGGTTTGGCTTGACGGCCACGGCGGCGATGCTCGAACTGTCCCAACCTCCGCCAAGCGCTTTGATCAGCAAGACCGCAGTCACTAAGCGCTGGCCTTGGATTTGAGTTGCCAGGCGTTCATTCGTCAGGACCTGTTCCTGAGCGGTGATTACGTCGAGGTACGTTACCAGTCCGCCGGTATAGCGGGCATTCGCTAGGTTCAGGGAGCGATCGGCATCAGAGACGGCGCGAAGCTGCGACTCGGATGCGACCGAAAGAGCATTGAGACCGGCAATCGCATCTTCGACTTGCTGAAATGCCATCAAGACGGTTTCCCGGTAATTGGCAAGGTCTTCATCGTATGTCGCTTTTATGCCTTCAAATCGCGCACGATTGCGTCCTCCCGCTATTACCGGCTCCAGCGCCGACAATCCCAACGACCAGACCGCGCTTGGCCCGTTCAGCAGCTTGACGATATCCGCACTCTGGAAGCCTGTTCCACCATTAAGAAAGATGCTCGGATAAAACGCCGCCTTCGCTACTCCAATCTGCGCGTTCGCTGCGGCAACTTGTCGTTCCGCCGTCGCAACATCAGGGCGCCGTTGCAGCAGCTCCGAGGGCAGCGCCACTGGCACCGCCGGCGGTTGCGTATTCAGTGCGCGGACTGGCGCGATGAATTCCGGCGCGGCGAGTCCTTGTAGGGCGGCTAGCGCGTGTTGAAACTGTGCACGCTGTTGCTGAAGCAGTGCCAGTTGGGCGTAAGCTGCATCAAGAACGGTCTGCTGTTGCGCGACATCCAGACCGGAAACTGCTCCACCTGCATGTCTCTTCTCAACCAGCTCCAGTCCCAATTGGAAATAATCGGCCGCGAGTTCGGAGCTGACTAGCAAGCGCACATTTTCGAAATCCGCAGCTGACGCCTGCAATGATGCGTTTGCGGCATCCAGGCTGCGTCGCACTCGCCCGAATAGATCCACTTCGTAGCTCAAGGTGAAAGGAATGCTGAAGACGTTTTGGGTGACTGCCGCCGGAGTAATGGTGGCGCCGTTGGTCGGACGATTCCCTGACAGACGTTGCCGTTGCCCACTTACCCCGGCGTCGAGTTCCGGAAACAGCCCTGAGGAAGTTACTCTGGCAAACGCGCGCGCCTCGGCAAGCCGCGCCGTTGCAGCCCGCAGGCTCTGATTGTTAGCCATCGCGCGTTCTTCGTATTGATCAAGCTCGCTGTCGCCGAAAATCTTCCACCAGGCATTCTTCGGGAGAGAGTCCATCGGATTCGCCGTCTGCCATGGAACCGGCGATTGCCAGGTCTGAGGAGTCGCGGCATCAGGCTTTTTGTACTTGGGGTCTGCAGCGAACGCGGCAACACTCCATAGCATGAGACTGGCAATAACTACGTGGGACAGGCGGCCCGCCAGTCCATTCGGACGCGGCTCGACGGAAGTCCGGTCCTTCTGACGCGTGCGAATTTGCGGAGCTTTGCTCGATTGGGCAGCCGAAACGGCTGTCCCACATGGCCCTTGCCCCTTCATGACTTGCTGCCTTCCCTCGTCGCATGGACAGGTTGTCCTTCCTCCAGCGCATCGCTCGGGTTGAGGATGATCGAGTCAGAGCCGTCCAGGATAACCACCGGCTTGAGATGAACTTTGCCGTCGGCGCCCACAACCGCTGCCCGCGGCCCTTCGGCGCGAAACAGTAGCGCATTCACTGGAACCGAATATCGCGCCGTCGCTGCTTTCACGCCGAAATGCACCTGCGCGTACGAACCTGGATAAAGCTTGCCGTCGCGATTGGGAACATCAATTTCAGTCCGCAAAGTGCGGGTTGCAGGATCAATCGCGTCGGCCGTTCGCGCAACGTTGCCGGAAAAATGTTGCCCGGGGACTGCCGGCAGCTCGATCTCCGCGGCAAGACCGCGATGGATGGACGCTGCATTGATCTCCGGCACATCTACATACACACGAATCGGACTGATCTGCGCGATGACAAATAGTTCCTGGTTGTTACCGCTGTTTCCGGCATTGATCAAAGCGCCTACGTCCGTATTCCTCCTTATGATCGTTCCCGCAAAGGGCGCATAGATGTGCTTGAAGGACTCGAGTTGCTCCAGCCTGCGCACGTTGGCGGTGGCCGAAGCCAGCGCCGCCTGACCCTGGGTGTAACCGCTGGATCTTTCGTCCGTCTCTTGCTGCGCTACGGCGTCCATCTTCCGCAGCGTCTCCCAACGTTCGGCAGAACTCTTCGCTAGCCCCAGTTGCGCCTCTGCCTGGCTGCGGACAGCGCGCGCTTGCGACAATTCCTGGTCTACTTCCGGAGTCTCAATGTCCGCGAGCAACTGTCCCTTGGTCACCTTGCTGCCAATATCTTTGTACCAATGCGCCAGATACCCCGTCGTGCGTGCGTAAATCGGCGACTCCGTAAATGCCTGCAAGCTCGACGGCAGCACTAGTTCTTGCTGCGCCGGTTCGACCTTGGGCTGGATCACAACTACGTTCGGCACCGCCAGCTCTTCGGTTTCTTTGGCCAGCGCGTGGCGCTCCCCAAATCGCGAAGAGAACCCGACCACGGCGGCCGCGATAAGCAGCACCACGATCGTCAGCGCAAGGTATCTCGCCCGCTTGTGCGGTGTTGTGGGCCGCGGCGCGGTTTCAGTTTGTGGTTCCAGGGCCGTCTGATGATCCATAATTAAGCCTCACAACCCTAATTAGCCTCACAACCAACCTCAAAATTTCTCCGACAATTGCGCACGCTTCATCCGTATGCCATGAAAAATGCTGAACACCACCGGAACAAAGAACAGTGTAGCGACCGTCGCAATGGCCAATCCGCCGATGACCGCTCGTCCCAGCGGGGCATTTTGCTCGCCGCCCTCCCCGAAGCCTAGTGCCATAGGCACCATGCCGATGATCATTGCCAGCGCGGTCATGATCACGGGCCGCATTCGCGTATAACCTGCTGAAACCGCCGCTTCAACCGCACTGGCGCCTTCCGCCATCCGTTCGCGCGCGAACGAAATCATCAGGATGCTGTTGGAAGTTGCTACTCCCATGCACATGACCGCCCCGGTCAGCGCAGGAACGCTCAACGTAGTATGCGTCAGAAACAAAATCCACAGGATACCGGCCAGCGCTCCCGGCAATGCCGTAATAATGATGAACGGATCGAGCCACGACTGAAAATTCACCACGATCAGCAAATAGACCAGCACGATGGACATGACTAGGCCGATCTCCAAGCCGAAGTACGATGACTCCATCGTGTCCACCTGCCCACGCACATGCATCTGAGTGCCCCGCGGCAGTTGCTTCTCGAACGGCTTCAGAACTTCAGTCGTGTCATCCGCGACTCCACCCAGGTCGCGCCCGTCCACGTTTGCAAATACGTCCACCGTGGGCGCAATGTTGTAATGACTCACAACCGCTGGTGTGGTCAACGGCGTTGCCGTTGCGAGATTCGCCAATACTTGCGGGCTGGAGGCTCCAGCGCCATTGATGGGGGTGTTCATCAATGCCTGTAGAGAATCGATCCGGTATTGCGGCGACTGCACGGCAAGGCTGTAGGTAACGCCGTTCTTTGGATTTAACCAGAAAGTTGGAGCAGTCTGGAAACTGGAACTCAGCGAGACCAGCAAGTTCTGCGCCACATCGCGCTCGGTCAGGCCAACTTGTTCTGCGCGCACCCGGTCCACATCCAGGTGCAATGTCGGATTACTCATCAATTGTTGTACATGCACATCCACTGCGCCGGACACATGACGAAGACGATTGGCAATCTGTTGCGCGATCGCATAATTCTGCGGGTAATTTTGGCCGGACAACTGGATATCAATGGGTGATGGCTGCCCGAAATTGAGAATCTGACTCACAATATCTGCCGGCTGAAAGAAAAACTCCACACCCGGAAAGGCCTTTGGCAGGTCTTCCCGCAAACGATGAACGTACTCCTCCGTTGGACGATGACCCGGTATCAAAGACACCAGGATTTCTGCATCCGAGGTGCCGATTGTCCCCGCATTGCTGTAGGAAAGATTGATGCTGCTATAAGGCAGCCCGATATTGTCCAGTACCGTATTGATTTCGTGGCTAGGAACTTCCTGCCTGATCTGTTGGTCAACCTGATCAACCAGTCTCGCGGTCTCCTCGATTCGCAGCCCGGCGCGGCCTCGGAGATGAAGACGAAATTGTCCAGCGTCAACGCTCGGGAAGAAATCTCGACCCAGGAAAAATACCAATGCGCCAGAGACAACGCAAAATCCCAAAAAGCCCGTCACGAACGCACCGCGATGCCCCATGATCACTTCAAGTGTGCCGCGATACGACTCGCGTAGCCGACCGAACCAACGTTCAAAGCCTGCGTGTAACCGGGCAAAGAATGTCGTCGGCGCACGATGTGAGTCCTCCTCATGCCCCTTCAACAGATACATGACCATAGTCGGCACCAGCGTCCGGGAGAGCAGATAGGAAGCTAGCATCGCAAACACAACCGCTTCGGCCATAGGCACGAACAAATATCGCGCCACTCCGGTCAGAAAGAACATCGGCACAAACACAATACAGATCGACAGGGTCGAAACGAACGCTGGCACCGCGATTTGCTGTGCGCCATCGAGAATCGCCTGCTTGAGCTCCTTCTTCATACCAAGATTGCGCTCGATATTCTCGAGCTCGACCGTCGCATCATCCACCAATACCCCAACCGCCAGCGCCAGGCCGCCTAGGGTCATGATGTTGAAGGTTTCGCCCAACGCGCTCAGCAGAATCACAGAAGTCAAAATCGAAAGCGGAATGGAAATCGCAATAATTAAAGTGCTGCGCCAATTTCCCAGAAATAGCAGAATCATGGCTGCAGTCAGGCAAGCTGCGCTTAAAGCTTCCTTCAACACGCCTTGAATAGCTGCACGAACAAACAAGGATTGATCGAACAAAGGTGTGAGCTTCACGTCTTCCGGCAGCGTCTGCGCTATCTGCGGCAGCATAGCGCGGACGTTCTTCACAATGTCAATCGTCGAGGCTTGGCCATTCTTCATCACGCTGAGCAGGGTGCCGCGAACACCGTCCTGCCGCACAATGTTGGTCTGTGGCGAATAGCCGTCTCGCACATGCGCCACATCGCGCACGTAGATGGTGGTGCCGTTCACGGTCTTAATCGGCAGATCATTGAGTTCAGCCACGGTCTGCGGACTGGCATTCAGCTCTACCTGATGCTCCAGCGCCCCGAGCTTCGCGGTACCGGAAGGCAGAATAAGATTTTGTGCGCTGATGGCATTCACCACGTCCACCGGACTCAGGTGCGTGGCCTGGAGAGCCGCCGTATTTAAATCAACCGAAACCAGCCGGAATTTGCCGCCATAAGGAAAGGGAACGGCAGCGCCTTCGACCGTGATGAGCTGCGTGCGAACGAAATTTATGGCCAAATCGTTTAGAGACTGTTCCGGCTCGATCTTGCTATTCATGCCGACCTGCAGTATCGGCACACTTGACGCAGAATATTGAATGATCAGCGGCGGCGTTGCGCCCGGCGGCAGAAAACGGAGTGCCGTTTGCGAAATCGCCGTTACTTGCGCGAGCGCCGTCTGAATATTGGCTGATGGACGGAAAAATATTTTGACAACCGCGCGGCCATTCAGAGACTGCGATTCGATGTGCTCGATGTTGTCAACCAGAGTGGTGAGGCCGCGCTCCGTCTGAGAAACAATTCGGTCCGCCATGTCCTTCGGCGAAAGCCCCTGATAGTCCCACACCACACTGATGACCGGGATGTCGATATCGGGAAAAATGTCTGTAGGCGTGCGCAGCACCACAACCGGAGTGAGGAGCAGAATCAGCAGCGCCATCACAACGAACGTGTATGGCCGGCGCAGCGCTAAAGCAACAATCCACATTTGCCCTTGACCCGACCTTCCAATTCAGGACGCGGAGAGGGTCCGCGGTCCGGTTTTGTTCAAAAGAAAATAGATGCGATACGGTGCGTATCGGATTTATTTTTGCTACTGTAACAGGACATGGCGAGGAACGCGACCGCCGTTACCGTTGTCGCGCGCGGCCCCGGTCGTCCGCGCAGTGAGAAAGCTCGCAAGGCAGTTATTCGCAGCACGCTCGCCCTGCTCAAGCAAACAGGATTTCACGAACTCAGTGTCGAAGCCGTTGCCGCGCACGCCGGAGTTGGTAAAGCCACGGTCTATCGCTGGTGGGCGAACAAAGGCGAGCTGGTAATCGACGCGTTTGTCTCAGCCGTCGAAAAAGAACTCCGCTTTCCCTCGGCCGGCCCTGTCCTCCAGTCTATTCACGTTCAAATGCGGCGCTGGGCGGTAATATTCCGCAGCCCCCTCGGCCAGATCGTCGCAGCCGTAATTGGCGCGGGGCAATCTGAGCCAGAAATCCTGGAAGCTTTCCGCAGCCACTGGGTCGAACCTCGCAGAGTCGAAGCCCGCAGATTACTGGGCCAAGCCATAACAATTGGAGAAATCCGCGCGGATCTCGATCCCGACACCGTCCTCGATCTGCTCTACGGGCCACTCTATATCCGCCTGCTCCTCAAGCACGCTGCTCTGAACGAGGAATTTGTGGACACCGTTTTTGAGATTGTGAGTCCCCTTTTTTCTCGCTGACACCATTTCAATTGACCGGTGTCATGTTGCGGTGAGAATATTCCTGCGCTAACGATCGGGAGGAACACATTCCGTGATTGCCCATAATTGCCTTCGCCGTTTCTCGGTGCTCCTTTTAATGGGAGCCCTGCATGGATTCTCTCTCGCCCAAGATTCCACCAGTGCACTCGCAGACGGCTTTCGCAATCCGCCGGATTCCGCCAAGCCGCGCGTGTGGTGGCATTGGCTGAATGGCAATGTGACAAAGGAAGGCATCACTGCGGACCTGGAATGGATGAAGCGCGTCAACATCGCCGGCATGCAGATGTTCGACGGAAATTTGAATACTCCGGTTTTTGTGGACAAGAAGCTCGTGTGGATGACTCCGGAATGGAAAGATGCCTTCCGGCATGCGGGCGCCGAGGCCGATCGCCTCGGACTCGAGATGGCGATGGCCGCATCGGGCGGTTGGAGCGAGACCGCTGGCCCGTGGGTAAAACCAGAAGAGGCGATGAAAAAGATCGTATGGAGCGAGCTGTCGGTGGACGGCGCAAAGAAATTCTCAGGTGCGCTGCCGCATCCGCCAACGAATAATGGCCGGATTCAAAACGTGCCCGTCCCAGCTGAGGAGGACTTTCCTCCTGTCAATATGCCGGGAGCGAAACCGCAACCCAAATTGCCGCCTCCTCCACCCGATTCCACTTTCTACGCCGACACAGCCGTGATTGCTTTCCGCACCCCCGACACAGAAGTGAGCATGGCAAGTCTCCATCCCAAGGTCAGTGCGAGCGCCGCAGGCTTGAACCTCGCATCGCTTACAGATGGCGACTGGCGCCACAACCTTGACTTCCCCTTTGCTGAGAACGGAAATCCAACTTTCATTCAATTGGAATTCACGCAGCCATTCCGCACTCAGGCATTCACGATTTCTGCAGGAACACCGCGAACCTATGGCGGTCCATCTATTCCCGATGGTGAGGTTCAGGCCAGCCAGGATGGCGTCAACTGGACAACAATCACCAGCCTTCCCGGGCCCAGTCATCCGGATGCCGGTTTCCCCGTACGCACCTATTCCTTCCCTGCCATCACCGCCAGATTCTATCGCGTGATTTTTCGTCGGCGTGAGCCGAAGCCGACCGACTTTTTGTGGAGCGAATTCCTCGGGTTTCCAATGAAGCCCGCTCCGTCGTTCAAGCTGGCGCAGATTGAGTTCCACTCCGGCGCGCGCATCAATCACTGGCAGGAGAAAGCCGCCTTCGCGAACATGCTTGAATACGAGAACACCTCAGTGCCAGTTGCGCCGAACGAAGCCGTCGCAATGAACAACGTAGTTGACCTCACTTCAAAGATGCGCACGGACGGCAGTCTCGATTGGCAAGTTCCTCGCGGCAAGTGGACGATCATGCGCTTTGGATATTCGCTCACCGGTGAAAAGAACCACCCCGCGACGCGCGAGGCAACTGGCTACGAAGTGGACAAGCTGAGCCACAAGTATGTGGAGAATTATGCCAAGAATTACGTGGCCATGATTTCAGCTGCGCTTGGGCCATACTTCGGCAAGAGTTTTCGTTACTTCGTTATGGATAGCTGGGAAGCCAGCGACCAGAACTGGACTGATGACATGGCCGCCGAGTTCCGCAATCGCCGGGGCTACGATTTAACGCGCTACCTGCCCGTACTGACCGGGCGCGTGATTGAGAGCAGCGATGTGAGTGAGCGTTTTCTTTGGGATTATCGGCGAACGATCGCAGATTTGCTGGCGGAGAATCACTACGCCGTCGCCACTCAGTATTTCCATAAATCTGGAGTTGCTTTGTACGCAGAAGCAATGGGCTCAGGCCTTCCGACCGTCGGCGACGGCCTCCTAAATAAAGGACAAGTGGATATTCCCATGGGCGAATTCTGGACTACGTTGCCGACACAGCCCGAATTGCTTTCCGCACCCCCGACACAGAAGTGAGCATGGCAAGTCTCCATCCCAAGGTCAGTGCGAGCGCCGCAGGCTTGAACCTCGCATCGCTTACAGATGGCGACTGGCGCCACAACCTTGACTTCCCCTTTGCTGAGAACGGAAATCCAACTTTCATTCAATTGGAATTCACGCAGCCATTCCGCACTCAGGCATTCACGATTGCTGCAGGAACACCGCGAACCTATGGCGGTCCATCTATTCCCGATGGTGAGGTTCAGGCCAGCCCGGATGGCGTCAACTGGACAACAATCACCAGCCTTCCCGGGCCCAGTCATCCGGATGCCGGTTTCCCCGTACGCACCTATTCCTTCCCTGCCATCACCGCCAGATTCTATCGCGTGATTTTTCGTCGGCGTGAGCCGAAGCCGACCGACTTTTTGTGGAGCGAATTCCTCGGGTTTCCAATGAAGCCCGCTCCGTCGTTCAAGCTGGCGCAGATTGAGTTCCACTCCGGCGCGCGCATCAATCACTGGCAGGAGAAAGCCGCCTTCGCGAACATGCTTGAATACGAGAACACCTCAGTGCCAGTTGCGCCGAACGAAGCCGTCGCAATGAACAACGTAGTTGACCTCACTTCAAAGATGCGCACGGACGGCAGTCTCGATTGGCAAGTTCCTCGCGGCAAGTGGACGATCATGCGCTTTGGATATTCGCTCACCGGTGAAAAGAACCACCCCGCGACGCGCGAGGCAACTGGCTACGAAGTGGACAAGCTGAGCCACAAGTATGTGGAGAATTATGCCAAGAATTACGTGGCCATGATTTCAGCTGCGCTTGGGCCATACTTCGGCAAGAGTTTTCGTTACTTCGTTATGGATAGCTGGGAAGCCAGCGACCAGAACTGGACTGATGACATGGCCGCCGAGTTCCGCAATCGCCGGGGCTACGATTTAACGCGCTACCTGCCCGTACTGACCGGGCGCGTGATTGAGAGCAGCGATGTGAGTGAGCGTTTTCTTTGGGATTATCGGCGAACGATCGCAGATTTGCTGGCGGAGAATCACTACGCCGTCGCCACTCAGTATTTCCATAAATCTGGAGTTGCTTTGTACGCAGAAGCAATGGGCTCAGGCCTTCCGACCGTCGGCGACGGCCTCCTAAATAAAGGACAAGTGGATATTCCCATGGGCGAATTCTGGACTACGTTGCCGACACAGCCCGACACTCCCGATCATCCAGCTGATGTGCGCGAGGCTTCGTCCGCCGCACACATTTACGGGAAGCCGATCATTGCGACGGAGTCGTTCACCTCCATGCCATACATTCCGGCGTGGGGCCAATCTCCTTTTTATTTGAAGCCCATAAGCGACGCCTATCTGGCCGCAGGCGTGAACCGAATTATCTTCCACACCGCAGATCAACAGCCGTTTGTGGACGAGGCGCATAAACCTGGCATGACCCTGGGATTTTTTGGGCAGCATTATGGCCGCAACATTACCTGGGCAGAACAGGCGGTCGCGTGGAACACCTATCTGGCCCGATGTTCATACTTGTTGCAGCAGGGACGGTTCGTTGCCGACCTGGCCTATTACTACGGCGAAGGCGCGCCAGCGACCGTACCCTATTGGAAGGTAATTCATCCGGCTCCGCCCGAAGGCTACAGCTATGACTACATGAACACCGACGTTTTATTGAATCGGCTGTCGGTGAAGGATGGCAGGCTCGTTTTACCCGGCGGCATGAGTTACAAAGCCCTCGTCATTCCAGACGACATTGACCGGCTCACGCTTCCAGTAGTTCGACAAATTCGCGAATTGGTGGATGCTGGCGCGATCGTGATTGCTCCGCGGCCTGGAAAATCGCCTAGCCTGACCGGATATCCGAACGCAGACGATGAAATTCGTGCGATCGCTAACGACGTGTGGGGACCGGTGGATGGGAAGAGCATCACAGAGCATCGCTACGGAAAAGGCAAAGTGTATTGGGGGAAATCAGTTGCCGAGGTTCTCGCCGCGGCTAAAACGCTTGCCGATTTCGCGTACAACCGGCCGAGCCTTGACACCAAGCTCGTCTGGATACATCGCAATTCACCGGATGCCGATCTCTATTTTGTCGCGAATCAGAGGCCTCATCCGGACAACGTTCTGGCGAGCTTCCGCGTGGAGGGAAAACAGGCAGAGCTGTGGCATCCGGACACAGGCGAAATCGAGCAGGCCGAATACAACATTGAAAATGGACGCACCAATGTGCCGTTGCATCTTGATCCTGATGGCTCTGTTTTCGTTGTGTTCCGTCACGTCGCCACAGCCCCATTGCGCACTTTGCCCCACCCAGTCAGCACAGTCCTCGTAACCCTTCAAGGGCCATGGAATCTGGGTTTCCCGCCGAACTGGGGCGCTCCGTCACAAATCACACTCGAAATTTTGTCTTCGTGGACGAACTCTTCAGATGTCGGCGTGAAATATTTTTCCGGCACCGCAACTTATACCAAGCAAATTGATGCTGCCGCAGCATGGTTTCAGCCGGGGGCCAAAATAGTTCTCGACCTCGGCAACGTAAAAGAGATTGCAGAACTCAGCGTGAATGGAAAATCTGTCGGCGAAATTTTGTGGAAGCCGCCGTTTCGCGCGGACGTCACCCGCGCACTTAAGCCGGGTGCTAATCACATCGAGATCAAAGTCACCAATCTCTGGCCGAACCGGTTGATCGGTGACGCGCAGCCCGACACGCAGAAGAAATATACGTTTACCGATTTCCCGTTTTACAAGGCCAGTTCGCCGCTCATGGAGTCTGGCCTGCTCGGCCCGGTAAGCCTGATCTCCATCGAGATGCAGTGATTTGTCCGAGGCTGTGAACTACTTAATGTGGCCGAGCGAAACATTTTTCGATCTTGCAGCTTGCATCAAGGCGCGATTTTGCAGGCTGCGGCGCAATTCACAAATTCTGGCAGCGCCATGGAACCGCCCTTCACAGTCTGAGTGAGAACTCAGACTCCGAACCACAGGTGGCAAGCGAATCGTAATTCCCAGCCGCGAAGCGGCGCTAGAATACAGCCCAGGGCGGAAGCCCTGGGTGCAAGTGGGAAATGACTCAGCCCCAAAAGGGGCGTAAGAAGCGTTCTCACACAGACTCTCAGAGCGCAGCGATTTCAGCGTCAGCTCCACAGCCGGTCCCACGAACGTTCGTGGTCCCACTCGGCCGTCGGCTCAAAATAGCCCGTCCCCGGTGCAAGATGCTGACGCACGACATCCTCGTTGAGAGTCACACCCAGCCCGGGACGGTCCGGCACCTCAATCCATCCATGGTTCACAATTGGAGACTTCACATACTCCTGCACCAATGACGACCACCACGGCACATCCAACGAATGGTTTTCCAGCGCCAGGAAATTCTGCGTCGCCGCTGCACAGTGCACATTCGCCATGCAACTGACGGGCGTGCCCGCAAAATGCATCGCCATCGGCACGGCGAATTCTTCCGCCATGTCTCCGATCTTGTGGGTCTCGAGGATTCCGCCAGACGTGGCCAGGTCCGGATGAATCTTGCTGATCGCGTGTTTCTCACAGAGCACGTGGAACGACTCTTTCAGGTAGATGTCCTCGCCGGTGAGAATCGGGGTCGGACTCTGGTCGGAAATTTCCTTCAACAGATCGGTGTATTGCCACGGAATCACATCTTCCATCCATGACAAGTTGAACTTTTCATAGGCTTTGCCCAGCCGAATGATTGATTTCACGCCCAAGTGGCCAAGATGGTCCATCGATAGCGGAATTTCCATCCCGACCGCATCTCGGACCGCGGCGACGTACTCCGACAGCATGCCGATACCTTTGTCCGTCACCTCATTCGCAATGAACGGGTGTTCGATTTGATTTTCCTCCCATCCCGTGAGATCTGAAGGAGTAGTAAGCGTGCCCGGCGTGTCCGAAACCATCTCGACACCCAAGTCCATTTTGAGCCAGGTTAGGCCCATAACTTCTTTGCGTTCCTTCATCCGTTGGGCGTAGATTTTCGGATCTTTCGATTCCGTCGTGTCCGCGTAAATGCGAATCTTGTCGCGGAACTTACCGCCGCCAACCATCGCGTATACCGGCGCGTTATAGACTTTGCCGGCGATGTCCCACAATGCCATTTCGATCGCGCACACTCCACCGCCCTGTCGGGCGTGCCCGCCGAATTGCTTGATCTTGCGGAAAATTCTGTCGAGTTGCAAAGGGTTCTCGCCAACGATGCGGCTTTTCAGGAACAGCGCATAGGTCGCACTGGCGCCGTCGCGAACTTCGCCAAGCCCATACACACCTTGATTCGTATCAATACGAATGATCGGACATGGGCTCGGGCCGGGCTTCACAATCGTTGCCACGCGCATATCGGTGATCTTCAACGCCGACGGACTCGAATTCGTATTCACCGTTTTCGGATACGCCTCGAGCCGTTCATCCAGCAACAAACCGCCCCCAAGCGCAAGCGCCGAAGCCTTCACCATGTCGCGACGATTGAATCCGTTGTGTTTGCTCATTCCTTGTTCTCCTTCCGCTTTTCTTTGCGATCTTTGCGGATTTTCTTTGTGTCCTTTGCGGTTAAAAGCTCTTAACCGCAAAGATCGCAAAGGACCCGGAGTACGCGAAGAAATGTCGATCGCTGTCAGCTACAGCCGCCCAAACTTCTTCACCGCTTCCTCAATCGACTTCAGCTTCTCAATCCAGGCGTACATCGAGTGCTCTTTGAAATCCATCTCCTGCGCGGTGGCGAGCACATCCGCAGCTTTGGCCCTGGGGACAACGACCACCCCATCGGAGTCTGCCACCACAATGTCTCCTGCACTGACTGGAGCTCCATCACATACGAGAGGAATATTTGCGCCCGCAAAACGATAGTGACCCACGGACGTCGAAGGCACTGTCCCCAGCGCAAACACCGGAAATCCGATCTTTTGCAGATAAGCCGTGTCGCGTACGCCGCCGTCAATCACAGCTCCGGAAAAACCGCGCGCCTGCATCGCTGTCCCCATCAATCCGCCCATTCCCGCGATGTCAGCACCGTCTTCGACCACCATCACGTAAACCGAATTCGGACCGCCCGAATCGATCGCAGCCAGCATGCCGCTTAACGCGTCCGGATCGTGGTTCTCTTCTTTCTTCAGTTTCACCGTGAGTGCGAACCCGGCAAATTTCGACGCAAAAATTGGCCGCATGCGATGTGAAAGATAAATTCGTTGCCCGATAAGCCTTTCCATTGCATCCGACACCGATGCGACTTCGACATGGCGATAGCCATCGAGAAGTTCCGAGTCCGATGAAGCATCCGCCGGACGAGAGAACGCGCGCGGCGTGAAACTAATCGCGGCAACAATCGCCGCCAGCAGAACGACGATCAAAGCCGTCAAGCGAAGTCGAGATCCGAAAAATTTCTTAGTCATTTTGCCCCCCCGAAGGTTGGTACGCCTGGCCTTGCACACTGAGTTGCGCGAGCCCTCGCTCTACATCCACCATCAGCCACAGCAACGCGCCACCGCTGCACAGTGCGGCCGCTACAAAAAATGAAGTGTTCCATCCAAAATGCTTTGCAATCAGCGGCGTCAATGAGGCAGTCACCATGCCGCCGATTTGTCCGCCCATGTTCATTGCTCCCGAAACGGATCCCGCTGAACTGCCGCCGATCTCGGATGTTACTGACCAGAATGAACTCTGCGAGAGATACAAGGCTCCGGCGCCGCCTGCAAGAATAACGCTTGCTACTCGTGCGTCACGGGCGTAGACGCCG
>QHZR01000448.1 GCA_003224755.1 Acidobacteriota bacterium
ACGAGGTAATCCAGTCCTGCCTGTTCGTATCCCGAACCGCGAGTCCACAGGGGAGATTGCCAGCCGGGCTGGCGACAAAAATATCTGTGCTGTACGGGATGAGTCGTTCGAGCCGGGACTGGATTGCGGCAAGCGTGAACGGCAGGGTATCCGAAGTTAAGCAAAAGCTCTTAGGGTAAGCAAACTGCGCACGCCACCCGAATTTGTGTTCCACAACCGTGCCCCAGAGCCAGACCGCGCGCAAATGCCCCGCAGGTCATAGCCCGTGCGGTGCAGATGGTCGAAACTCTTGGTCGCGTAAACGCCGCAAGTGCAATCCGCCTGCGGTGTGCCATGGGTGCCCCGCACCACCTCGGCATGGCGGGAAGCAGCTTTGCATCCCGCCGCCAGCGGTTTGCCCGGATGCCATCGCTCGCCGTTCAGCGACCTTATCCCGGCGTCGTCCCATTGCCTCACGCAGTAGCCGACGACTGGGGAAATGTAATCGGGAATGTTCATTCCGTGGCGGGCACCTGCTCGGGCTCAGGCTCCGGTTGGGTCGGCGCTGGCCGTACTTGCGGTTCCTCAATCGGAAGCCCCAGCGGCTCCACGATGATCGTTCTGAGCGGTTCGCCGATTTGCATACGTTGCCTCCCTATTCTTCAGCATCCTCGCCAAAGATGCGGCGCAGCAACTTTTCCTCCGAGGAGTTTCGGCTTCTCTTGAAGAGAGCCTAGGTTCCCCGTTTCGCTAGCCGCGCCCGCGCCGACTCCTTCAAGGCCTGCGGTGCTTCGGGGCAGTGATAGGCGAAGTGCTGGGCTTCAAGCTCGGGGGTGTACCTCACATAGACGTGGTCGCAATGAAAACACCAGCCAACGGCTTCGCCGGAGTCAGTCTCAGAGCATCCGCATTTGCAGTGGGGCACGGACACATCCTGCTCCTCGCAAAACGACTCGGCCCCGGCTTGCGCCCTGCGAGACCTCGCCTCCGCCATGCGGCGCTCCTGCTCGGCTTTGTGCTCAGGGCACGGTCTGAGTTCGACCGGGCAATCGCTGTGGTCAGAGCCGTTCATGGGGAGGCCGCAGATGCAAACGCAGTCTTCTCCGCACTGGTAGTCGTGCCCGTACACCTCGCACCAGTGCCGGTGCGAAAACCCGGAATTGCCGTTATCAGCCATCATTCCGCTCTGACCGAAAGCTGTTCGCCGCACGGCAGGCTGGCGGGGGTGAGCGCGGATTGCTTGGTGATGCGACACACACTCGCACGCGAGATGCCGTGTTTCTTAGCGACGTGCGTCAGCGACATGCCGGAGCGGCGATCATGGACGACTTGCTCCCGGTTGACATCGAGCCGCGCACGCCCGATCTGGCGACCTTCCAGCCGCGCCCGGCGCATGCCCGCCCGGAGCCGCTCGATGATGATGCAACGTTCGAGTTCCGCCATCGCCGACACGATGACGATGATGGCTCTGCCCAGAGGCCCCTCTGTGTCTATCGCCTCACGCTGGGATAGGAACTGAATGCCGAATCCAGAAAGTTCATCGAGCGTTTGCACCAGGTGCTTGGTGCTCCTCGCCAAACGGTCGCACGACCAGACCAAGAGCACGTCAAAGCGATGGCGGCGGGCGTCCTCCATCATCCTGTCCAGCGCAGGGCGTCGCGCACGGGCCCCACAGAATCCGTGATCCACGTACTCCTGCACAATCTGGAGCCCGCGCTGGGCGGCGAACTGCCGGAGGTCGTGCAGTTGGGTCTCGGGGTGCTGGTCTACAGTGCTGACGCGCACGTACAGCGCGGCTCGTTTCATTTGGTCAGGTTCTCCTTTTCAGTGTTAGGTAATTCCCTGTGTCGGCAGTTCAGGAAAACACACTCCAGAAAATCGGAGTGGTCAATTTCGTAACCGTAATGCAGGAGCATTTCGTTCCCGCATTTCGAGCAAGCGGGTCGCCGTCGTTGCTTCTCCATCTCTTCCGCTGCGAAGTTTCCATTCGTAGAACGAAAGAGCCGCCGAGTGGCATGGTCGCAAATCGTAGTTTCCGGCAACAGAATTCCGAGACGATTCCTAAAGTGGTCGAACATCAATTGCCCGATCTGGCGATCCGTCAACTTTGCGAGACGCATGTCCAGCATCCCCGCCACGAATAATGTGCCCACGAGCCGCTCGAAAGGGTGCTCGGCGTTCGCAAGCATGCGTTGGATTTCGATCAAATCGCAGACCATGATCTCTTGCTCAGGCGCTTGCCCCAAACGGCATCTCCTGCGAGGCAATATACAAACCTGCGTGCGGAAACAGCCAGAGAGTGCTCCCTTGGTATCAGTGACCTACAAGTAGTCGTTTCCGCGTTTTGCTTTGTATATTGCGAGTGAGGACAAGGAGGGAGCAATGCTGAAGAAGGAATACGTGCGGGACGGGAAGAACCGAGTGATCGGGTCAGTCACCAGCGGTTTCAGCGATGAGTCTGCCGTTATTCGTGATGACCAGAACCAATTCGCTGGCCGCACTAGCGACAGGTTCGATACGACCCGCGATGCACACGGAAACTTGGTCTCGCTCAATACGAGTGACCCCGGTCTCTTGATCAACAGAAAACGGTAATCATCATGTATCCCCCGAGGAAAGACATCGCATGAGGAGTGAATCATCCTTGGTCAACGGGACAATTGAATGCCCTCTTTGTCTCGGCGAAGGCAAATTGAAGCGCAGCGAAGTGCTGGATCGTCTCGGGGTGAAGGATTTTGCAAGAGTTGCCCAGCTTTCCGCCGAGGAAGCATTCCGCTTGCTGCTGTCGAAGCACAAACAAGATGAGCAGAACGTCTGGCTTCGCTTCGAAGCAGAACTGACAAGGCGCACCAGCGAGATCAACCAACGCCACAAGGATGAACTCCATGCCCTGACTGCGCGAACCACGGAACTAGAAGCCGCCGCGAAAGTCGCCGACCAACAGAATGCCCTCGAAATCCTGCACGCCAATCGCCGAGTCGAAGATTCCCTGAGGGAAGCAGCGGAACTCAGGGAGCGAAATCAAGTGCTGGAAGCAGAGATGTCGAAAGTGGCTCGGGTGGGCAAGCGGGAAGAGATGGATTTCGCCGAAGAAGCCCGGATGTGGCCGGGAGTGTATGTCAGCGACAAACTACCGAAGAACGGTGATTTCATTCTGGCGTTCCGCGATCCCAGCGGTATACCGCTTGATCCGCGAATCCTCGTGGACAACAAGGATAAGTCGGCGGTTAGCGAAACCGATCTCGACAAGCTCGTTCGCGATGCGAAAGAACGTTCTCTTGCAATTGCCGCCGTGGTCGCCCGCGATGAATCGCAGCTTAGGCAGACCGACAAGGATGCCCGA
>QHZR01000450.1 GCA_003224755.1 Acidobacteriota bacterium
CGTAGCTATCGTCCGAGTATCACAACCGGCCTTCCCAGGGCATATCGCACCAGTGGCCGACTGCAGATTTCCTCGCTTACAGTTGCGCGGCAGCGCGGGATTCTCACCCGCTTCCCATTGCTCATCGTGATGATGAGGACGCGCGAACCAAAGAGTTTTGAAAGAGCAAAAAGAAAGGTGAGCAAAATCTACTCGGGATTCCTACGTCATGTCAACTGCGCTTTTTGTGGCGGCGATGTCACGCTGCTCGTGTAAATACACGGAGGGTGCAATTTCTCCCATTCCAGTTAAACTCATGCAAAATGGAGTATGATTCGGTCCATACTCTCGACGTTGACAAAACAGACCGTGGGACAAATCACATCGGTGGTGCGTAGCTTCCCCGGCCGACTGGCTCTCGCGGAGGAGTAATGCAGGATCATAAACGAGCGGACCAAGAGCGCCCCGATCCTAATGAAAAGCTGGTCAAGGTCTTTGATGCGGGGCAGGAATCGGAAGCCCTGGTGGTGAAAGGGCTGCTCGAGTCGGCAGGCATCGACACGGACATGACTGCTCTCGATGCTTCGCAGGATACGTTTCCCGGCGTTGGCGGCACGATCATTCTGGTTCGCGAAGAACAGGCCGAAGAAGCGCGCCGTGTCATCGAAGAGTACCGCCGGGCGCCTGGGTCCGACGATGAGCTTGAGGTTAATGATGATTCGACAGCTGCGGAGTGACGGAGCGCCCGTCCAGGTAGAATGTGACCGCTCCGTCGAGATCTGTTCGATAAGTTGAAACGCCCGAATCCGCCAGCCTTTGCAGCACCTCAATGCGCGGGTGACCGAATGTATTGCGCGCTCCCACCGAAATGATTGCAATTCGCGGCTGTACCGCTTGCAGCAGCTCCGGTATGGTTGAAGTGAGGCCGCCGTGGTGGCCAATTTTTAGCAGATCGGCTCGCGGATGCTGGGCTGCAAGTCTCTCTTCTATTTTCTTCTCTGCGTCACCTTCCAGCAACGCTGAGGATTGGCGATAGGTGAAATGAAGAACCAGCGAGTCGTTGTTCCGTGGCTGATTCGCAATCTCCCAATCGCGAGCTGGCGAAAGCACGCGAACAGTACTTCCTCCAAAATTGAGAGTGTCGCCTTCGAAATGCTGGACCAATGTAATTCCCTCCTTCTTTGCCTGCTGCAACAATCTGGAGAGCTCTGCACTGGGTGGAATGACCCCCAACCACAACTCCCGCGGGCGAAAATTTTTGAGAATAGCGTGCATCCCGCCGATGTGGTCCGAGTGAGCGTGGGTGATCGCGACCACGTTGAGGTGCGAAAAGCCTCGTGACCAGAGGTAGGGCGAGACCACGTCTTCGCCGAAATCCAATTCTGAACGCTGTCCTCCGATCGGTCCGCCAGCATCCACCAGCATGGTTGTTCCCTCCGGCGCAACCAACAGCAATGAGTCTCCCTGGCCGACGTCAATGGCCGTAAGTTCCAGTGCGCCAGGGCGAACTTGCGGATGAGGTGGGAGGAGAGCGATCCAGCCGGCGACCGCGGTGAGGAGAAGCAGCCCACGATAAGCCAATGCACGCCTGCGGCGTGACAGGACCATCGCTGCCGCCAATGCTCCCGCACCTGCGACGATGACCAGTAATCCCGGCGTAGGCACGCGGAGATCAGCTATCCGCAGCCCACCTAGTATGCGCACAGTACCGGTGATTCCCTCGAGCGAAGCAGCGGCGATCAGCGCCGGTAACTTTGCTAGTACCAGAGAAATGTATCCTAGGGCTACCGCCAGCACCGCGGCTGGCATCAGCACGCCTGTGAGTGGCACCACCAAGCCATTGGCGGGAAAACCAACCACGGTGGCGCGATGAAAGTAGTAAGCCATTGGCAGCGCGAGACCGACTTGCATCAACGCGGAAATGAACAATACTTCGAAGGTGGCGAGCAGAGCGCTCGCTCCGCCGCCGATCATTCGTAGAGGAATTCGTGCTCCCAGAAATCTCGCTAGCCGAGCGTTGATCATTCGCAAGTCGAGCCGGAACTGCGCCACACGCGGCGGAAGAGAGAGGTCGTAGTCTGGCGAACTCAGATGTCGCAGTCCTCGGGAGTAGGGCTGCGACGTACGCTCCAGAATGGGTATGCCAATAGCCGCAATGATAAGCACCGAAAGAAACGTGAGCTGAAAACTTGCTCCGAAGAGTTCGTGCGGATCGAGAACCAGCAATGCAAAGGCCGCTGCACCCAAAGCATTGAGCATCGAACGCTCGCGATACAGCAGACGTGCACCGAGGTACAACATCATCATGAGCGTCGCCCGCCAGATAGGTGCGCCAACATCCGTGAGCAATGCATACGCGATGGAAAGCAGCACGGTAAGTATGCTGGCGGCGATCTCGCCCAAGCGGATGCGCTTTAGCACCCAGAAGATCACGAACGCGAGAATGCTCACATTCATTCCGGAAACAACCAGGATGTGATAGGTCCCGGAACGCTGGAAGTCGGCACGCGTGTCCCGGTCAATGAAAGCCGCTTCGCCGATAACCATGGCGTCGATCAACGCCGCCTCTGCTGGTGGCCATAGCGCGTGGATTTTTTCGATTGTGCTGCGGTGGATGCGCGTGCGGAGGAGTTCGATTCGACTTCCGACGAAGCCGGGGAGCGGTTCAATACTCCCTGCCTTGGCGGAGCCGAGGACCACAATGCCGTTTTCGGCGAGGTAACCCTGATAATCGAATGCCCCGGGGTTGCGAAAATTACGTGGCGGGCGAAGCTTGGCCGGAAATCTGAGCCGCTCTCCATAGCGGTAGATGCGCATGGAACGAGAGTTTTCGTCTTCATACTCTTCCTTGACCTGCTTTGCATAGACACCGAGGCGCAGCCCGGATCGTATGTTGATTGTGTCAGCCCCAGAAGTGATCTCCTCGGTTTCCAGATCGAGTGACTGCCTCACTCCTCCGAAGCTCGCCGCACGGATACGGCCTTCGGCAATCACGTGGGCAGTAATCACGACCTCTCGCCCATCTGCGAACCTCAGGATCTCTAGATCGGGCGAATTGCCTCCGCCTCGTATCTGACTGCTGAAGGCGCCGATCAAGAAAAGCGTTGCCAACGCGAGTGCCTTCGACACCCAGGCTCGTTCAAGCACGAAGTAAGCCGCAGCCGCTAGGAATCCAACGGTAGCCAGAGCCCACCACAAGGGAGGCCGCCAAGCGCATGAGCCA
>QHZR01000158.1 GCA_003224755.1 Acidobacteriota bacterium
CAGGATGAGCTTTCTTCGCAGGCCGGAAGGCGTCTTCGACTCCCAGATGAATCTGCACGCTCCCGCTTTCAAACCAGCAGCCGCCGCGCTTGGCCAGTTCCGATGGTTTAGGAATTTCCTTCATTCCGAGCACATCTGAATAGAATTTGCGTGCTGTTTCCTCTTCGCCTGCAGGCATGGCGAGGTGTACATGGTCGATTGCCAGAAAAGATCCGATCACCCGGGAATTGTAAGTGAGACTGTTGCGTAGGTTTTCCCGACATTTACGGGTTCTCCAGTTATGACTATGGTATAATGACCATGGTTGGACTGGCAGCTATGAAAACCATCCCCGCAGGCTCATTTAAGGCACGCTGCCTCGCCATCATGGACGAGGTGAAGGCCAAGCGAGAGACTGTTGTCATTACCAAACACGGCGAACCTGTGGCCAAGCTCGTCCCAGTGGACCGCGCAGCCGATGAGATTTTTGGGTTCTTCCGCGGCAAGGGTTCGATTACAGGCGACGTGGTCTCCCCAGCGCTGTCTCCAGAGGACTGGGGAAACTTGGGCTAAGCCTCTCCTATGACGCTGGTGGACACCCATGTCGTGCTCTGGCTGGCCCTGGAGCCGGACAGGATCTCAAAGAAGGCTAGGGCTGTCATTGAGCAGACTCGCCAGCGTGGTCACGGACTCGCTATTTCGGACATCACCCTGCTCGAAATCGCCACCGCTGAGAACAAAGGTCGCGTCACGCTGAATTCCAGCCTGGAGACTTTTCTCTCGGAGATTGAAGCCCGGTTCGTGGTTCTTCCGATCACTGGCAAAGTTTGCGTGCGTGCCATGGGGTTTCCCGCTACTTATCCAAAAGATCCGGCGGACCGCATCATTGCGGCCACGGCAATCGTTGAAGGCCTCCCACTCGTCACCGCCGACGACGCAATCCGACGATCCATGGCCTTGCCTACGATCTGGTAGCCGTAACTCAGGCGACTGCCACGCTGCTAACATGTCGGTGTGCTGCTTGAGATCCGAGACTTAAACATCGAGTTCCCTGCGACGCCGCGCCCTCTCACCGCTGTGCGCTCGGTCCAGTTTGGGTTGCGGAGAGGAGAAGTTCTTGGGCTCGTCGGCGAATCGGGATCGGGAAAATCTGTAACTTCGTTGGCGATCATGCGCCTTCTGCCTCCGCAGACGGTGGTCGGTGGAAAGATCCTTTTCGGGGTAAACGGCAACCCTTCCGAAAATCTGCTGCAACTTGACGCAGAAGCGATGCGCCGTCTTCGTGGTTCGCGGATTTCAATGATTTTTCAGGAGCCCATGACCGCGCTCAATCCTGTGATGCGCGTGGGTGAGCAGATTGCCGAGGCGGTGCGCGCGCATGACGCCGTATCGAAAAAAGAATCGTGGAACCGCGCTGTTGAAGCACTGAAAGAAGTTGCCATCGATGATCCTGCTCGACGCGCGCGCGATTATCCTCACCAACTCTCGGGTGGAATGCGTCAGCGAGTGATGATCGCAATGGCCATCGTTAATCGCCCAGAGTTACTGATCGCGGACGAGCCAACGACGGCGCTGGATGTGACCATTCAGGCGCAGATTCTCGAATTACTGGCAGAGCTTCGTCAAAAATTTGGCCTGACGATGTTGTTCATCTCGCATGACTTGGCGGTAGTGTCGAAAGTTGCGGACCGGGTTGCGGTCATGTACGCGGGGAGCCTAGTGGAACTTGGTGGGCGTGACGACATTTTCCGCGCGCCGGCTCATCCCTACACGCGCGGATTATTGGACGCGGTACCGACGTTGGCGACTCATCGCGAGCGCCCGCTCCAAACAATCGAGGGGACTGTTCCCCCGTTGCATGCCGTTCCGGGCGGCTGTCCGTTCGAGCCGCGCTGCGGGTTTCGAGTCGCTGACTGCGCCCGCGAACTGCCTCCGTTGGTTGAAGTAAATCCTGGACATTGGGCACGATGTCCCGTTGTGAACCCAGCATAGGCGTATTTCAATACGTCTCCGCGTTTATAATCCCTGTTCCGGTGACGATTGCGCCTCCTTCTACTCAGCGACATTCACAGTAATCTGGAAGCTCTGGAAGCCTGCATTGCGGCAGCGCCGGCGCACGACGCTGTTGTGAACCTCGGCGACATCGTCGGCTATGGCGCCAGCCCGAACGAAGTCACGGCACGCGCGCGTGAGTTGGGCGGAACCTTTGTGCGTGGAAATCACGACAAAGTTGTCGCAGGCCTTGAGGACGTGGAGAGCTTTAATCCGATCGCGGGCCTTGCGGCATTGTGGAATCGTGGGCAGCTTACGACCGAAAACCTCGACTGGTTGCGGACACTTCCCCAAGGGCCGGTTGCGATTCCTGAACTCGCAGGCCTTCAGTTCGTCCACGGAGCGCCGCGTGACGAAGATCAATACGTTGTTTCCATACAGGAGGCGTTGCAGCCGCTCATCGAGTCCGGCGCAAGCCTTACGTTCTTCGGGCACACACACATTCAGGGAACATTCGTTTTACGAGGCGGCTTTGGCGAAACGCTGCACCCGGCCTACTCCAGCATCGGACAGAGTGAGACTTCCGATTTCCAACTAGAGACGGGAGCCAATTACATGATCAATCCAGGATCGGTTGGTCAACCGCGTGATGGCGATTGGCGCGCGGCTTTTTCTGTTTTTGATTCTGAGCGCCGGATCGTGACTTTTTGCCGCGTGCCATATGACTTGCGGATGGCTCAAGAAAAAATGCTCGCCGCGAATCTGCCGCAAAGATTGGCAACCAGACTGGCAGCAGGAAGGTAGTAAAGACAACACCATGGGGCCTGGCATAGTTTTCCTGATCCCGCTGTACTTCATCCTCGTGTCTCTTCTGGGATACGTGGTCCTGAGATTCGTGGAGAGGGGCGATCGTACGTTTACTAATGTGGGCATTTTTGTGGTCGGAGCAACCCTGGGGATGTTCGGACTGGTAAATTTCGCTTTTCGAATCTTGTTTCGAATTCTTAATCCATACGACTACCTGCCCACCAGAGAAGTCGTAGGTTGGCGGCAAGGAATTCTGGCGTTCTCCGGGCTGCTTCTTGGTGGAATCTTAGCTGTGCGGCTCAAGAATCGCGTCTGTGGAGCGCCCCATAGCGCAAAATCAGGCAAAGCGCTATGAGAATGCTCCCCCAGAACTACCTCATCGCGCACACTGACGGTGGCGCTCGCGGCAATCCTGGGCCGGCCGGCTACGGCGTGGTTATTCACGATTCCGCCGGAAACAGAGTTGCTGCATTGAGCCAGTATCTGGGACGCCAGACGAACAATTTCGCCGAATATCAAGCGCTGATCGCAGCGCTGGAGTATGCCGTCGAGCATGGACCCAAATCTATAAAAGTGATCAGCGACTCAGAACTCATGGTGCGACAGATGAACGGCATCTACAAAGTCAAAGATCCGACCCTGAAAGATCTGCACGGACGCGCCTCGCAGCTGATTCGCCATCTTGATTGGTTCGAGATTGAGCACGTTCTGCGCGGCAAAAACCGGGAAGCAGATGAGTTGGCAAATACAGCGATGGACAAAGGTTCGGGGCGAATCAGCCCTCCTGCAGCTGCTCGACAGGAGTTCAAAGGGATTGTGCGCGAAGGCAGAATCGAGTTGCTGGATGGAACCCTTCCCGATGGAACCCAGGTTGAGGTGAGAGTAAGGAAATAAAACGTAGCCTGTAGAGACCTAGCTTGCTACGTCTTGCTTGCGGCGACACGAATGATAAACCCTCGCAGCCCGCAAAAGACGTTGCAAGCAACGTCTCTACAGCAAGTTCACAGAAGCAATTACGGAATCAGCAGCACCTTCCCAGTGGTCTTTCGTCCCTCCAGATCACGGTGCGCCTGCTGCGCATCCGAAAGTTTGTAAACGTGCTCGATCCGCAGCTTCAGTTTGCGATCTGCGATCATGCCTAAAACAGCGTCTGCGCGCGCAAGAAGCTCGTCGCGAGTGATGATGTAGTGGATTAGCGTAGGTCGTGTCAGGAACAGCGAGCCTTTCTGGCTGAGAATGATTGGATCAAACGGTGCCACGGCACCGCTCGATCCGCCGAACAGCACCATCATTCCTCGGGGGCGCAGAACGTTGAGGCCTCTTTCGAACGTGGTCTTGCCAACGGAGTCATAGACGACATCCACTCCATTGCCGGCGGTCAGACGCTTGGTCTCGGCTTCGAAATCAGTCTGGGTGTAAAAAATGATCTCGTCGGCGCCGGCCTCCCGCGCGAGCCGGGCTTTTTCTTCGGTTGAAACTGTTCCGATGACCCGTGCGCCAATGTTGTACGCCATCTGCACAAGCAGGAGTCCCACGCCGCCGGCGGCGGCGTGAATCAAAGCTGTCTGTCCGTGTTTCAGGGGAAATGAATCGTAAACCAGGTAATGTGCGGTCATTCCCTGCAGAATCGCGGCCGCAGCTTCCCGATCATTCACGCCCTTCGGAATTGGCACGAGCCGGTCAGCCGGAACGGCGGCGTATTCCGCATAGCTGCCCTGCACCCCACAGAACGCAACCCGGTCGCCGGATTTCACGGACTTCACATCCGCGCCAACTGCGATCACAACGCCAGCGCCTTCCTGTCCGGCAATGAACGGCAGCGGGAGTTTGTAGCGCCCTTCGCGCTGGTAAACGTCAATGAAATTCACGCCAGCAGCGGCAATCTTAACGACTGCTTCATTCGGCTTAGGTTCTGGAATGGGCAGGTCGACATACTCCAGAATCTCAGGCCCGCCGGTTTGCTTGATTTGAATCGCTTTCATGCTCAGCTTGGATTCCAGCGAGGGGGAAAAGATGCGTGCCTAGTCCGCGGATTTTGCGTTTGCATTCAACACAATCGTCAACGGCGTAATTCTCTCTGGCTTCACATATCGGTTCACCAGAAAACGCTTGCCGTCTTTGGTTACGTCATAGCTGAACAGATCCGTCGAAGAGATTGCCGCCCGGCCATGGAACTGAAAAAGGGGAGTCTGCGTGCCGGTCGAGAACGCACCAACGGTGCTCACTGGGACGGATGTCATCATGCCGGCAGGGGCGAGATAAAAAACCTCTTTGCCATCTCCACGCCAGCGCGGCTCGGTTCCGCCGCCGCGAGATACTTGCCACTTACCCGCACCAGCCGGGAATGTGGTCACATAAATTTCCCAAGTTCCGGACTCGTCAGAGGCATAAGCCATCCATTTTCCATCGGGAGAAATCTGCCCATTGACTTGATTCCCACGGTCCTTCTGTAACGGCGTCGACTTTCCACCTTCTCTGGGAACCAGTTCCAAGTGATATCCCTCAGGACTCTCGTGCGTGATTAGAATCTGCTTGTCTCCGGGAACCCAGGCATTCGGGACCAAGTCATCGGACGCCTGAATCTTAAGCAATGAGGTTTCGTGTTCGAGGCCACTCGCCGGTTTCAGAAAAAGGCTGCCATATCCGCCGCTGCTTCCCGCCGAGCGGTAGGCCAGGTCCTTGCCATCTCGCGACCACACTCCTACGACGTCCTCCGCAGGATCAAACGTGAACCTCGAGTTGCCGACGCCATTTGTACTCAAAAACCAGATGTCAACGTTATTGGCTTTTTGATCGCTGATGTCAACCGCTACGCGGCTTCCGTCGGGTGAAAGCGTGGGATTGCATTGGACTGCAGCCTCCCCGACCCGTCCGAGCACCTTGCCGGCGCG
Organism: Acidobacteriota bacterium; assembly: GCA_003224755.1. GTDB lineage: Bacteria > Acidobacteriota > Terriglobia > Terriglobales > Acidobacteriaceae > Gp1-AA145. The sequence goes on from QHZR01000158.1 coordinate 5,670, forward strand.
ATCCATCCAGGTGAGGGCGGAGAGTGATGCTCCAGTTTCGGTGTCGTAAATGAGTGTTCCTGTCGTTGACGTAGTCAGCGCGACCCAATACGTGGAAGGCTGAGCGGCCACTGCATTGGCGATGACGGCAGTGTTGCCGGATATTGTTCCGTTGCCAGTATCAAGCGCCACACTCACCAAGTGGCGTTGGTCATCAGCGTAGAACAAACGCTCGGAGCCGATTGCAAAGCTGGAATGTGCAAGCGTTACAAGTTTCTTGTCGTTTCCGTCGAGCGAGGCGACAAAAATACCACTCTCTCGGTCATCCCTGACGTTTCCGAAATTTCCTGCCCAAAAAAGAAAATGGTTTCCGTCGGGAAGAAAGACCGGCCAACGATGCGACTGCTCACTGCCCTGATACAAGTGGTTGGTTACGGGTGCAAGACCTGTGCCGTCGGCGTTCACGCGCCAGATCGGGCTTCCAGAATCGGGCGCATAAATAATGACTCCGCGGCTTCCCCAACTTCCACCGCGTGCCGACTCAACGGTGGCAAGAGCTTGCGGCGCGCCGCCCGTGACCGCTACTTTTAGCAATTTGCCGTTGGCGAAGAAAGCCAAAGTCCCGCTATCGGGAGACCAGAATGGATAACTTGCACCTTGGGTTCCCGCCAGCACATTGCCGTTGGCTGAGCCGATTCGCTGCACGAAAAGCATTGGTATGCCGGTTTCCTCGTCGGGCGATACAAACACGAGCGAGGTCCCGTCCGGTGAAAGTGCGAAGTGGCTAACCTCGCCGGAAAGAGGTATAGCGAATTGCATTCGTTCCGCGACCGCAGGGCGGCGAGCAAACAGCCAAGTGAGGCCAATTGCGAGGAAAAGCGCACCGGCAACCGACGCCCAGAGCAAGAGCGGCAACTTGCGTTGTATCTCGGCGATGTGAGGCCTTGCGCTCGAGTCCGTCCCCGACAGCGCACCCAGCGCAAAAGATAAATCTTTCGCCGACTGAAAACGCTGCTCGGGATTTTTTTCCAGGCAGCGCCGCACGATGCGGTCAAGCGCGGGAGAGATGGGATGCCCAGGATCAGCCAACTCCGGCGGGTCTTCTTTCAGAACCGCAGTCATGGTTTCTGCGGGAGTATCGCGACGAAATGCGCGCTTTCCCGACAGCATTTCATACAGCAAGGCGCCGAAGGCAAAAATATCGGTGCGCGGATCGGCGGGTTCGCCGCGCACCTGCTCGGGTGCCATGTAGCTGGCCGTTCCCATTACCACACCGGCCGCGGTGTGGGAACTGGTCAGGGTAATGCCGTCGTCAGCCGCGGCCGCGTTAGCTTTTTGCGCCAGCTTGGCCAGACCGAAGTCCAAAATCTTGATGCGCCCGTCTTTGTTGACGAAAATGTTCTCCGGCTTCAGGTCGCGGTGAACGATGCCTTTGTCGTGGGCTGCCGCGAGTCCTTGCGCGATTTGCACTCCGTATTCGATCGTCTTGCGCTGCGGCAGAACACCGCCATCGAGCACGGTGCGGAGGGTCTCACCTTCCAGTAGTTCCGAAACCAGATACGGGGAGCCGTTGTCTTGCCCAGTATCAAAGATGGCAAGAATATTGGGATGGTTCAGCGCCGCAACCGCGCGTGCTTCCTGCTCGAAGCGGTGCAACCGATCGCCCTCGCGAGCAAACGATTCGGGCAGAATCTTCAGCGCGACATCGCGCCCCAGCCTGGTGTCCCGCGCCCGGTAGACCTCTCCCATGCCGCCTGCACCCAGCGGAGATTGGATTTCGTAAGGACCGAGCTTGGCGCCAGAAGTGAGGGACATCTATGGATTCGGATTATAGCTTGCGGAGACCACATCCAACGTGGGGACAGCCGCCCTCGGCTGTCCCGGCGAGCTTGCTCGCCAAGCTTTGGGCGGATAATACCAAGGCTGATTGTGGCTCGAAGCCAAGCTGCGCTCGGCGGACAGCCGAGGGCGGCTGTCCCCACGTTCTTAGCAAATATCTTATGGCACTGTCTCGCTCGCTTCTTCGGAATGCGGGCTTTCGTTACCGCGCACGTCAGCCGCGGTAATCAAATAGGAGTACTGGTGACCCGAGAGCACCTGGGCGTCTCGGAACGCTGGCGCTTTTACCAATTCCGAATTCAGTTTCGTCAGTTCAGTTCCTTGTTCGTGCCGGTAGATGTTGTATCCGGCCAAGTCGGACTCGCTGTTGGGTGTCCAGACGAGATCGATGAACGATTTCTGACCCGGTCCAGAGAAGACAGCTTGTAGTCCGGTTGGGGTTGCGGGAGGAAAAACGTCATGTGCAACGACCGTGACCGGAGGCGTGTCGTCTCCTTCGACTCTTTGCTCGCCATCAGCTGCCACGATCTGTGTAACGACAGTTGCCCGATACGCGTAAGTCTTCTCCCATTCGAAGCTGTGGTCCAGCAGGCTCACCGGAGTTTCCTCCACTACCGGAACTTCTCCCGCGATGGCATCTTTGTTAGTTGCCGGTTGGCGGCGATAAATCCGATAGACAAATCGGAGCCCGGGAATTTCCGGAGGCGATGGAAACGGCCGCCATGTAAGCATCACGCCGTCGGCAGTGAGTTCTGCGTGGAAGTCGCTCGGCGGAGTCAACGTGGGCGCCGCTGGGACTTGCACCTTGTTCGAAAGGCCTGCAGTCCGGCCATAGGAATTCAGGACGCTGATTGCATAGATGAAGTTGGAGGCCGAATTGGCAGACGGCAGCGTGGCCGGAAGGTCATCGGTGAAGGTGGCTTGCGTTTTGTTCGTGCTTTTGCCTTCGGAAACCTTGGCGGGCGGTACCTTCGCTATCGGTGTGCCGCATTCGGCCATTGTTGAGCTCACACTGCGGCAAATCTCCGTAGCTCCAGGATGCTGAATATTGTGGCGGTCGGTGGTCACAGTCGGGGCGGTCCAGGTGAGATAAACTTTGTCACCTTTGCGGGCGACGCGCAGATCGGTTACAGGCTTTGCCACTTCCAGCGATGGAGGCAAAGGAACACCGGGGCTGCCGCAAGAGCACAGCAGCGCAGCTGCGAGCAGGCAAAGAAATGATCGTGATTTCACGAAGCGCATTCGCTGCGGAACAGAGTATCAGACAGGTTCCCACAAGATGGACGGGCGGGGACGCCCGTCTCCCCACCAATCAGACTTGACTTGGGGGCAAGGGCGTCCTCGCCCGTGCGATTTCTCCCTACAGAATGTAGCGACTCAAATCCTGATCTTTCACAATGTCCGTCAGCATCTTTCCAACATAAGCGGCATCTACCGTGAACTGCTCACCCTTTTTTTCGGGGGCCGAGAAGCTGATCTCATCCAGCACGCGCTCCATGATCGTGTGTAGTCGGCGCGCACCGATATTCTCTGTGCCTTCGTTCACGCGGAAGGCAAAGCGCGCAATCTCTTCCAGCGCGTCTTTGGTGAATTCCAGCTTCACGCCTTCGGTATCGAGCAAGGCTGTGTACTGCTTCGTCAGCGATGATTTCGGCTCAGTGAGAATGCGAATGAAGTCGTCCATGGTCAGCGACTGCAATTCCACCCGAATTGGGAAGCGGCCTTGCAACTCAGGAATCAGGTCGCTCGGTTTCGAGACGTGGAACGCTCCTGCCGCGATAAATAGAATGTGATCGGTGCGCACCATACCATAGCGTGTGTTAACGGTGGTACCTTCAACGATCGGCAGAATGTCGCGCTGAACGCCTTCGCGTGAAACGTCAGGCCCATGGCCGCCTTCGCGGCCTGCAATCTTGTCAATTTCGTCGAGGAAAATAATTCCGGCGTCTTCCACGCGATCAATCGCCATGCGCGTGACCTGGTCCATGTCAACCAGGCGCTGCTCTTCTTCCTGGATCAAGTACTCGAACGCCTCATTGACCTTCATCTTCCGCTTCTTGGTACGCTGACCGAAGATGTTGGGCAACATGTCTTTGATGTTGACATCCATCTCCTCAACGCCCTGGTTGCTGATGATTTCGAACGACGGAAAATTACGTTCGCGAACATCAATTTCGACGGTGCGGTCGTCGAGTTTGCCTTCGCGCAACTGCTGGCGTAGTTTCTCGCGCGTGCGCGAGTAGGAATCGCCGGAAGAAGCTTCCAGGGTAAACCCCGGTTCTGGATGAGACGGTGCCGCGGGAGGAAGAAGGATATCCAGCAGGCGCTCTTCGGCGTTCAACTCGGCCTTGTCGGAGACGTCTTCCAGCTTTTCCGCGCGAATGTTATCAATGGCGATCTCGACCAGGTCGCGAATCATGGATTCGACGTCGCGGCCAACGTATCCGACTTCGGTAAACTTCGAGGCTTCAACTTTTAGAAACGGCGAGTTCGCCAGTTTGGCCAAACGGCGCGCGATCTCGGTCTTTCCGACGCCAGTAGGCCCAATCATGATGATGTTCTTGGGAATGACTTCCTCGGCCATGTCAGGCGGAAGCTTCTGGCGTCGCATGCGATTGCGCAGAGCAATGGCGACGGCACGCTTGGCGTCTTTCTGCCCGACAACATACTTATCGAGCTCGGCAACAATCTCGCGCGGAGTCAGTTCATCCAGCGCAAGCTGTTCTTCTTCGGCGGTAGCAGGGAGGTAAATGGCCATAAATGCACGTGTGGGGACAGCCGCCCTCGGCTGTCCGGGCCGACGGCTAGTCGGCCAAGTTTCACAGGTCGCACGTGACCATCGAGCTTCGCTCGATCGGACAGCCGAGGGCGGCTGTCCCCACGTGATCACAACTCTTCTATCGTTACCTTATCATTGGTATAGATGCACATTTTGCCGGCAATCTTCATTGCTTCTTCGGCAACTTGACGTGCAGAAAGCTGGGTATGTTCGGCCAGCGCCTGGGCGGCTGCCTGAGCATAAGGGCCGCCACTTCCAATTGCAGCTATTCCGGTGTCGGGCTCAATCACGTCGCCTTGGCCGCTGAGCAGGAACGTCTGTTCTTTGTCCGCCACGAGCAGCAGAGCTTCCAAGTGACGGAGAAATTTGTCCGTCCGCCAATCTTTTGCCAGCTCGACCGCGCCCCTGCCAAGATTGCCGTGGTATTGCTCCAATTTTGATTCAAACCGGCTGAAAAGCGAAAAGGCGTCCGCAGTCGAGCCCGCGAATCCGGCCAGAATTTTGTCCTGATACAGGCGGCGGATTTTCTTTGCCGAGTGCTTAATCACGCCTTCGCCGAGCGTGACCTGGCCGTCTCCGGCCATAACCACGTTGCCGTTGCGGCGAACACACAGAACTGTAGTGGAGCGAATCAGGCGCTTAGGCATCAAAATCGGGGCATTACGCAAGAGCTGATTATAACAGTGCGAAAGAGGCCGGATTCGAACGGTGTCTGAGATTTCCCGCGGCTGCTTTGGTTTCTTGCTGATGTTTCGATTTAAAAACCTCTCTGTGTTGCGTTGCCGCGAGGCCGTCGCCGTGCTTCGTTATAATTACAGGTTGCGTTTGGCTCATCCCACGCGAGCCAAGTGGAAGGAAATCATGCCAACTGACATTGTTATGCCCCAGATGGGCGAGTCCATTGTGGAAGGGACGATCACCAAATGGCTGAAGAAGCCGGGCGATAAGATCCAGCGCGATGAGCCGTTGTTTGAGATTTCGACCGACAAGGTTGACGCCGAGATTCCTGCGCCCGCGTCCGGAGTGCTGTCGGAGATCAAGGTCACCGAGGGCACGACGGTGCAAGTGAACACGGTTGTAGGAACGATCTCCAGTGATGGCGAAGGCGCGGCTGCGAAACCCGCTGCGCCGGAGAAGAAAACGGCGCCTGCACCGGCGGCACCGAAAGCTCAGACACCCGCACCAGCCCCGCAAGCTGATGGAGCAACTCCTGCGCCGCCTCCGACGACACCGACACCGAAGCACGAAGAAGACGAACACGCCCGGTCGTCGCCGCTAGTCCGCAAAATTGCGCGCGAACACAATGTGGAT
>QHZR01000457.1 GCA_003224755.1 Acidobacteriota bacterium
CAATTGGTTTGCGACGCAGGCTTGAGTGGCGGGCTCTTCCTAAACCTGTGATTACGTCGTGATCAGCGAATCGCGCTCCCGGCGAAAGCCGTGTCCATCGCGGCGTTTCCCGTTGGCGACCAGACCTGCAGATTCCATTGCTTCTTGAGATCCGCGGCGCGAAGAAGAGGCGCCGCGCGAATTTTGCGGGAGGTCGCCGCGGAACTGTGAGGCATCAGTGATGCAACGCTGTTCACGGTGGAGAGGATCAGGTTCACCGCGTCGGTGATTCTGCCGGAGAGTGTCGGATTGGAGATGAGGGCTGCCTGCAGCAATGCCGGCAGGCTCTGATTGATATCAGATATCACGTTCTGGATTTTTTGCAGAGTGGCGCTGCTTTTGAATCACGGGACATCGGCGGCGCTGGCCTGCTTTCCCGATGCGAGTGTGCTGACTAGTGTGGCGATGTTGAGTGCCATCTGCGTCAGCACCGGCAGATCTTGCACGGCGACGTTGATCCATTGCGGGCTGCATCCGGTGGTGGCGCTGAGCAGGGCCAGCACCAAGGCGAGCAGGGACTTCAGGCGTGAACGAATGTTCATGGGTAACTCCTTCTTTGTATTTTTTGTGGGGAACAGTAATGGATGGTAGGGACGTTGCTTGCAACGTCTCTACCTCAGAAGTATTTACGGATTACTAGACGGCTTTCTCGTACGCGTTTGCGACGCGCAAAATGGTGCTCTCGGCGAAGTGCTTGCCGAAAATCTGCATGCCGATGGGCAGATTTTCTTTTGACCGGCCGACCGGAATCGATATTCCCGGAATGCCGGCGAGATTCGCGGTGACGGTGTAGATATCCGCCAGATACATGGCCAGCGGATCATCCACTTTTTCGCCGAGTTTGAATGCGGGCGTCGGACAGGTCGGCCCGACGATCGCGTCCACTGTCTTGAAGGCTTCTTCAAAGTCGCGCGTCAGTAGCGTGCGCACGCGCTGCGCCTTCAGGTAGTAGGCGTCGTAATAACCGGCGCTGAGCGCATAGGTGCCGAGCATGATTCGACGCTTCACCTCTGCGCCAAAACCGTGATCACGGCTGCGGCGGTACATGTCGGAGAGGGAACGAACGCCACTCGCGCGATATCCGTACCGAACCCCGTCGAAGCGCGCAAGGTTCGATGACGCTTCCGCCGTTGCAACCAAGTAGTAGGCCGGGATTGCGTACTTCGTATGCGGGAGCGAGACTTCGACGATCTCGCAACCGAGACTGGCGAGCTTCTGAATTGCAGCTTCGATTGCTTTGTGGGTTTCTGGTTCAAGTCCTTCGCCGAAATATTCTTTTGCCACTCCAATCTTGAGCCTCTTAATTGGCTTGTCGAGCTCCGCGACATAGTCGGGCACCGGCAGTTCAGCGGAAGTTGAATCCATGGGATCGCGCCCGGCGATGGTTCGCAGAACGATCGCAGCATCCTTCACCGTCTTGGTCAGAGGGCCGATGTGATCGAGCGAAGAAGCGAACGCGATCAGCCCGTATCGCGAAACGCGGCCATAAGTCGGCTTCAGTCCCACCACTCCGCAGAACGATGCGGGCTGGCGAATGGAGCCGCCAGTATCGGAACCCAACGTCGCGACGGCCATGTCGGCTGCAACCGCAGCCGCTGATCCTCCCGAGGATCCGCCGGGGACCCGGCTCAAATCACGCGGATTGTGCACTGGCTTCCAGGCCGAGTTCTCGTTCGACGAACCCATGGCAAACTCGTCGCAGTTAAGCTTGCCAAGCATTACCGCACCCGCGGCCTCGAGCCGAGCAACCGCGGTGCAGTCATATGGCGGAACATAGTTGCCCAGGATCTTCGAACCTGCGGTCGTGCGAACGTCCTTCGTAACCATCACGTCTTTGATCGCGACAGGAACGCCGGCGAGGGGCGGAAGGTTCTCGCCTTTTTCCGCAAGTACATCGGTCTGGGCGGCTTTCGAAAGTGCTCGCTCTTTCGACAGGACCAGGTATGCGCCGATTTTTGGATCGTCGGACTCAATTTTTGCGTAGAAGGCCCCGGCCAGTGCGGTGGCGCTGGTTTTTCGATCCGCAATCGCGGAACGGGCGGAGTCGATTGTGAGGCCAGTTAGATCCATTTGAAACCGTCGTTGGTCGTTCGTGCTTCGTCGTTGGCAAACCCGAGCTATCGCTCAATCACCTTCGGAACTTTGAAAAATATTCCGTCAGATTCTGGCGCATTGGCCAGTGCTGCCTCATGCGGCAGCGACTTCCGCAAGCCCTCGTGTACGTCGTTGCGGCTGGCGTAGGCGAAGCGGTCACTGCCTTGCTTAGACTCGTCGAGGCCGTAACGGTCCGAGACCTGCGCCATGGGTGGGACGTCTTTGGTGTCGAGTTCGTTCAACGATTCCACATGACCGAGAATGGAGTTCAGATCGCGCACCATGCGGATGCGCTCGTCCTCGCTCAATTCGAGATTGGCGAGGTCCGCAACGTAGGTGACGTCTTTTTCAGTGACCTTCATAAGGGGACCGGTCGTCCCTACGGGACTTAATCTCTCGCTTGGCCTACCCAGCGCTGAAGCGCTGGGCTAAGTTCGTCCGCCCCTACGGGGCTGTGACCTTGCCAGACTTAGTGGTGCGAGCTTGCCTGCCCAGTTGCTATCAGCTTTAGTGCTGGGGTTGCCAAAACAAGCGCTGCGAGCTTGCCAAAACTAGTGCTGCGACCTTACCAGGTTTAGTCTTTGCGACCTTACCAGACCTGGTGGCATCTCTGCCTGCAAACGTTCAACGCTGTTCATCACGCTGCAGCTCTCTTGCTACCAGGCCGAGCGCCACCTCTGCTGCAGGCATAACACGTTCAATGCTGTTCATCATGCTGCAGTTCTTCATTGCTAAGCAATCCGCAAATGACATCGGTCTCATTGTTGACTACGAATCTCGTTGCGCAAAATAAATTCAATTCTGTTTACGGCGTCAGCGGAGTAGCGGTTGAGCGCCGCAAGATAGCGCGGCGCCAGGTGCTGCAGTTCGGTGCGCCAACCCGCGTCGGGGACTTCGATCCGCAGCTTTCCATACGCGAAACTTATAGCTTGAGTACGGGCCGCGACAGCCGATCCGCATGCCAAAGGCCACGCTAGCAGGGGACTATTGGCGGCACGCCGGATGCTGCGCGTCACAATCTTCTCGAGAGTTGGAGCGATTGGTTCCACGGAGCTTTCGATTTTAGCATTCCGTACGGTGTGCGCATGGTATTCAGTCGTGCCTACGGCACTCGGCATCCTTGCTCAACCTAACCCGGCGCTGGAGCGCTGGGCTATTATCAGTCGGCCGCGTTGCGGGCTTTAAGTAACAAAAATTTGCTTCAATTTGGGGCTCCGGGAATTGGAAGCGTCACTGAGCGCGAAGCGGACCAGAACACAAAAAGCGCGGAGCGAGTCCGCGCTATTCAACTGCTATTTTTAGC
>QHZR01000159.1 GCA_003224755.1 Acidobacteriota bacterium
AGCCGTGGGGCTGGTAATTGACGATGCCATTGTCGTCGTCGAGAACATCGTTTTGCATCGTGATGCAGGACAAAAACGATTGGAGGCAATCCGCAACGCATTGCGCGAGATCACGGTCCCGCTGATCGGCTCGACCGTGACTCCGGTGGTTGTGTTTCTTCCACTGATTTCAATTACCGGGGTGACGGGTGCTTTCTTCCGGGCATTGGCGGTGACCCTGGGTGTCTCGCTGTTTACATCGTTGGCCCTGGCCCTGACGTGGACTCCAACGTTGAGCAGTTACTTCATCCGCAAGCATGAAGGTGAATCAGAGAACGCGGACGAGCAAGAATCATTTGAAAAGCTGCTGGCTGCGGAAGAAGCATCGCTCGGAAGCCGTTTCCGCAAGATTATCGAGTTCCATCAGCGATGGTTGCGCCGGGCGCTGCAGAAACCTTGGTGGCTCGCAGGTATCAGTGTTCTGCTCATCGCTAGCTCCTATGTTTGCTACCGGTTTTCGGGAAACGATCTCTTGCCAGGCATGGATGAAGGCGATTTCACCCTCGATTTCTGGACTCCGGCGGGAAGCTCGCTCTCCGAAACCAACCGCATGATGCTTCACATAGAGCAGATCATCAATTCCGTTCCGGAGGTCGAAAGTAGTTCACGGCGCACGGGCGCGGAACTTGGGCCTGCTGCAGTGACCGAGGCCAATCGAGGCGACATTCTGGTCAAACTGAAGAAGAACCGAAGGCGCAACATTGACGACGTAATCGAAGACGTCCGTGCCCAAGTCAATATGCAGGAGCCAGCCGTCAAAGTCGAGTTCGTGCAGCTTCTGCAGGACATGATTGGCGACCTGCAAGGAGAGCGCGAGCCCATTCAGATCAAACTGTTCTCGCAGAATCCGACGGACGCCGAGGAGTGGGCACCCAAAATCGCCGAGGCGATCAAGAAGATTGATGGCGTGACGGACGTCTTCGATGGAGTTGAGAACACCATTAGTGGACCCGCCGTGTCGTTCCAGGTTGATCCAGCAGTGGCCGCGCGCGCCGGATTTACTCCGGAAGAGGTAGCTACCGATGCGGCCGCGCTGGTGGAAGGCGAGCCTGCAGCAACGCCGGTCATTTCGAACGACCGCGTGTACACGGTACGAGTGCGGTTTCCCATGAACAATCGGGCCTCGATCGAATCAGTCCGCGACACGATCCTAACTAGCAGCAGCGGTCACACGGCAACGCTCGGGGCGCTGGCAACGATTACGCAGCTTCCCGGACAGACGGAAATTCATCGCGAAAATCTGCTGCGGCTGACAATGGTAACGGGACGCACGGAAGGGACCGATCTGGGCAGCGCCATGGACGCAGTGCAAAAAGTGGTGAGCGGTCTCCATATTCCACCTAGCATTCGCCTGGTCTATGGCGGGACGTATAAAGAAGAGCAGAAGTCGTTTCGGGATTTGGTGTTCGTGCTGATGCTGGCGATTGTTCTAGTGTTCATTGTTCTACTGTTTGAATTTCGGACGTTCGCCGCGCCGCTGGCGATTCTAGCTTCGGCGCTGCTTTCAACTTCAGGCGTGTTTATCGCGTTGCTGATTACCCGCACCACCTTCAACGTTTCCTCGTTCATGGGCATGATTATGGTTGTGGGCATTGTGGCCAAGAATGGAATTCTGCTGCTCGATGCCGACCAGAGAATCCGCGCGACCGGAGCTTCCGCGGAAGAAGCGATGCTGCAGGCCAGCCGCCGCCGCTTGCGCCCGATCGTGATGACCGCGCTGGCGACCATGGCGGGCATGCTGCCGCTCGCATTCGCACTTGGCGCCGGGTCGCAGATGCTGCAGCCGCTGGCAATTGCGGTGATCGGCGGAATTCTGATTTCGATGGTGCTGTCGTTGATCATCACCCCGGCGGTGCATTTCTATCTGAGCCACGAAGGAAGTTTCGTCGGAGCCAGCGAAGAAACGCTGGTGAAGTGAGACTTCGTATCAGCTTCTAAACGTCGTGGTTCCCACCTCGAATGGCGCGAACGAGTGCAACCTTATCGGCGACGGTCACTTTTGCTGCAGGAGCCCCTGCTTTCCCATCCATCCATAGAACAAGTCCATCCATCCCGCGGCAGGACCTCGAGTGCTGTCGCGCAGCCCGAAGCCGTGGCCGACTCCGGCAAAGATATGTAACTCGGCCGAGACCCCTGCCCGCTTGAGCGCAACATATAGTTCAGGCAGTCCTTGCGAAATATCGGGACGATCGTCTTCTCCGCACAACAGAAAGGCCGGCGGCGTTTCTTTAGAGAGCTGCTGATTTTCATCCGCAGGAAGGCCGGGATAGATCAATGCCTGAAATGCAGGCTTGGAATTTTCGCGATCAATCGGGTCGGCTGCGCCGGTGGTTCCGGAATCGAAGTGTGTGGCGGCAAGCGCGGCGAGGTGGCCTCCGGCAGAGAAGCCGATCACGCCGATGCGTTGCGGATCGACATTCCATCCGGTGGCGCGGCTGCGCACCGTACGGATCGCGCGCTGCACGTCGGCCAAAGACTCTCGTTCGACTTTGTAGGTTGATCCTGCCTCTGCGGCCAGGCGGTACTTGACGATAAATCCGGCGATACCGTGATCGCTGAGCCATTGCGCGATGCGATAGCCTTCGTGGTCCATCCAGAGCTCGCGATGTCCACCGCCAGGAATAATGACGACTCCCGCGCCCGTAGCTTTCTCCTTTGGCGGCAGATAAACCGTGAGGCTGGGATGATGAACGCTGGACACAACGTGGTCACCCTCTGGCGATATGCGAACCGTTTCTGGCGCCGTTTTGCCCTCAGAGCCGGGAGCCCCGTTTGGCCAAAGCTGAATCACCTGGGGCTCGGCTGCCCAGGCGGCAATGGATGTGAACAGGGCAAGAGCAACCAAAGCGGCTGTGACCTCAACGGCTATAGCCGCTGCTCGTATCTGAGCGCTAAAACCGCTGCGCCACCGAAAAATGGAGTCTTCGCGTAACCTGTTTGAAAGCTCAAGACTTGCGGTTCGCATGTTTAGCAATTTCCTCTGGGTGAATCGAAGTATATCCGGCGTAGTGGTCGAGATCGCGGGAAAGAAGGTTGTTGGAGAAGGAACCTTGGCGCGGATTGGTTGAGACTCTGCCGTCCCTACGGCATGGGATGATGCATCCACGACCGTTATTGGATCTTAGAAGCAGCGTTTCAAATGACGCCAACATTCTTATTGAGTCCTTGCGAAACTGGATTTCAGATTACACAGTCACAGCTGTTATTGGACCTTCGACGCAGAAATTTCAAATGACCGACTACTCTATGATGGAATCCTTCCGGTCTGCCGTGCTCCCCGTCCATTAACGAAGCATTAAAGCGGCAGTTCTTCGGTAAACGGGCTGGGGAAACTGAATTACAATACCGACAGCGGAGTTCCCAGCCGGTGACGTTCTCTTCCACAGGCGCAAAATCGAAACCAATCCTGGACGAGGGCGGCTTTCAGCAATTGCTGGCAGCAGCCTACGTTTTGCAGCAGCATAATGACAGCCTGCGCGCCAAAGATCCGCGGCTCGATGCCGCGTGGATATTCGCCCAAATTACCGAAACCGAAACCCTGGTGCGCCACGGAAATTTGGATTTCCCCCAAGCCGCGAAATTGGTTGGCGAACGTCTTTGCAAGATGACGGGCGCGGTGAGCGTAAGCGTTTGCCTGCTCAACGATGAGAGTGCGGAGTGCGTTGCAGAAACTGGCGTGGCTGCGAAAAAGCAGGGACAGTCGATTGCTGCGTCTTCAATCGCGGCGACCGAGCGCGTGAAAAATGGGAGACAGTTTCAATCACTCGATGCCCAGGCCGATTCCCGGATCGACAATGAACTCTGCCGCCAACTCGGAGTACGATCGCTGCTGGCGGTGCCAATCCAACGATCGGACGAAATTACGGGCCTGATCGAAATACGCTGGGGACTGACTGATGCGCTCCATGAATGCGACGTTCGCACCTGCCGGCTGATGACTAACTTGCTGGCAGAAATGCTCGGGCGCGAGAATCTCTCGAATGCACAACCTTCTCAGGCGTGGGTTCCCGCTCATAAACCAGAAGAACCGGAGCACGATGAGACGACTTCGCAACCGGCCGACCTCGGTGACGTGGGTGACGTGAATGAATCCAGCGGGGAACAGGCAGGGCAGGATCTGGCCTCACATTGCCGGGTCTGCGGGCGTGCTTTCTCTGAGGACGAGGCGTTCTGCGGAAATTGCAGCCTGCCTCGCGTAGCCGCGACGACCAGCAGCGACGGATTGCAGAGCAAGTGGGCTTCGATGTGGTTCATGCAGCAGGCGCAAGATACGCTGCTGGAGCGGCGGAGCGTGGCAAGCAAATTTTCGCCGTCCCGCGCTCCGAAACCCTCTGCTTCAATCAGGTTAGCTCCCGCTGCGACGGACGAGCGGCACGTGGCTCCATACAACAGGCGGAACGCGGAATATATCGCTGGAGAGAGCGATCCTGTTTTTACAGAAGAACGAGTTATTACAGAAGAACGTGCGCATTTGACGGGTGTGCCTGAGCCAAGAATTCTTTTAGACGAATCACCGCGGGAATCGAGCTACGACTACCTGTCTTCAATGCTGGCGCGCCTGCGGCCGCTACTCGCTTTGCGAGTACGAATCAGCAGAAAGACCGCTGTGCTCGCAGTGTCTTCGACGATATTGGTTCTTCTGCTGGCAGCATGGCTCTCATGGGCGACACGTCCGGCATTGCAGCTGACGTGGTTTGAATCTCTCCTTGTCGATCTTGGGCTGGCAGAGGTCCAGCCACGACCGGCCATTGTCTATGCCGGTAGTCCGAATGTAAGGGTTTGGGAGGATGTCCACACGGCCCTCTATTATTGCCCTGATTCGGACCTATATGGAAAGACCCCTGGTGGTCGCTTCAGTACTCAGCGTGCTGCGCAGGAAGATCAGTTTGAGCCGGCGACACGAGTTGCGTGCCAGTGAGAGCGTCGAACCGCTAGGTCGGGTTTAGTACACGGTATCTCGACCACGCGGCGCGTCCAATTCCGCGCCGCTTCGCTCGAGATGACAGTTAAGGTTCTGAGAAATCAGTGGACTTGCGGTACAAGGTTTTCGTGCCTGCGGGCCTCATACCAAAGCGCGAGCTCTACGCGGTTCCAGAGCCCCAGCTTGTCGTAGATGGTGCGGAGATAGTTTTTGATGACGTGCTCAGTGGTTCCGATCTCGTCGGCGACCTCTTTATTCTTGAGTCCCTGAGCGACGAGTTCGATGACTCGCTGCTCTCGCTCGCTTGGACAGGTCCTGCCGTTGCCTCCTCCGAACATAGTTGCCTCCTGTATAAAAGTGTGGCCAACTTGACTCGTTTGACTCCGCCATTAATTCCAAAGCGCGTGAACAGCCGGTTGAAGTGTGCTTTCACAGTTCGACGGGCCATGTTCAGTTGCTTGGAAATTTCATCGTTATCGCAGCCCTGCAGGAGCAGTTCCACGACCTGCCGCTCCCTTGGCCGTAAGTTTTTTTCCTCCACAACTCACCTCTCCTTACCTGCAGACTTACCTCACCGCGACGCCAAACGAACTGGCACTAAAGAATAGAACTCCGGTGCTTATAGAACTTCTTTGCACCTGTTTTGCCATGCTGAGGGCAATTTTGAGAAAAAATATGCGTTCTGAACCGGTTTAGACCACCCCGCTCGGGCATGGGCGAGAGTGGGCGCACATTGCTGAGGCATGCCGTCACACAGCCCTGCAGTGTCAAATTTTCCACAGTCAAAGTACAAGAAAACGAAAGGTGAACTTGGAAATTAAGCTCGCGGGTACTGACTTTGACTTGCGAATTTAGGTGAAGGGAAATGTACCGCGGCCAATCGATTTGAAGAATGTCGGGAATTGGCAGCTGTGGAATCTTAGCTTCCTTAGGTAAAACCACTTAGGTCAAATTTGCTTGCCCGAGTGCATCTTCAGGAACTAATTACACTTCCGTGCCATAGACAGATTCGGGGCCTTAGGCCTGTTTCTAAGAATCGCAGGAAGAACTCAGTAGGCTTACTAGGACTCTGGGGAAGACAGATTCACGATGGTAGGATTTTATCTTCGACGCAACACATCGATGACTGACTATTGCGATGTCGCCGTGCCGGTGCCGCTCGACCAGCTGTTCACTTACAAACTAGGCAACGGGATTTCGTCGGAGCCAGGCGGTCGCGTTCTAGTTCCATTTCGCCAACGGCGATTAGTGGGGATCGTGACCGAGCTGCACGACCGGGCGCCTGCATTCGCCGCCAAGAACGTCATTGAGTCGCTCGACGATAAGGGCTCACCGGCGCTGACAGAAGAATTGGTCCGCCTGGGGCGGTGGATTAGCCAGTACTACCTGGCGCCAGCAGGCGAAGTGTTTCGCACCATGCTGCCCCTCGGGGCGGAGTTTCGGCGCGAGGTGGTTTATCGCATCACGGACGAAGGCCATATGGCGCTGCATCTGGCGGGAAACGCCGGTTCATCCGGGCGCTCGAGGAGAACACCGGAAGACCAAGATGCCGAGTATCGTGTCCTCGACTATTTATCGGCGCGTGACGACGTGTTGGAGGCGATGCTGCGATCGGCAACTCGAGCTTCGCGGACGGTCCTTGCCGGGGTGTTGCGAAAGAAGTGGATCGTACGGAATGACGTTTCGCACCGCGCCAGTGCTGCGCGTACACGGCAAGTAGCACAACTTAAGAGCGCCGAGGGGGAATTAAATGCAAATCAGAGATTGCTCGTAGAGACGCTGGCCGCAGCGGGTGGGAGACTCGGCACAGAGAATCTTCGCGACTTGGACGTTCCAAAGAGCACGCTGGGCACACTGGTGAGGCGAGGGCTGATCGAACTGCAGGAAGAGCCGATTGATTTCGTACGGCCTACACTTCCCGGTCGCGGGCTTCGCGCTGATCTCGAATTCAATTCCTCGCAGCGAGCAGCACTGGACCGTATTCGGACCGCCGTGGACGCGTGTACCTATGCGGGATTTCTGCTGCATGGCGTGACAGGATCGGGTAAGACTGCGGTTTATCTGGCGGCGATGAAGTCCGTGCTGGACGCGGGCCGCTCTGCCATCTTGTTGGTTCCGGAGATTGGGTTAACTCCCGCAGTTGCCGCCGATGTTCACGAAGTGTTTGGGGACGAGGTGGCCATTTTGCACTCTGGCCTGTCGGACAAAGAGCGCGCGGAACATTGGCACCGCATCCGGCGGGGGGAGGCGCGGGCGGTGGTGGGCACGCGGTCGGCGGTATTTGCGCCGGTGTCGAATCTGGCGCTGATCATTGTGGATGAAGAGCAGGATTCCTCGTACAAGCAAGAGGAGACGCCACGCTATCACGCTCGCGACGTGGCGGTGGTGCGGGCGAACTTTTCTGACACCGTCGTCGTTCTCGGATCGGCAACGCCATCGCTAGAGTCATATTTCAACGCGAAAAAGAACCGCTATGCGCTGCTTGAAATGCCGGACCGGGTGGAGAAGCGTCCATTCCCTGAAGTTGAATTGGTGGACATGCGGCAGGAGTTTCAGGAGACCGGCCATGAGCAAGTGATTTCGCGCAAGCTGATTGAGGAGATTCGCTTGCGCCTTGAGCGAAAAGAGCAGGCCATGGTGCTGCTCAACCGCCGCGGATATTCCCCTGTGGTCTTGTGTCGTGCTTGCGGCAAAACGCTCCAATGCCAGAACTGTGCCATCGCGCTGACGCACCATAAGGCGAAGCGGCGGATGGAGTGCCACTACTGTGGATTTATGGCTTCGGTACCAAAACATTGTGCGTTGTGCGGGAGTGAGTACGTTTATTTTCTCGGAACAGGCTCGGAAAAATTGGAAGAGCTGCTACATGGATTTTTTCCGCAAGCACGAATTGCGAGACTCGACCGCGATACCGTGCGCAGCCATGCTGACTTTGAGCGCGCACTCTCGGCGTTGAACACCGGCGAACTGGATTTGCTAGTGGGAACCCAGATGATCGCCAAAGGGCACGACATTCATGGTGTGACGTTAGTTGGCGTGGTCGGGGCAGACATGACGCTCGGACTGCCTGACTTCCGTGCCGCCGAACGGACGTTTCAATTGCTTACGCAGGTTGCAGGTCGCGCCGGTCGAGGGGAAGTTCCCGGCAAGGTTATTTTGCAAACGTACTTTTCCGAACATTATGCGGTACAGTTTGCCGCACAACATGACTTCGCTGGCTTCTACGAAAAGGAACTTCGTTTTCGCAGTTGGATGCACTATCCGCCCTATAGCTCGCTCGCCAATGTAATGGTCCGTAGCGGCAAGCTCGATGATGTGCTCAAGTGGTCGGGCGCGATTGGGCGTTGGTTCGAAAAGACGCGCCACGAGGGAGTGCGCGTGCTTGGTCCTGCCGCCGCACCTATTGAGCGACTGAAACGGGATTATCGTTATCACTTCGTGCTGAAGTCTCAGAGCCGCCAAAAATTGAATGTGCTGCTACGCGCGATGCTGGCGCATGCGGAAGAACAAAAAATTCCATGCACGAATGTGATAGTGGATGTGGATGCACTATGGTTGATGTAGAACCCCGTCGTTGGTTGTTGGTCGTTGGCACAGTCCTCAGGGCCGTAGTGCTAATTTCCGGTGCCCGCAAGCTGAATGCGCAATGCGTAAGCGAATTTGCCAGGGGCCGTTTGGGGCAAAGTTACTTCCAGGCCATCTTCGGTCTGACGAAACTCAATCTTCGCACTCGATCCAATCAATTCGACATTGGTGATCTGAAGTCCTTTGGCCTGACGTGCCGCGCCAAGAGCATGAATCACAGCGTGGCCATCGGCAAGCCAGGCCATCTCGATCGCGTAGAGCGTGGTCCCTTTCTGCGTGAAACGGAAATCCTGAGGCGTGTATGGCTTGGTGTCCACATCGTGTCCGAAGCCGGGCAGAACTTTTGTTGGTCCTTCGCCATAGATTTTCCACGGGGTCGTGTCGTAGATTGCCTCGCCATTTTGCTTCAGCCATGCGCCAACATCGAGCAGCGTGTTCTGCACTTCATCGGGAATGGTGCCATCCGGACGCGGCCCAATATTCAGCAACAGGTTGCCGTTTTTGCTGACGATATCAATCAACTGGTGGACAATAAATTCCGGCGATTTGAACTCGTCGTGCTCAAGATATCCCCAGGAACGATTGCTGATCGAGGTGTCAGTTTGCCAATGTTGCGTCTCGATGTCCTCACGCAGGCCGCGTTCAAAATCGCGCGCCCCCGCATGCCAGTCGAGCGCGTAGTCCTTAATGTCAATGACTCCCGGAATGTTGTGTCTGGCAGAATAGTTGTAATAGAAGGCAGCGAAGCGAGTAACGTTGTGGCGATAGTTCGGCTGCCCCGCCCACCAATCGAAGTACATGACTTCGGGATGATACTTCTCCACAATTTCGGCGGCTCTGGCCAACCAGTCATCGGCGAATTCCGGGCTGACGTAGGTCCAGTCATTCATCAGAACTTGTTTTGGATCGGAGAGCCAGGTGTGGGCCGGGCCATAGAGGGATGCGTACTTAGGATCGTTGACGTCAGAACGGAATGTGCGGCCACCGTCAAAAAACCAGTTGTGCTCAGCGCGATGAAACGACGTGCCAAAGTGCAGTCCTTTCGCGCGGACAGCTTTCGCTAGCTCGCCAATCACGTCGCGCTTTGGGCCCATCTTGGCAGCGGTCCAATCGGAGAGATTGGAACCATACATCGCAAAGCCATCGTGATGCTCCGCAACCGGGATGACATATCGCGCGCCTGCCTGCTTAAAGAGTCGCGCCCAATCCGATGGGTCCCATTTCTCGGCTTTGAATTGCGGAATGAAATCTTTGTATCCGAATATTTCCTGCGCACCGTACCTCTTTTTATGTTCCTGAAATGCCGGATCTTTCTGCTGATACATGTTGCGCGGGTACCACTCGTTCTGAGAGCCGGGAACTGAAAACACTCCCCAATGAATGAAGATTCCGAACTTCGCATCCATGTACCACTGTGGGATCTCGAATTTGCGCAGCGTTTCCCAGTCGGCGCGGTAAGGGCCGTCATTGGCCTGGCTGTCCATTTCTTTGAGAACTTCGGCCCGATTCGAGTCGTACTTGGCAATTGAGACCTGCCACTCGTGATCTATTTCAGCGGCGGATTTCGTGTCGCGGGTGGGAGCGAGAGGATCTGCCGGCGAAGTTTGCGCCCACGTCGGCAAGGTCGCAAGCACGAGCCAGAGGATCGACAATCGAAATAGTGTCATGGGCAAAGATGATAGACGGTTTCGGCGACGAGGAACAGGCAGTGGCGCGCGCGAATTAGCATAATTTCATCAACATTTTGCGGCATTCACTCCGGCCCGGGCCTAAAATGTTGCGACAGGACCACAGGCCAGCCATGGCAACCGCAGTAGCCAGTAATCAAGATGAACAAACGCTGCATTTCGGCCGGGCGGCCGGCCCATGCGCCATGGTGCTGTTTGGCGCGTCGGGGGACCTCACCAAAAGGAAGCTAGTTCCCGCACTCTTCAACTTGGTGAAAGCCTCGTTGCTTCCAAACAATTTCGCAATCTTAGGCATAGCCGTTGACCAACTCTCCGAGGAACAATTCCGCAGCCAAGTCACTTCATTTTTGCCTGCCGAAGACCGCGGAACTGACGCGTGGAACTGGTTCCAACAGCGTCTTTATTACCAGAGTGGAGATTTTGGCGATCCCGCAACATTCGCGACGATAGGGTTGCGGCTCGGCCAGATTGATGAGCAACTCAACACTGGCGGAAACTATCTGTTCTATCTCGCGACTTCGCCGAAGTTCTTCGGTTCCATCGTTGAGAAACTCGGGAGCGCTGAACTCGCTCGCCAGGAAAACGGTCGCTGGCGGCGAATCATCATCGAGAAGCCGTTCGGCAATGATCTCGATTCGGCGCAAGCGTTGAACCGGCAAATCAAAGCAGTGCTCGGCGAAAATCAGATCTATCGCATCGATCATTATCTCGGCAAAGAGACGGTACAGAACATCCTGGTCTTCCGGTTTGATAACTCTATCTTTGAGCCGATCTGGAACCGCCGCTACATTGACCACGTGCAAATCACAAATGCGGAGACCGTTGGCGTGGAACAGCGTGGTGGATATTTCGATACCGCTGGCACTTTGCGCGATATGGTCCCCAACCATGTTATGCAGCTCCTGAGCCTGGTGGCTATGGAATCGCCGGTTTCGTTTCAGGCTGATGCGGTACGCGACGAGCAGGCCAAGGTATTGCATGCCATGCAGCCACTGGCGTCAGAAGATGTTCTGCAGTGTAGCGTTCGCGGACAATATGCGGACGGCTTCCGGGGCGAGGAACACTTTCCTGCTTATCGGTTGGAGCCGGGCGTTGCTCCCGAGTCGCGGACCGAGACTTTTGTGGCCCTCAAACTCAACATAGATAATTGGCGATGGGTGGGCGTGCCGTTCTATGTGCGAACAGGCAAGCGCCTTGCGAAACGCCATACCGAGATCACGATTCAATTCAAGAAAACACCGTTTGTGCTCTTCCGCAATGCGCCAGTGAAGAAGCATTCGAATCAACTGGTGATTCAAATTCACCCGGTGGAGGGAATCTCGCTCAGTTTTGGCGCGAAAATTCCCGGACCGATTCTGCGTGTAGGTTCTGTAGACATGAGTTTTGAGTACTCGAAATATTTTGGTGAAGCTGCATACACTGGCTACGAGGTGTTACTGTACGACTGCA
>QHZR01000160.1 GCA_003224755.1 Acidobacteriota bacterium
GGTTTGTATCACAGAACCGCAGCTCGAACCAAAATTGCGCAAAATCAAATTGCGGGTACGATTAACCTGTACGTGACAATACTCAATTTCCCCGTAAACGTTTACCACTAGCATCCATCGTGCGAATCTGATATCGTCTCGCATCGTAAGTAAAAGTTAATAACGAAACCTTAGCTACCTTTACCTCGACCTAATCACAACCGGAGTTGCGACTATGTTTTCTGGCGATCGACGTCAATTTCTGCGGCAGGCTGGAATCGCTAGCCTGGGTGCTCCGCCAATTTGATGTTGGGACGCTTCTTGTCCGCGCAAGCAAAAAGCTCGAACACCGCGGGCCTGCATTTGCGCTATTTGTTGTGACGGCCCCCGCCAGCAGGATCCTCGACCAATTGATCGTGCTGTTATAATCAAGTTGTTTGATGGATGCGCGATTTACTGGCTCTGCCCCGGCTGACTAGCGGGGCTTTTGCTTTCTAGCAAACAAAACCTTTCGGTTGCCCCAACCTTCCCGCGTCCTTTGCGGGAGGCTGGGAACTTTGACTTCTTGTTCTGAGCCTGTGTCCTCGTCAAAATCAAAATCCCCACCCCTTCAACTTCGCTCAGGGCAGGCTCTGTCGCTCCAAAATCGGGAGCGACAAGGGTGGGCAACCACCGATTGAAAATATTCGTGCTCACGTAGGGGCGGGTGCCCTCACCCGCCCTGCCGCGCTCTGCGCGGCAACGTTGGCGAGCAAGGCTCGCCCGCCCGGACGAGGGCGTCCGGGCCTAGCGTGTTGTTGCAGTGGAACCTCCTTCTTTGGCGACACCAACACGGTAATTGCCGTTACGACTGCGATCACCAGCAAAACTCTCCTCGAGGCGTGGAAGGCAGCGTGATACGGGGAGTATCGAATATCATGAGCGAACGCGTAAAAACTTAATGCCGCGCTTATCAATGCACTCAAACCTAAGAGCGGTAACGGCTGCTTGCCTCCACTCACCCAGTCTTCTCCGCTGAAAGATTGAGATTAAAGATGGTAGGAACAGAAGCAGTCCTCCGACACCTTCGATCACTGCCGTCCCGAGTTCAAAGTAGCGCGTTCTGATCGGTGGCTTTAGCGATGACAGAAATCGCTTGGCATCGGGATTGCCCTGCTCGGCGGCCATGCGATACCAGCGAAGGGCCCCAATGCGGTCCCGTGATACACCTTGCCCATATGCATACATCTAACCGAGCCTCGTCTGAGCCACGGGATCACCTTGTTCCGCTGCCTTCTGATACCAAGCCACAGCCTGAGTGTCGTCCTGCTCGACACCTTGCCCTTTGACATACATGTATGCGAGACCCTGCTCAGCCAATGTGTCACCCTGTTCGGCGCCTTGGCGATACCAGTGAGCAGCTTCGGTATAGTCCAGTGGCACTCCTTCGCCGTTGTAATACATGTAGCCAAGGGCGTCCTGAGCCTTTGCGTTACCCTTGGTCAGCGGCCTTTTGAAGCCAGCGGCGCGCCTCGGCATAATCTTTAATTACGCCTTCGCCTTGATGGTACATCTGGCCTAGATTGAACTCTGCTTTTGGGTATTCCTGGTCGGCCGCTTTGCGAAACCACCTAATCGCTTCCCCGTAGTCTTTTGGTAGTCCGCTGCCAAAGTAGTACATGCGCCCGAGTTCGAATTCAGCTGGGACATCACTCTGCTCGGCCTTTGCGCGAGCTTCGTTCGCAAGTTGCAATAATCCTTTCTGCTCAGCCAGATGCTTCTCATAACTCCGAAGCCCGAGCAGCAATCCAGCGATCGCGAGGACCAGAGACCCGAACACTGCGATTTTCCGTGAGACCTTCACTTGCTTTGGACGATCACTCCTCCTCCTGCTCCTTCAACTTGGCAATTACGCTGAAGTCTTCGAGAGTCGTGGTATCGCCTTTGACTTCGCCGTTGGTGGCGAGTTCGCGGAGCAGGCGGCGCATAATTTTTCCGCTGCGGGTTTTGGGGAGTGAATCGGTAAACCGGATGTCGTCGGGCCGGGCGAGCGCGCCGATTTCTTTCGTCACCCACTTGCGCAGCTCTTCTTTTAACTCCGGCGTTGGCTTGCGGCTGCCGTGGAGGGTCACGAACGCGGCAATCGCCTGACCTTTGACCTCATCGGGACGAGCCACCACCGCGGCTTCAGCGACGTAGTCATGCGCAACTAGCGCCGACTCCACTTCCATCGTGCTCAGGCGATGGCCGCTCACGTTAATAACATCATCCACGCGGCCCATCACCCAGAAATAGCCGTCTTTATCTTTGCGCGCGCCGTCGCCGGTGAAATAGTTGGGCGGAATTTGCGACCAGTACTGTTTCGCATAACGATCGGGATCGCCGTAGATGGTGCGCAGCATGCCAGGCCACGGCTGCTTGAGCACAAGAAAACCGCCGGAGCCTTCAGGAACTGGCTCGCCGTCCATGGTGACAATTTCGGGAACAATTCCGGGAAACGGCTTCGTGGCTGATCCCGGCTTGGTTGCGATCGCGCCCGGAATGGGCGTGATCATGATGTGGCCGGTTTCGGTTTGCCACCATGTATCCACGATCGGACAACGGTTGTGGCCGATGATTTCGCGATACCACATCCACGCCTCGGGATTGATCGGCTCTCCCACGGTACCGAGCAGGCGCAGGCTGTCGAGCTTGTGTTTCTTCGGCCACTCGTCTCCCCAGCGCAGAAATGTGCGGATCGCGGTCGGTGCGGTGTAGAAGATGTTTACTTTATGCCGATCGATGATGCGCCAGAAGCGGTCCGGCTCGGGAAAATTTGGTGCGCCTTCGTACATCAGGCTGGTCGCGCCATTCATCAGCGGGCCATAGACGATGTAGCTGTGTCCGGTAACCCAGCCAATGTCGGCAGTGCACCAATAAGTATCTTCCTCGTGGAGATCGAACACCCACTTCGTCGTGATGTAAGTGCCGACGGAATATCCGCCGGTGGTGTGCACTACGCCCTTGGGTTTGCCCGTCGTGCCCGACGTATAAAGGATATATAGAGGATGCTCGGCATCGAGCGGCTCGGCCGGGCATTCATCTGAAGCCTTTTCCATCAGATCGTGCCACCAATGGTCGCGGCCGGATTGCATATTGATTGCGGTTCCGGTGCGTTTGTAGATCACCACATTCTTCACTGACGGACATGATTTCAGCGCTTCTTCCACCGCGGGGAACAATTTCACTTCGCTGCCTCGGCGGTATGCGCCGTCCTGCGAGATCACCAAAGCAGCCTGTGAATCCTGGATTCGGTCAACCAGTGCGTGTGAAGAAAATCCGCCGAACACGACCGTGTGCGGGGCCCCAATTCGGGCGCAGGCCAGCATGGCAATCGCTAGCTCCGGCGTCATCCCCATGTAGATCGCAATACGATCACCTTTTTTTGCTCCCAGGGACTTCAGCACATTCGCGAACTTCTGCACCTCACGATGAAGTTGCTGATAGGTAAGGGTCCGTACTTCGCCCGGTTCGCTTTCCCAGATCAGCGCAGCTTTGTTCTTGCGCGGCGTTTGCACGTGGCGGTCGAGACAGTTGTAGGAAAGATTCAGCAGGCCGCCGTCGAACCACTTCGCCCACGGATGGTTCCATTCGAGGACCTTGTCCCACCTTTTAAACCAGTGCAGTTCTTCCGCAATCCGTCCCCAGAATTTTTCTGGCTGTTCAACCGACTCGCGGTAGATGCGCTCATAGTCTTCGAGGCTTTTGATGTGCGCCTGCTGGCGAAAATGCTCGGGGCAGTCGAACTTGCGCTGCTCCTGGAGCACGGAATGAATGTTGGATGTCGGAACGGTCGCCTGGTCTGGCATTCGGGATCCTCGGCTATGGTTTTCGACTAACTTGCAGCATTCTAATCTGAGGAGCGGTCGTTGTGCCCTTACAGTCCCTCAGCGGCTAAAAGCCGGATGTCAAGTAAACGTGTCTCTGATCCAGACTTCTGCCGCTTCCCGCATCTCCCGCAACCTGCCTTCGAAGAAGTGATCAGCGCTATCAATGATGACCAATTTCTTGGGTTCCGGTAGCGAACTCACCAGTGCCTCAAGCTTCGGACGGGGGCCAAACTGATCACGGCTGCCGCTGACGAACAGTTTCGGTTTATTGCACGAGTGCAAGAAGTCGAGATCGTAAACGCGCTCGTCCACTGGCTGAATTGGCACCCCGAGGCCAATCACAGCCTTTACGCGATCATCGGGACAGGCGACGCGAAGCCCTACGGCAGCTCCGAATGAGAATCCCGCAAAAATCAAAGGGAGATGGAATTCGCGATCGAGCCGGTCCAGCGCAGCGTGCACGTCTTCGGCTTCTCCTTCGCCGTGGCCGTGCTCTCCTTCACTCAGCCCAAAGCCGCGAAAATTGAAGCGCAGCACCGGAAATCCAAAACTGTTCAGCGCTTTCATGGCATGAAACACAACCTTGTTGTGCATCGTGCCGCCGTAAACCGGATGCGGATGACAGAT
Organism: Acidobacteriota bacterium; assembly: GCA_003224755.1. Taxonomy (GTDB): domain Bacteria; phylum Acidobacteriota; class Terriglobia; order Terriglobales; family Acidobacteriaceae; genus Gp1-AA145. Next base: position 4,455 of record QHZR01000160.1, read on the forward strand.
CAGAGCAGCATGACTCGCGTTCTCTGCGCCAGAGTTGAGCAGCGCTTCGAGGCGTCCTGCGGGGCCATCGATGAACAGCGAACGAATTGATGAGGACGAGATCATGCGAAAGTAAGAAGGCAGAGGTCAGAATGCAGAAGTAAAAGCCAAATTGCAAGAATGCCTCGTGGGTTCTTACTTCTGCATTCTAACTTCTTACTTCTAACTTTCAGGAGTCGATCGGTTTGGTATGCTCAATCGGCATGGACATCGTCGCACTCACGCGCCGGCTCGTGGACATCGAATCCATCACCGGCAATGAAGCCACGGTGGGGCATTTCCTCGAGCAGGAGCTCAGAAAACTCGGGTATGAATCTCGACGCATGCCGGTCGAGGGCGAGCGCGCCAACGTCTATGCCACGTCATCGCGGCAACCGAATCCAACCATCGTCTTCTCCACCCATATGGACACGGTGCCGCCTTTTATTCCGTCTTCGGAAGATGACCACAAAATCTGTGGCCGCGGTTCGTGTGATGCCAAAGGAATCATCGCCGCGCAGGTCGCCGCAGCAGAACAACTGAAAGAACAAGGTATCTACGTCGGCCTGCTGTTCCTGGTCGGCGAAGAACGCGACAGCGCCGGTGCGAAGGTCGCCAACCAGCAAGCGAACGGATGCAAATTCCTCATTAACGGCGAACCCACGGAGAACCGCATCGCGATTGCATCGAAAGGGTCGCTGCGCGTGCGGGTTACTGCAAGCGGACGCATGGCTCACTCTGCGTATCCGGAGTTGGGCGACTCTGCGATCGACAAGCTGATCGAAGCGTTGCATCGTTTGCAGCAGATGAAACTACCATCGGAACCGGAGATCGGTCCGTGCACCATGAACATTGGCGTGATCGAGGGCGGCCGCGCGCCCAATGTAATTGCGGATCACGCTCGCGCGCAGTTGCTCTATAGACTTGTTGGCCCTGCGGAACAACTTCGCCGCGAGATTGTCGAAACCGTTGGTGACCTAGCCACGGTCGAGTTCACGTTGGAAATCCCTGCCGTCCGCCTGCATACCTTCGAAGGATTGCCCACGATGGTTGCGGCTTTCACCACCGACATTCCCGCGCTCAGCAACTGGGGACAACCCATCCTGATCGGCCCGGGATCAATTCACGTCGCGCACACCGAAGGCGAGTGTGTGGAGAAGAAAGCGTTGAAGGACGCGGTGGATTTGTATTGTGGAATTGCCCGGAGCCTATCAGCGAACCCCATTAACTAACCCCTGTCATTCCGAGCGTAGTTGAGCATTCCGTTGGCGGAATGCTCAGCGCAGTCGAGGAACCTGCCTTTTCGCGGGCGGAGAGAGCTATATCGCTCTATTTGGTTGTTTTGTTCGAGCGGGCGACCGCTATCGCATTCACTTCAACCCTTGCGCCGAAAAGCAGCTTATTGACACCGACGAATGTGCGCGCGGGAAAATCTTCATGGAAATATTTGGTGTACACACCGTTGAACGATTGGTATAGCCCGAGATCCGTGCAAAACACCTGCACTGAAACAACATCGCCCATGGTCATGCCCGACTTTTCGACACTCTGTTTGACCTGGTCCATTAGATCTGTCGCTTCCTGCTCGAGGGAGAGACCCTTCGCGAGTCTGTCTGGATCGGCGGTTGTCCCAGCGATGTACAGCGTGTCTCCGACCCGCACGGCGCTGCTGAAAGGTAGATGGCGTTCCGCAGCGAGTTTCGACTTAATAAAAGTGCGATCGCCTTGCGCGCTGGCAGCGACCGCAAGGAATAGATAGAGAGCGAGAATGATGTGCCTCATGTGTCCTCCTGGGAAGTTGCGGTGTTAGGTCATTTGGAACGGTGGACGCCCGCCGGAACACTCCTACCTCAGGTGCTCCACCAGAAACAAATCCGATAAGTCGCGAACGTATCCAAATGCGTAATGCTGTTCGTCGGCGGCGAGGCGAGGGCAAGAAACTCCGGTTACACCGGCAACGTCCGCCGGCGAGACCGTCTTCCATGGCGTTCTGGCGCCAGTTTGCAGGTCAAGCCGCCACACGGGACAAGAGGTTTCCCCGCGCTGTCCCACGAAAAGCCCATTTCCACCTTTCATCCAGCGGAGTGGGGTGTCGCTCGGTTGCGAACCGCGCACCGGTTGGGGATCACTGCCATCCGCAGCAACCAAGGCAATTCCGTCATTACCGATAACTGCGATTCGCGTGCCATCCGGCGAGATCGCGTGCGCATACGCTCCCATACCAAAGCCCTCGGGAGTAATCGCGCGCGGCTGCCCGCTATCCAGGCTCATGACATAAACTCGCGAGGCGTGTCCGGGTTCGTTGCCCTGAAAAACGATCCGCTTGGAGTCAGGAAAGAATTGTCCCCCGGCGGGAATCACTCTGCCAGTCGAAACCGGCCGCTGCTCTCCCACTCCTGTCGGAAGCAGTACGAAGTCCGGTGGTGTCACGTTTTGTCTCAGGACAAGAGTCCACTTACCATCGGGCGAAAACGCGGTGGCAGACCCCTGCCCCAGACGGACCGCAGAGGTGCCAGTCGTGTCACGGCTGAAAACGGCATATTCACCACCGCCAGCTTCCCCCGCTTCAATGAAGAGGATCTGTCTCCCATCCTCCGAAACATCGATCGGCACTGTCCAGTCCTGCCAGCTCAGGTCTCGTTCCTTGTTTTCGCCTGGAGCTAGTCCGATGGCGCCCGCGCGCATAGCGTCGCGTGAAATCAACGCACGTCCGCCGCTGGTGACGTCATGCAAAGTTAGCGTTCCCGGCGCGCTCAACAGTTCGCGAAGTCTCCGCGACAGAGTGATGCCGCGCAACGACCGGCTGAAACCGGTGGCGGTGGCGGTGAACCAGATTTCATCTCCCGAAGGCGACCAGGCAGCTCCGAGAGCGCTGGCCCATCGCTCAGTCAAATCAGACTTCTTACCATTCAGGTCAACCACGCTGATGGTGCCGCCGTCATCCCCAAGAAGATTGTGGTCGATAAACGCGAGCCTGTCGCCTTTGGGAGAGAAGCGCACGTTAGTGATCCATCCCGGAGTCTCATAGAGTACTTTGCCGATGGGGTACTCAATCCTGCTTTGACCGTTCACAACGTGGACTACCGCGAGCGATTCTTTGCCGGGAACCCAATCTGCGGCTTCAACATTATCGAGCAGATCGCGCGGAGCATCGGCGCCGATAGAAACTTGCGCCAGAGTACCGCGATGCGTGAAATGATTGGGACTGATGCCGAAGTGCCGCAGAACTGCGATTTGGCCACCGGAAGATACCGCTAAGACTTCTGTTGCCGGGAGCCCGAGGTCGCGAGACTCAGTGGAATTCGGAGAACTGATAAATACGGCTTCGGGATCGCCCTCCCACGCCGCACCGTAAACTGCGGAACGGGGGTCGGGAGCGAACCTCGCTGTGTACAACGCGCCTCGACGGAAGCTCAACTCGCGAAACGTGGGCACCGGCGGAGTCGCAGTCCGAGAGCCAAACCAAACGCCCGCGAGTGCACCAACACCTAGCACCAATAGTCCCGCGCCGGCTAGCAGCGGCACGCGACTGCGCTTGGCGCCTGCAATCTCGATTTTGCCGCTTGGCATCGCGGTCGCAGGTGTTAACGATGCGTCCGGCCCTGCCGCTCCAATATGGTGGCGTGATGATACAAGCCAGTCGCGCCGCAATCTTTTTAGATCGGCGCGCACCTCGGCTGCGCTCTGGTAGCGAAGATCGCGGTCCTTTTCCAGCGCCTTATTGACCATCCGCTCCAGCTCCGGCGGAAGCTCCGGGTTCAACTGAACTGGCGCGATGGGAACCTTATTGAGAATGGCATTGAAAATCGCCGCTGAGGTGCTTCCTTCGAAGGGCAGACGCCCAGTACTCATTTCGTACAGCACCACGCCGAAAGAGAACACATCTGTTCGCGCATCGAGTTCTTCACCCAGCGCTTGCTCCGGACTCATGTACGCCACTGTGCCCAGCGTAGCGCCAGGCGACGTCAGCTGTTCGAACCTCACTCCAGCACTGGCAGCGACCGTGGCTGCTTCCGGCTCAAGGATATTGCCGCGCTCTGCCATGACCTTCGCCAATCCAAAATCGAGGATCTTGGCGTGATTGCGCTCGGTCACGAAAATGTTTGCCGGTTTAATGTCGCGATGAACAATGCCTTTGGAGTGCGCGGCGTCGAGCGCGTCCGCAATCTCGATGGCAAGTGTAAGGAGGAGTCCAACATCAAGCGGCTTCTGGGTGATCTTGTGCTTCAGCGTTGTCCCGTCCAGAAACTCCATCGCGATGAAGGACTGGGCGTCGTTCTTGCCAATCTCGTAAATCGTGCAGATGTTGGGATGGTTGAGGGCGGAAGCGGCACGCGCCTCACGACGAAAACGCTCCAAGGTTTGCGCGTCGCGGGCGACATCCTCGGGTAGGAATTTCAGCGCCACAGAGCGGCCGAGCTCGGTGTCCTCGGCCTGATACACCACTCCCATGCCGCCGCCACCGAGTTTGCGCGTAATCTTATAGTGGGAAAGGGTCTGCCCAATCATGCGAAGAGCAATCTTAGGCCAGGCAAAACGGGTAGTCAATTCCGCAATGCGAAGTATTGACAATCATTTTGGAGACGGGTGGCCCGTTCAAGCCCGGTTTTGGCTTGAGTGGGGCAGTTCCACGACCGGGCAGAGTCCAAAGACGGACTTGAGTCGGCCACCGTCGGTGTTACAAAAGTCCTTCGCAATTGATGATTTATATACGCCATTAGCGTATAGTGGCAGATTAGTACGCTAGTAGCGTATGAAGCAGTATTTGGAGTTCATAGAGCCGTCGGGATTTACCCGTCGTCTGCCGCAATATCTAGGCGATGACGATTACAGACTCCAGAGCGAACTCGCAAGCAACCCTGAACTTGGAGACCTAATGCCCGCCACTGGCGGATTCCGCAAAATGCGCTGGGCGGATGCTCGGCGTGGCAAGGGACGGAAGAGGTGGATTGAGAGTGATCTATTACTACCTCGCATCCGACAGGCAGATCTAGTTGATGACGCTTTATAGCAAAGATGAGGCATCGGACCTAACAGCAGCCGAAAAGAAGGCGTTGAAGGCAGCAATTGAAAACGAGTTGACATTGCGTGCCGCTAGCAGACAGAAGCGATCAGCAATGACTAAGAGAAGGATTTTTTCTGAACTGATGGAAGGCGTCTCCGAGATGACGCTGCATCGCGAAGGCAAGCTCACTCTGCGCAGCTACAAGGTCGAGGTCTCGCCGCTGCCCAAGGTGGATTCCAAAGTCATTCGGGACACTCGCAAGAAACTGCGTTGCTCGCGTGCGGTATTCGCGCGCAAGCTGCGCATCAACGAGCGAACGTTAGAAAAATGGGAGCAGGGCCGTGCAAAACCTAATCCGCAGGCTGCGGCTTTGGTTCTCCTGGTTAGGCGTTATCCCGATACGCTCGCTCGGCTGGATGCGGTCGCGGGAGGATAGTCCCCACAGGCGCCACTCATTGCCGAAAGGAATGAATGTCAACTCGAAGATTGACGGTGTCTCTGTCAGTTATCATCCTCGCACTCATAGCAATCGATATTGCAAGTGCCTCTCGGGGCGATCGCAGCCTGAATTTAAGCTCCCGATCAGACGCCGATCTCAAGACAGTCACGATTCTTCTTGACCGGACCGCGTGTTACGGCACCTGTCCAGCATACAAAGTCACGATTCATGGCGATGGGCGAGTAGAGTACACCGGGGGAAGAGAATGTAAAAGCGAAGGGAGCACGAGAAGGACGAATTGAAAAAACGGGCATAGCAGAACTATTGTCGGAGTTTACGCGAGCAAAATTCTTATCGATATCTAGGGATTATTCGGAAGAAAAATGCACTTGCGGGCGATGTACAGACATGCCCACGGCAATTACGGAGCTCAGGCTGAGCGGGATCACTCATTGAGTAAAGCACTACCATGGATGCACGTGTGCACCGAAGTCGCTGTTTGGGTTAGAGTCCGCGATTGACAAGGCCGCCAACTAAGACCAGTGGACCGGAGACGTCCGCAAACAAGGCCCTTACGGATTTACCTGCTTTGGACCCAGGTGGAGGCATCGGTTGCGCCTCTGAAACCGAAGTCGTGCGCTTCGTAGTTTTTCGCAGTTTGGCCACCACTGCGGCGGACAGCCCTCGACGGCGTTAGACTGTTGTCATGCCAACTCGAAACCCTGAACTCCTCGCCAACGCCTCTTCTTCTTACCCGCGCTCGGTCATGCACCAGTCCATCCGCTGGCATGGTGGGAAGAAATTGCATTCGAAGATAGCTCCCTCTGGCGCACTACGCGAATTCCAATCGCCTAACCCTGATCCGGTCGGCACGGACCTGTGCCAGATCATAGCGGGCTTGCTGCGTAAGCCAGGTTGCTGCGCTGCCGCCGAAAACCTTGGAAAGACGCACGGCCATTTCGGGAGATATCCCGCGCTTCCCATTGACAAGCTCCGACAACGTAGTACGAGTCACCCCGAGGGCATTAGCAGCCTGCGTTATGGTCAGGCCCAGAGGCTCAATGCACTGGCGCAGCACAAAGCCGCCAGGATGTGGCGGATTCTTCATCGGCATGTTCAGTCTCCTTCAGTGATAATCGGTGTAATCAACGTCCCAGTGCTTCCCCGTCTGCGAAGGGAAAAATAACCCGCCAGTTGGCGCGAACTGTTACCGCCCAAAAACCCTTCAGTTGACCTTTGAGCGAATGAAGGCGGAAGCCTGGCAAATCCATATCTGTGACCGCGGTCGCGGCGTCGAGCCGTGCCAGAATGCCCGCAGCTTCTCGGTATGTTCCCTGATCACGCCGCGAGGGTCGTCGTCTTCGTACAGCCGCTTCAGGCCTTTGTGACGGATTGACCGAATCCCATCTAAATGTAATGCGTTACGTAACGCATGTCAATGCCTTTTAGAGGAAATCCACTCTTGCTGCCGCGCCCCTGGCGAGTCTTGCGTATAAACTTGAGTTATGAGCGTCGAAACCCTCAACTCCCTCGCCAACGCCTCTTCCTCCTACTTGCGCTCGGCTATGCACCAGCCCATCCACTGGCACGAGTGGGGAGAAGAAGCGTTCAAAGAAGCCAAGCGGGAGAACAAGCCGATCCTGCTCGACATTGTCGCGGTTTGGTGCCACTGGTGCCATGTGATGGACCGCGAATCGTACGACGATCCGGAAATTGCGCAGATCGTGAATGAACGGTTT
>QHZR01000449.1 GCA_003224755.1 Acidobacteriota bacterium
GTACCAGTCGCCTACCCGTAGAATTAGGCTCCGTCGCAACTGACTAACCGCGTCTCTCGGGATTGTTGCCGTGTGACGCTAGTGCTTTTTCGGACGCGACGCCGGGATGAGTGCTCAAGGCTGAAAGAGGGCGTGAGGCGGTAATGCTTTTGGTTTTCTGAGTGAACTTATCGAACTGCCCAGAGGTTGCGCTAAACCTCTATTCGACGCGATCCCGTCCCCTATCGATTTATTCAAGGCAGCATGTCTTCCGTCGTTGCAAGAAAGAGCTTCCAGATCACGAGGAAACGCTACCAGCTTACCTATCCCTCATCGTACTGCGGTCCCGCGGTGCAGGAACCCGGACGGACGCCATGCCAGCGGCTGAGGCAGCATCGATGCCCATTTGCGTGTCTTCGAAGACGAGACAGCCTTCGGGCGAGATACCTAGACGCTCCGCAGCAACGAGGAAGGGCTCAGGATCTGGCTTACTCTTCGTGTAGTCACCAGCGCAGACGAGCACCTCGAATCTGTTGATCAGCCCAATGGCACGCAACGAAGCTTCGACCGAGTCGCGCGTGCTGCCCGAGACAACCGCAAATGGAATGCGCCCATGCTCGTGTTCAATGTGTTCCAGGACTTCTGGGACACATTGCAGCTTGGGAAGGTGTTCGAAGTAGAGTTCCTCTTTTCGTTTCGCGACTTCGGCGATCGGCATATGAATGCCTTGTTCGCGACCGAGAAGTTGAACTATCTCAAAAATCGGAAGCCCGCCCAGTTCGTAGAAGCGCTCCTCGGTGAACTCGCATCCCCATTGGCCGAGCGCTTGCTTCCACGCGATGTAGTGCAGCGGCATGGAGTCTGCGATGGTGCCATCGCAGTCAAACAGGTAGGCATTGAAAATTCCTGGCGGTATGGAAAGCTTGAACGTCAACTATCAGTTTACTTTGGATTCGCGCGTTGTTGTGCCGCAGAACTCTGTGAGCAATTCCCGCCTGCTTTCGTTACGGTTTTAGGCTGTCCCACATAGCACGCTCCAGCCCGAATGGATCATTTTCAACTTTGCATTCAGCGTCGATCATCATGGTTGCGCGAGTTTGCGTGTCATACGCTGGCCAGGCGGGCTGACCTTTGGCGCGCGGGTGTCCTGTCCTCGCGAAGGTCGCCCACATTTCGCTCATATTCAGCGCCGCTTTTTTGCGATCCGAGTCGTCGCCGATCAGTGGGCCGGGTGAGTCTTTCGGCGGTTCGAGATCAACGTTGTCGAACTTGTACCAAATTTCTGTCGCGTGAGCAGCGCCCAGGCGATGGTTCGTTCCCGGGACAATCATGTTTGATCCGTGCGTAAACGTGTACATATACACCGGCGCGGCTTTCTGCCCAGATTTCTTTTCGGCAATTTCAATGGAGCCAAGCCAGAAGGCGCGGGCTGTGGTGATTGCCACATAAAGCTGTGCTGGAGAGGCGCTTGGCCGGCTATTGCGATAAGTGGCCAGAATTCGTTCCGCATTCTCTCCCAATTCTTTACTCAATCGTGATTTCAGTCCATCTTCCGTGAGCGTAAATGCTTCGTTGTCCTTGCGTTCGAGTAGAAAGAATGCCATCTCATCCTTATTGCTTCCGACCATCAGGGGTTTGTCTCGAGAGAATTCTGGCGCGGTGGGATCGAAAGGATGATGTGGTAGGTAGGTTCCGTCCACTACGGGTGTAAATCCTCCGGGACGCGAAACGACCATACCTTTTCTGCCAGAGCTAAGGCTTAGGCCCATCGCGCTCTTCTTGGCGAGTGACTCTTGGACTTGCAGCAGTTTCTGGGCAGGCACTTCTTTCAGTTTGAGGTCGCCCTTTTCTGATAGACCGAGTTCGGCGAGAACCATTCTGGCGGTTTCGGTTGCGATGTCGCGCGGTGCCATGTGGACGCCATGTCCACTCTCGATCGAGGCCTTATTGAAGTAGTCCTTTGCGATGGGCAAAGCATAAATACAGGATGTCTTTGCACCACCACCGGATTCACCGAACACCATTACGTTCTGCGGATCACCCCCGAACGCCTCGATATTTTCGTGAACCCACTTAAGCGCTGCAGCGATATCCAAAATCCCCTGATTGCCTGAAGTGGCGTATTCCTCGCCTGCCAGATCGGCTAAGAACAAGTAGCCAAGAAGTCCCAGGCGATGATTATTCGCCACCACGACAACGTCGTATTCGCGAGCTAGATTGCTCCCGTCCTGATACCAAGTGCTTCCGGACCCGATTACGAAACCGCCACCGTGGTTGTAAAACATGACAGGACGACGGCGGCGATCCGCTGCAGGCGTCCAGATATTAAGGACAAGACAATCTTCAGAGGGAAACGGCTCATCGTGTCCAAAAGATGGTTTGTTCGGTTGAAATGCGGGCGGCCCAGGAGTGAAGGCATCACGAACACCTGTCCACGGTTGCAGAGGCGGCGCCGCTTTGAAGCGATTCCGTCCCGATACGGCGCCCGCGTAAGGGATGCCCTTGAAGGTAATCAGATCTCCGTGGCGTTTTCCGCGCAGTCCTCCGTAAGCAGTCTTGACCTCGACGGTCTCTTCGGTAGAAGGCTGAGCCCATGCAAGCCTGCTGCTTGAAATCGCCGACGTAGCGGCTATGGCAGCAAGTCCGATTGAGCTATCAGTTAGAAACTTGCGACGGTTGAGAAGCGGGAGATTATAAGATCGCATTTCGGATCGCCTTTCAAACCTTTTCGATTTTGCTGTAAGTGGCCTTCGGACGGTAGCCCCGGCAGGCACACTACTGACGCCACACTCGAACGTTATGGCCGCTCCACCGAGATTACTTAGCGGTCAGCCCGAGATAGTTTCCATATCCGACAATGACTGTTGACCCGACGAGAAGAAAGAGAGCCAGAGCAAGTAACTGCCCGGCCCGACGCCCAGCACCTTTCCACTCCTTGAATCCGATGCCCCAGAGACTGCTGAAAATGATGATGCTGGCCATGTGCAGCGTCCAGCTTGAAAATTTGTATCTCCCCATCTGGGTCTCGCCCATGGTGTAAAAGAAAAATTGGAAATACCACGTCGTTCCAGCTAGGGCGCAAAGAAGGTAGTTTCTAAGCATCGGAGCCCGTTCCGACGGTTCTTGAGCGGGCGGCGCCTCCAAAACTTGAACTGCGCGTTGGAACGAACTGTGTTCAACTATTTCGCGGCTGGGCGCATCGACTGCGGTCTCAATGACCACCTCTTGACTTGGACCTCGCCCAACTGAACGTGAGTTGAAGAATTGTCCTCCGGTTTTGTTCCGAATCAGTAGGATCAGGCACCAGATGAAATTCGTCGTGAACCCGCCGATGATGAGCACAACCACCAGCACAGGCAGTCCCTGCCATAAAGTTGCAGTGCCGTGTTGAAGGGTTAGAGTTTTGATAGGATCGCCGGCGGCCAATCCATAAGCGAAGCATGCGCTCATGACGCCGGAGAGAACGGCGACGCCGATTCCTTTCCTTAGATCGAATTCTTTGATTGCCGCCTTTTGTTGTTCCGGCGACATCACGCGCTCTTTCGAGATGCCGGCCAGTCCTGCTGCTGTAATTCCGGCGAGGCAAACAGCAATGCCTAGGAGAATGATCCGGCCTGAAGTCGTGCCGACCACCTCACTTAGGAACACACCGCGAAAGATTGGCGGCATCAGTGTTCCGAAAGCCGCACAGAGCCCGAGCACGACCGCCATTCCAAGTGAGAGTCCCAGATACCGCATCGTGAGGCCGAAGGTGAGACCGCCGACTCCCCAAAGAAGCCCGAAAAAGAAGGCCCATAAAATAGCGCTCGCGGGTGCCTCGTGAAGAACTGCAAGCAAATCCTTCGTCATTACCAGCCCGAGAATCCAGGGTGCAATGATCCAACTGAAGAATCCGCCCGCCAGCCAATACGTCTCCCATGCCCACCGTTTCACGCCTTTATAGGGAACGTAGAAACTGCCAGAGGCGAGACCGCCTAACCAGTGATATACAACGCCAATTGCGGGATTCGCCGCCATTATTGAGTTCAGTCCTTTAGTCGAGGTGAAACACTTCTTCGAGCGGCTGCATCGCGCGATCCGGAAGCAGATCGGCAGCTTGCAGAAAAAAGTCTGCCATTTCGCGTTGCCATCGCTCATTCACCTCGCGTCCCGCCATGCCAGCGCGAGCGCGCTCGAAATTCTCGGTTTCCAAATAACCCACGAGCATCCCGTCATCGCGCAGAAAGAGGGAGTAGTTACTCCATCCCGTCTCACGCAGTGCCTGCAACATGTCCGGCCAGACGCTGCTATGCCGGCGTTTGTATTCCTCAAGTCGCTCCGGTTTTACTCGCAGTACAAAACAAATCCGTTGCAGCGTCATTTTCATTTAGCTGGGCGCGTCAGCTCGACATCGAGTACGATCTGGATCTCGTCTCCCACTATTCCGGGCATCGTCGTAATGCCAAAATCGTTGCGGTTAATCTTCGTCGTGGCATTCGCTCCCATGCGCGTGCCTTTACCCATGGGATCTTGAATTGATTGCGACGGAGCCTCTACCTCAAGGACTACCTGCTTGGTTACTCCATGAATCGTCAGATCTCCGGTGATTTTGAATATGCCGGCGCCGGGGACTTCGGTGTGCGTTGACTTGAATGTGATCGCTGGATACTTCGCCACGTCCAGGAAGTGCGGACTGCGCACATCGTTATCGCGCATCTGGACCCGGCTGTTGAATGTTGTGGCATCTATGGTGGCGTCAATGGATGTTTTCGCAGGATCCGACGGATCGAAAACCACCGTTCCACTGGTCTTTTCGAATACGCCGCGCACGGTTGAAATCCCCAAATGTCGCACGGAAAATTGCGCCGCCGTGTGGTTAGGATCAATTTGCCAGGTCTGCGGTTCTGCAATGCAGATTGAGGACAAGCCTAGGAATAGGAAAGCCAGGATTGTGCTTTTCGGAACGAAATTCGTCCTTTTTCTGGTCATCAAAGTATCGGTTCTCCCTAGTGTTCGTTCGGTTTTGATATTGCAGATCTTTAAACTCACCTCAGAAAAGCCTCTGAAAGGCCGCCATCAACCGGAATGATATGGCCTGTGGTCTTTGTGCTCTGTTCACTCAAAAGCCAAACAATGGCGTTGGCGCAATCTTGTGGCAGGATTGGCCGCTTCGTAAGCGTGCGCTGTGCATAAAAATCAGCCAGCTTCGAGCGCAAGCTCTCGGTGTCTTCATCCGCTGAGTATGCGATGTTGTACTTGTCTAACGACTGCATCACTCGGTCGCGCGGAAACATAGTTGAACCGGCAACGACCGTCGCTGGCGCAATTCCGTTAACCCGCACGACTGGGCTCAATCTAATGGACAGTTCACGCACCAGATGATTGAGCGCCGCCTTGCTGGTGTCATAGGCCTCACTCCCTTTCTTGGGAACAATGGCGTTGGCTGACCCGGTCAGGACCATCGCACCCGAGAGGTTTTGATCTCTGAACACCCATTCGGCCTCCCGTGCGAGCAAATAGTTTCCGGTAACGTTGAGCAGGAATGTGTTGGCCCATTGCGCTTCGCTCAGTTCGCCGCCGGCCCCGGGCACTGGATAAATCGCCGCAGTATTGACCACGCAGTCGACTCCGCCAAACTGTGCAATCGTGAAGTTGACGGCGTTAGCCAGGCTTTCCGCCTTGCTGAGGTCTGTCCTCGTGTGAGCAACGTGCGCGGCTGATGAAAGCGCAGCAGCCTCTTTGGCAGACCCTTCCGCACCTGCGCCATCGTAATCAGCGACAACGACGTGCGCGCCTCTTTTCGCGAGCTGTAAAGCGACTTCCCTGCCGATTCCGC
>QHZR01000161.1 GCA_003224755.1 Acidobacteriota bacterium
GGGAGATCAGATCGCGGCTGAGGTAGGCTTCTCTCTGATTTGAAATTCTATTTTTGAAAATAAAGGCAATCACGCGGGGACAGCCGTCCTCGGCTGTCCGGTGGAGCAGAGCTCCGCAAAATGCACAAAACACTCGGCAAGACGGAGAGAATTATTGCGCTTGGCGAGCAAGCTCGCCTGGACAGCCGAGGGCGGCTGTCCCCAGGTAGACTATCTAGACTTCTTCTCCTAGCCGCTGAAGCTCAGATCTCAAATGTTCCAGCCTGGAGTTGATCTCGTTGGTTTCGTCGGGCGATAGCGCTACCCGCGGAACGAAACGCTTTACGGCGTCATACGCCTTTCTCGCGTTCGCGCAATTGCGGTTCCTTCTGGCCTGGTCTCTGGAATCCAGTGCGATTCCGGTCAATGTGAGGCCGGTACTCAGTTCGGAGCGAAGAAAATCTATTTCGGCTGAGGTGGGATCAACAAGTTTCAGTGTGGCGGCTTTCATGGTAGTTTGCCTTGGCTCTGAGCTGGAATGCGCTCATTCTTTCCTCAGGGACTTGTAATTCGCCTCGGCAAACGTAAGTCTTGTTGGATTGATGCGCTGTAAACCGGGTTGGTCAACCGCGATTTTTTTTCTTCTTTGCGACTGGTTTTTGCGCCACTGCGCGTTCCGGCGAGCCGGGGTCGAACATGATGAGCACGCTCTTGCTGTGATCTTCTCGCGGAATTACGCTGAAATGAATGTCAGCCGTAATGTTCAATTTGCCGCCAAGGTGCTGGTCTCTGGTGATCATGGGCGCCTGTTTAACCAGGACGGTGCGATGCCTTCGCACCAGCGCATTCCGTAGCTCCGGCGAGAGCGGCAACTGATCGATGGTCAGCTCCATCGGCGGTTTGTTCTTGAACCCGAACAGGCGCAGCGCTCTGCTGTTCCAAAATTCAATCCGGCGGTCCTGGTCCACCAACATGACCGGCAGACGCATTTGCTCCAGCGTTTGCGAGTACACGCTGTTGACCTGATCCAATTCTTTAGTGCGCTCCTCCAGTTCCTGATTGGTGGTTTCTAGTTCTTCGTTGAGCGATTGCAGTTCCTCGTTGGTGGTTTCTAGTTCTTCGTTGGTTGACTGCAGTTCTTCGTTTGTAGTCTCCAGCTCTTCATTGGTGGATTGGAGCTCTTCGTTGGTGGTTTCAAGCTCCTCGTTGGCAGACTGCAAGTCTTCGCTGGTGGATTCCAGCTCCTCGACAGTGGCCTGCAGTTTTTCCTCGAGAGTCTGGTCGTACAGATAAATCAGCGTACCGGTGCGACGGCCTTTTTCGTCCTGGGTGGGCCGGATCGTGATTTCCAGCAGCTTTTCACCTGACGGAGTCTTGATCCGGGTCTGCAATCGAGAAGGCTCATTATTGTGTCGCGCCTTTTGCAGCTGCGGCCCAAGATCGGGAATACGGGTAAAGAGCTCGGCCTCCTGCAACCGTTTGCCAACCAGATCGGCGGCAGGGAGTCCACAAATGGTAAGCGCCGCGCTGTTGTTCTGCGTTATCCGGTCGTCAGCGTCAAGGATGATGACTCCAATGCGGAGCATCTCCAGCAAATAACGCTGCTGGCGACGCACCATTTCGTCGTTTGCCGGTGAGGAAGGCCCCATCTGCTCTCTATTATTATCCTCTTGGGGATTATTGTCTCGCCTTGGCTGCGGCTGCTCATCGGAAGGCGCCGAGTCTGTAATCCGCTGAAAAATTCGCCAGCGCGCGTTAACCCGGCGGAATTGCGATGACCTGGCCAGCTGCGATTCGGACTTTCCCAAAAACAAAATGCCACCTGGCTCGAGCGCATAGTGCAAGCGCTTCAGGATTTGCTTCTGTAGGTCGGAATCAAAGTAGATCAATAGGTTGCGGCAGATCAGCAGATTCACGTGCGAAATCGGAGCGTCCTGGCCGAGATTGCTGCGGCCGAAAATGACCAGGCGGCGAACGTCTCGATTTATCCGTAACAATCCCTCTCCATGAAAATATTTACCCTGCCATTCCGGGCGGACACGCTGCACTGAATCGAGAGAATATTCGCCTCGACGAGCGGTGTTCAATGCGTCCTCGTCTATGTCCGTCGCGTAAATCTTGACGTCGTATTCCTGGATATGCGGCCCAAAATGCTCGGCCAGCAGAATGGCTGCCGAGTACGCCTCCTCGCCGCTCGCGCAACCGGCGCTCCACACCCGAAATGAGTGGCCGGTCTTGAGAGGCTTCAATAGGGGAGGCAAAATTTCGTGCCTCAATATCTCCCATGCCGGGGGATCACGGGAAAATCCCGTGACATTGATGAGGATGGTGTTGAGAAGCTCGTTGATTTCTTCAGGATTGTTGCGGATGTACTCTGAGTAGTCGGCGTAATTTCCGACATTGAGCTGAAACATGCGCCGGCGGAAGCGGCGTTCTAGGGTGGTTTTCTTATACCCGCGAAAGTCGAAGCTGCGCTGCTCGGCGAGTTCCTGCAGCAGTTCCGTCAGCGAAACATCTCTGGCCATTTCCTGGTCTTGCCCTCCACGAAGAGCCTGGAAAGAACGCTGCCCATCTGGTCGAGCGGGACTACCAGGTCAACGCATCCGGTATCAATCGCGGCTTGCGGCATTACGCGATACTCTGCGCTAACCGGATCTTGCGCAATGGTGACTCCGCCCGCTCGCCGAATCGCTGCAATACCATCCGCTCCGTCACGATTAGAGCCGCTAAGAATAACACCGATTGAATGCTCTCCGTAAATGGCGGCGACCGCTGCAAACAGCAGGTCAATGGAAGGACGAGAAAAGCGTATGAGCCGGGAGTGGGCAAGCTGAATCCTTCCTTGCGCCACCAGCAGATGTTCATCCGGAGGGCCAATATAAATCGTGCTCTGTGATATTGGTTCGCCGTCTTCGGCTTCTTTGACCGGCTTTCTGGTCTTCCGGGCGAGGACTGAAGCCAGGTGGCTCTTGTGATGTGGATCCAGGTGTTGCACAACCACGATAGGCGGGAACTCAGAATTCAATCCGTCAATTAGAGCGGAGAGCGCGGCCAACCCACCCGCGGACGCGCCAATTGCAACAAGTCTGCACCAAGGACTCCGCCGCGGTCGCGCTCGCTTTGTTTTGGTTGCCACAACCCCAACTTGCGCACAATTGTAGTCGCGGCAGAGGCGGCGGGGGGTGGAAATCGTTGGAATCTAGGGTAATAAGCCAAAAGCTAGAGCCGAGGCTGCACGTTTCTCACTTCGTAATCAGCTCGCAATTGGCCGTGCACCGCAGAGTCTGTAACTCGACCGAGGCCTTCTTGTGCGAAGGCACGCCAGTATCTGGAATTACCACCAGCGACTGTGGACCATCATCAATGTTAAGGCTGCAGTCAAACGAGAGTGACTGCACTCCGCGCTGCTTGCACGAGGAGGTTTCTAGAGCAGAGTTTAGGCTGGCCGGACTGCTGTAAAGCTGGTCTGCTACTTTTGCCGGAAGCACGGCAATGGTCATCGGAACCGGCGCTTTGAATTTCACATTGATGCGCTGGCCATCGTGCTCTGGAGTCAGGACGTTGTACATCTTGGGCACGGATGTCAGCTCGTATTTTTCCTTCACCAGACGCGTCCACAAGAATTCAGGCTGAACGCAGTTGGCGACGCAATCCCAGCGATAGTAAGTGATATGCAAATTGTTCGGTGGCATGTATTGCCTGGCCGTCTCGACGATTACTCCCCAGCGCGTCTGTACCACGCGACGAGGCGCGCGCTCGTCGCGGACCAGCAAGACCATGGGCGTTGATGGCGGCAAGGCGCACTCATACGTGGTACTCAACACGTGCTCGCGCACGCACGAGAAAGTCAGGTTCGGCGCGCTCTCGGGATGCTGCTGGGCATCGGTCCAGGCTTGTTCGGTCGTCATCGCAATGGTGACAGGCTGGGTTGCAGCGATATCAACGTGCAGATTTCCACCGTCGTAGCCGGGATGATAAACGCGGCCGGCATGAAACGCGGCCGGATCAAGAACCGACGTTTCGTCGCTGGCCTGTACCCAGTCGAAGCTGCGCGGCGGTACGGCGAATGCACCGGCGCTAAGCAAACAAAGCATCGCCGCCAACATGCGTGTAGCTCTCATGATTTGTAGTTCTCCAGCTTGTATTTTGAGGCGACTACACGGAGGTCGCTACGGTACGTCGGGCGCTGTCCTGTTGAGGCAGGCGCGGGGATCAATAGGTTAGAAACCAGTAGCTTCTTTGACCACCAGATCGGCCGATCTTTTCTTGTTGGTTGCTCTCCTTAGACTGGTGGCCGGCTTCGCTCTGAAAAGCGGAAGTAGAGGCTGTGCGCTTTTGTCAGCGTTTCTAATGCTGGCCCTTTGGAGTTGGAGCGAAATGGTGGCGTGAAATTCCGCCAATCAGTGATATGGAGATTTCTGCTAGTCATGTCGTTTTGATGATCGCTCAAACCAAGTGCTTTCGTATATGCCGTCTGCGCGACGATGTAATCTAACTAAGAACATAGAAACGCATCCCGATATAGATTGCGTCGCTTTCTTCGCCTGCGACGGAGTTCGGATATAAGATTGGCATTTCGTGCTGTTTATACAATCGCACCACACTTCCGTCTGGCCGGAGTGTAACCGCTCCATTTGATACCGCAATCAAAACTGAATCATTGTTTTCAAGCAACGCAGCGAAAGGAGCGGAGTCCAGATCGGCGATGCGGGTGATTTCACCGTCATCACCAGTTGAGCGAAATAGATATGCCGCTCCCCGGTTGTAACCCATATGTGCAAGTCCCGTAAACACGAGCACGTCTTTGCCTCTCAGAACGAATGCCTGTACATTCTCTCGGGTCAACGGTTTCGTGCGTTTACCGTCATGACTCGTCCACCAAAGTCCGCCACCAAACTCGCCAGCATCAAACCCAATGAGCCAGTCACCACCCGCTCTAGCCGTCATTGCACGCCCAATCATGTCTTTGGTCCGGTGGAAGTGGGGAGGGAACACCAGGCCCGCTTCTTCGTGATCGCGGCTGCCATCGTCGGTTATCTCAAGCCCCCCTGAGGACACCCTCACGCGCCACTCGTGTCTGGAGTAATTTGCTTGCCTTAGCTTTGAGTGTTCCTCGAACGGGCCGTTTGGTTCGGCTGTTGCAATCCATCCGGTGGGCATCGTAAGTATCTGGGCGTGGACAGGAGTGGACAGCAGTGTCGAGGCGAGACCTAGCGAAATGCACGTGATCCCCGACGACGAAGGTTGCCATCGCAGACGATTTCATGCGATTACTCTACGCCCGCCAACACTCATCTGCCAGATGCTTCGCTCGGGATGACCGAGCTTTGCAGGGTAAGGCAAATCAATGGGTTTTGCGCGGCGATCTCTGCGATCTCTGCGTTAAAGATCTTTCTTGTGCAGTGAAAACTCAGACGCCACGCGCCGCAAAGCCTCGCCGTCGAATGCGACAGCCTTGCGCTCGTTCAGGAAAGTCGCTCCCAGCTTCTCGTAAAATTCAATCGCGGGACGATTCCAGTCCAGCACTTCCCAGCGCAGTCCGAAGCAGCCTTCATCCACGGCGAGCTTTGACACTGCCGAGAGCAGGGCTTTGCCGATGCCGCTTCCGCGAAACTCGTCGAGCACGAACAAGTCTTCGAGAAATAGCGTGGCGCGGCCTTCATAAGTCGAATAGAAATAAAAAAAGGATGCGTAGCCAGCTGGCTCATTGTTCCACTTCGCGATGAGTGCACGGAATTTTGGTTGCGGGCCGAAGAGGTCTCGGAGCAGGTCGGCTTCAGTGGCGACAACTTTGTGAGGCTTTTTCTCGTAGGTGGCCAGGGAGCGGATGAGAGAAAGAAGCGCTGGTATCTCCTCGCGAGTTATAAGATGAATGTCTAGCATTTCAGCCTCACGCTCAAACGTGTGGAGCGTTCGCCCGGACAGGCGAGCCGCATGTCCCACGTGTTTCTTCTATACTTTCAACTCTGCAACCGTTGCGCCACCGCCACCTTCTTGTTGCGGCGGCTCCGCGACGGATTCCACGTGCGGATGCTTCTGCAAGAACTGCCGCAGCGCCTTGCGCAGAATTCCCATGCCACTGCCGTGAACAATTCTTACCCTGGGCAGTCCCGCAAGAAATGCCCGGTCCACAAATTTTTCAACTTCGCGCGTCGCATCGTCCACTGTGTGACCGATGACGTTGATCTCCGAAGGCACGTTTTCGGCGTCGCGTTCGAGCACAACTGAGACGCCTTTGGCGCGGGCTGCCTTCACCGGAGTCTCTGCGGCACGACTCACGACTCCCGCGATGTCCTCGCGTGCAATTCGCATCTTCATGGTTCCGACTTCGGCTTCGAAGTGGTTTTCGTCGAGGCGCCTTACGACCCGCGCGTTGCGGCCAACAGACTTCAACTTCACCAAATCGCCCTCTGAAACATGCTTCACGAGTTGAGGCTGGGCGTTTGGGTCTTCGCGGTCAGCTCCACTTGCGTGCGCGACTACGGTGGAATCGAATTGCTCGCGAAAGTCCCGACGCAATTTTGCGAGTCGCCGCTCGGCGTCTTTAGAAACCTTCTGTGCCGCGGCACGATCCTGGACCGCGTTCACCGCTTCGCGGGTGTGATACTCGAAATCACGCAACAGTGCTTCAAGCTTCTTCTCCAGTTCCCGGACCTTTTCTTGCTGCTCACGCTTCCCCTCCGTTGCGAGACGTGCCCTCTCGCGCGTCAATTCTTCGTCCTTGGCGCGAAGACGCAAGCGTTCCGCTTCTGCTTCGCGAAGGTCCGCATGCAGACGGTCGAGGAACTGTCCAACGTCGCGGGCCTGAGTGCCCAGGCGTGAGCGGGCGGATTGAATGATCTCCGAGTTCAGTCCCAACCGCTGTGCGATGTTGATTCCCGCCGACGCCCCGGGCACGCCTAGCTTGAGCTCGTAGGTTGGCTGGAGCGTGGCTTCAGCGAAGCCGACCGATGCGTTCACCACTCCCGGCGAATTTGCCCCGAAAACCTTCAACGAGGTGTGGTGCGTGGAGATTACTGTGAAACATCCAGTTCGCAGGAACTGCTCGGCAATTGCGACCGCCAGGGCCGCACCTTCTTCTGGGTCGGTTGCGGAGCCTAATTCATCGAGCAAGACGAGAGAGTTCGCCGTAGCGGTTCGCGAAATGAAATTAATGTTGGTTACGTGCGCCGAAAAAGTCGAGAGGTTCTGCTCAATGGACTGATAGTCACCGATGTCCGCCAGCACAGCGTCGAAGATCGGCATTTCCATCCGGGCAGCCGGCACGGGGATTCCCGCTTGCGCCATCAGCGCAAGCAATCCGAGCGTCTTGAGCGCGACGGTCTTGCCGCCGGTATTCGGCCCGGTGATGACGAGTTCGCGTTGATTGCCTTCAAGTTCAATCGAGACAGGGACAACGTTTGCTCCTTTCGACTTGAGATTGCGCTCCAGCAAGGGATGGCGGGCGTCGCGAAGAACGAGAGTTAGATTTGGACGGGCGAGGACGCCCGTCGCGCCATTCCCAGATTCTTGGAGGGACGGGCGTCCTCGCCCGTCCAAAACCGGAGCGACACAGTTGTAATCCTCCGCGAAATGGGCCTTCGCGAATTGCAACTCCAGTTCGGCGAGGATCTCAACCGCGGCTTTGATCTCGTCCGCCCGCTCTCCGATCCGTCCGGTCATTTCGAGCAGAATGCGATGGACTTCTTCCAACTCTTCGTCCAGCAATCGCACTAACTCGTTGTTCTGCTCAATGGTTTCAAGCGGCTCCACGAACACCGTCTGGCCGCTGGAACTGGCCCCGTGCACTACCCCCTGCACGCGCCGCTTGTGCTCGGCCTTCACCGGAATCACGAAGCGCTCACCGCGGATCGTGACCACCTCTTCTTGCAGCCCATTGCCTTCCGCCATCCGTCGCAAATGACTCTGTAACGACTGTTGAATGGACCGCTTCTGTTTTTCGATTTCGCGGCGGATGCTCGCGAGCGCCGGCGAAGCTTTGTCGTCGAGCGTGCCGTCGGGAAGGATCTTGTTACGGAATCCGCGCTGGAAATCCGTGAAGTCCGCGATTCCCGACGAGAGTTGCCGTACAGCGCTCCAATCGGTCTTCATTGCCTGCGGCGGTTTGAACGCTATTTCCCGCCTCTCCGCTGCCCGATCTACGACCGTGATTACATCGTGAATCTCAAGCGTTTCGAGGGCGGCGCCGGAAATGCGGGATTTTTCGAGCAGTCTTGAGATATCAGTGAGGCCGGAGAATTCGAAACGCCCGCCCACCCGCTGGAACTCGCGGATTTCTGTTGTCAACTTCTGCTGGTTCTCGATCCACGCTGAATCGAGTGACGGAGCTAGCGCCGAGACCTTAGCCTGCCCGAGATCCGAAGAAGCGTAGCCACGCAGCAAGTCGCGCAAGGAATTAAACTCCAATAATCCGGCGCTCGTATTTTTCAGGATTTCCGGCACCTTTTCATGTTAATGTATCGGCGCCCGTCGCGAGTCCGCTCACTGCACCCGCTATTCCTAAGGAGTCAAATGGCCACCGCCACTGTCCCGGTTCAAACTTCGTCTCGCGTTCGTCTCAAATATCTTCTGTTTGGCTTTATCGGCCTGATGATCGGTTATGTCTTGGTACACAACGAAAGCTTCCTGGTCCATCGGGATGACCTGGCATGGCAGCACTATCATCCATTCCGCTGGTATCTGCTGCCGCACGGACTGGCGGGCGCCTGCGCCATCCTGCTTGGTCCGCTGCAATTCTCCGATCGTTTGCGGCAGCGTTTCACGAAATTCCATCGTGTAATAGGGCGGATCTACATTGCGGGCGCGCTGATTGCGGCGCCCTTCGGCGCCTACATCCAGTATTTTGAGGAGCGGATGGGCGGACCAAGGTCGTTCAGCATCGCCGCACTTGTCGATGCCATCCTGTTAACGACTACGACCGCCATCGCCTTTGGATTCATTTTGAATGGCAAGGTCCAGCAGCATCGTCAATGGATGACGCGCAGCTTCGCGGTCGCCTTGGTTTTTCTTGAAGTGCGTGTGGTGCAGGGCGTGACCGGATGGGAGAAGCTGGGCATCGGAGCAACCGAGACGATTGTGTGGTCTTGCCTGGCTTTTTCGCTGTTCTCAGCGGACGTAGTTCTGCAAATCCAGGAGTTGCGGCGTTCGCGCTCGATGGCTAAGGCCCAAGTTTCGCACGCATAGTCCGGGGCATAGTTCGGAGCGTAGTTCAACAGTGCGCTCTGCTAGAATTTCCACATGGCTTTCCCAGCGACACGCCTTCGTCGCTTGCGCCGAACCGGCGCTCTCCGGTCCCTGGTGCGCGAGACGCGACTGACTCCCGAAAGCTTCGTCTATCCGCTGTTTGTGTGCCCGGGCGAAGGTGTTCGCAAGGAAGTTCGCTCCATGCCAGGCGTTTTCAATCTCTCTGTGGATGAGGCGGTTCGTGAAGCGCAAAAGGCCCACTCGCTGGGCGTTCCAGCGGTGATTCTGTTTGGCCTTCCGGAGAAGAAAGACGAGGTTGCGACCGGCGCCTGGGAGGAAAACGGAGTCGTGCAGCGGGCGGCGCGTGCCATCAAGGCCGAAGTTCCAGAAATGCTGTTGATCGGCGACGTGTGCCTCTGTGAATACATGTCGCACGGGCATTGCGGGATTGTGGAACGTGTGGGGATGGGCGCCCCCGCCCGTCCGCTCGGTGCTGCGGTCGCGAATCCGCCAGCGGCTGGAACTGACTACGAAATTCTCAACGACGCGACACTTGAACTGCTTGCCCGAACTTCGGTTTCGCTGGCCCGCGCTGGTATTGACATCATCGCGCCCTCCGACATGATGGACGGCCGCGTCGCGGCCATTCGGAAAGCGCTGGACGAAGCGGGATTCCAAAACACTCCGATCCTTTCTTACGCGGCGAAATTCGCGTCGGCGTTTTACGGCCCCTTCCGCGAAGCCGCAGATTCCGCGCCGCAGTTCGGCGATCGCCGCTCTTATCAGATGGATGGAGCCAATCTTCGTGAAGCCATTCGCGAGATCGCCCTCGATATCGAAGAAGGCGCGGACATGATCATGATCAAACCGGCGATGCCCTATCTCGACGTTATCTCCGCCGCCCGCGAGAGATTCGATCTCCCCATCGCCGCCTATCAAGTTTCCGGCGAGTACGCCATGATCGAAGCGGCCGCCCGTAATAATTGGATTGACCGCGACCGTGTGATGATGGAATCGCTGACCTCAATCCGCCGCGCCGGAGCGAGCATTATTCTGACTTACTACGCGAGAGATGCGGCGAGGCTCTTAGCCTGAGCCGACGGAGCTCCCGACAGGCTGACCGAACACTTGGATTCTGCTCAAGAGCCGAACTTCTGGGAATCGCAGCTTGAATTTGCGTTGCAAACACAATACAGTGTTTCGGGTATATACGAGCGGAACTTAATCAGGCAGAGTTAACAGCAGTGTCGTCCAACACCGCACATAAGTGGCGGTTCGGGGCCCGTCCCAAGCTGTCATCGAAGCATTCCATTCTTTGCGTTGATGAAGATGAAGGGCTACTTCGCCTGCGAAAGGCGGCCCTCGAAGAAGCGGGCTATGCTGTGCTGATAGCCACCACCGGCGCGCGCGCCTTGGAATTGTTGACCGACTCTCCGGTTTGTCTAGTGCTCTCAGGGCACATGGTGCGCGCGACCACCGGCAACGCCTTGGCCGCCGAGATGAAGAGGATCAAGCCTGATGTCCCGGTCGTACTCTACTGTGGCGCACTACCCGACAGCCTGGCACACGTAGATGGATTCATTAACAACGAAGAGTCCCGGCCGAACTTTCTCGCGCTGATCGCAGGCTTTATTCGCATTTATCGTGAAGGCGTGGACCGCAGTCTGGCCGGCTAATAATCCACAAGGCCTCAGTTTCTCACGGCCAGGGACCTCCATTGTACAATGGAGAAAGAATGCTTCCGAGTGCCGTAACTGACATCAAGGCGTTTGTGCCCGCCAAAGATCTCGATGTTTCCAAAGCGTTCTACCGCGATCTCGGGTTCACATCAACTTTAGCAATGATGAAATCGTAGAACTACAGATTGGTTCCTTCCGATTCCTGATGCAGAAGTTCTACGTAGCCGAACATGCGGGCAACTTCATGATGAGCCTGGCCGTCGACGATGCGGACGCATGGTGGGAGTACATCCAGCAAAAGGAGTTCACCAAGAACTACCCCGGCATCATGTGCAAGCCGCCTGCGATTCAGCCCTGGGGTTTGCGGGTGCTTTATCTGAGCGATCCCACGGGCGTCCTTTGGCACATCGCGGAGAACCGTAAATCGCAGCAATTGACCATCTCAACTGTGTCATCCTGAGCATTTGACCCGCTTTGGGCGGGTTAAAAGGAAATGAACATGCGGCCTATATGGG
>QHZR01000162.1 GCA_003224755.1 Acidobacteriota bacterium
GAACTGGATTTGCTACATGTGCACTACGCGATTCCCCATTCGGTGAGCGCTTTGCTGGCGCGGCAAATGCTCGCCGCGGGACCGAAAAAACAGAAGCTGCCGTTTGTAACGACGCTGCATGGAACGGACATCACCCTGGTCGGGCAGGACCCTTCCTACCTGCCCATCACCCGCTTCTCGATTGAGGAGAGCGATGGCGTCAGCGCAATTTCACAATATCTGCGCGAACGAACCGTGCGTGAATTCGAAGTCAAGAACCACATTGAAGTGATCTACAACTTCGTGAATTGTGATGTGTATTGCCGATCCCAGAATTTCGCCGAAGGGCGGAAAGAATACGCACCTAACGGCGAACGCATCCTGATGCACGTTTCGAATTTTCGTCCCGTAAAGCGCGTGACAGACGTGATTGAGATCTTCGACCGTGTACGAAAACAAATTCCTGCGAAGTTGTTGCTGATGGGCGATGGCCCGGACCGATCTCCCGCGGAATGGCTAGCAGTAAAAAAAGGCATTCACGATGACGTGATTTTTCTCGGCAAGCGCGAGCAGGTCTACGAAAAACTGGCCATCGCCGACGTTCTGTTGTTGCCGAGCGAGTTGGAATCTTTCGGGCTGGTGGCCTTGGAGGCCATGGCTTCGGAGGTGGTCCCGATTGCCACGCGCGTGGGCGGCGTGCCCGAAGTGATTGAACATGGCAAGAGCGGTTTCCTCGCCGAGGTTGGCGATGTGGAGACTATGGGCCGCTATGCGGTCGAAATTCTGAGCGACGAGTCGCGGCTGCGCACAATGGGAAAGCAGTGCCGAACATCGGCCCGCGCTCGATTTTGTTCAAACGAAATCATTCCTAAGTACGAGGAGTTTTATCGCCGCGTGCTCGACCGTTCGTCATAGATACCCGCCGGCACCGTGGTCACGTCGTTGGGAAGGATTGGCAGTCGCAACCGCACCAGTGTTCCACTACCGTTATGGCTGTCAATGGTCATGCGGGCAGTATCGCCATACAGCACTTTGAGCCTTTCAGCCACATTAGCGATTCCAATTCCGCCTTGACCCAGCCCGGTGGGACGCTCCAAAAGCTGCACCGAAGCCATGCCAACCCCATCATCTTCCACTTCGATGTTGAGATGGTCTTTTGCGATCTGGCTGCGCAAATAGATGCTGCCACCCTCGATCTTCGAGGAGAGCCCGTGCTTAATCGAATTCTCGACCAGCGGCTGCAGCAGCATGCTAGGCACCATGACATCGAGCGATGCCGGATCGAGTTCTTTCACAACCCGCAGTTTGTCGCGCCCGAAACGGACCACTTCAATGTCGAGATAGTTGTCGATGAAGTCAATCTCATCTTGCAATGGAACAAAAGCATCGCTGCTGTGCAGTAAGCGGCGCAGGATGGTGGCAAGTTTGATGATCATCTCGCGCGCGGTGTCGGGCGCAACGCGCACTAACGAGGAAACTGAATTCAGGGTGTTGAATAGAAAATGAGGATTGATCTGGTTCTGCAGCGCCAGCATCCGGGCTTGCAGAAGTAATCGCTCCTGCTCCTCCAACTTGATCTGCAAACGGACCCCGTTCCAGATTTTGAGCTCGATCACGATCACCGTAACGGAGGTGGCGTAAATCAGCGCCTCCACCCAGCGCGGCTCCGGAACGTATCCGGGCATGAACCGAGAGGCCTCCAGTTGCACAAAGCGCAGTACAACAATTGACAGCAGGAACATCATTTGCCAATCGGCGACCCGCGGACGAGGTTCGGCGCGGCGGATCCAGCGCAGCAGACTGAGGTAGTTGAAGGGGGAAAATTTCCAGATTTCTTCGTGATTGGGCGCAAACTCTCGTAACTGGCCCGATACGAAGCCAATCACAACGTAGAGCGGCAAAGTAAGCCATGCGCCGGTGAACACAGCCGGTAAGGCCAGCAGGGCGCCGCCAATGATGCCAGCGAACCGTCCCGCAAGTGCGCCTAATAGGATCGCGGTCTCGAGCGATAAGTCGCCGACAATGGGGCTGGGTGTGGCGCCAAATTTCCAAACACCCGCAGCCAGGGCCTTACCGATCCATTCGGAAATCACCAGCCAGAACACGAGATAAACGCGATCGCGCAACAAGCGTTGTTCACGGTACAAAAGCGCTTTGAATTCCACCGAACGTACCAGCGCCGCCGCCAGCGCCGCCGCCAGGCCAAGCTTCACCAGCAGGTTGATGAGGATGAGGCGAAGTTCCATGTGGGAAAAAGTCTAGTCAGAATGTAGCACCGATTCGGGGATACAAATCACGTAGGCCCGACGTCCCCGTCGGAGCGGCCGAACGGTGCTCGCCAAACTGCCGCGCGAACGCGGCCGAGCGGGTGAGGGCACCCGCCCCTACGTAAGTCGATGCGACTAATAAGGCCCGATAATTCCGCCAATATGTCTTGATGTAGGGGCTTTCTTCTGCTCGATGACATCGAGATACTTCAAACCGGTGCCGGTGTTAAATAGCACAACTCGATCATCCTCGGACAAGAAGTCCCCGCGTAGCTTGCGATACGCTGCCAGACTCGCTGCGCCTTCCGGCGCTGCAAAAATCCCTTCCACGCTGGCCCAATCCCGCACAGCTTTTCGGATCTCATCATCGCTCACCGCTACCGCTGTTCCTTTGCTTCGGCGCAGGATGTCCAGCACCAGATAATCGCCATATGGTTTCGGAACACGCAAACCAGCGGCGATGGTGGAGGCCTCAGGCCAGGCTTCGATTATGGAGCTACCTTCATCCCACGCTTTAACAATGGGCGCGCATCCCTCAGCTTGCACAGCAATCATCTTCGGTCGCTTCGAGCCGATCCAGCTCAGTTCTTCCATTTCAGCGAACGCTTTCCACATTCCGATCACGCCCACTCCTCCACCGCTGGGAAACAGGACAGCATCAGGCAGCTCTCCGCCTAGCTGCTCAAACAGCTCATAGGCCATCGTCTTCTTGCCTTCCAGCCGATATGGCTCTTTCAACGTAGAGAGATCGAACCAGCCCTCCTGCGCTTTGCGCTTGCCGACGATGCGGGCGCAGTCGCTGATAAGACCGTTCACCAGCGTGACGTGCGCGCCATAGGTTTCGCATTCGATCCGGTTCGCCGCAGGCACGTCGCGTGGCATGAAGATGTACGCTTCAAGGCCCGCCGCAGCCGCATATGCCGCGAGTGCGCTGCCAGCATTTCCCGCCGAGGGCATGGCAAGCTTCTTCAAGCCAAGAGACTTAGCGACACTGATCGCCACGGAAATGCCTCGCGCCTTGAATGAGCCAGTGGGATTTAGGCCTTCATCTTTGATCCGGACGTTTGGAAATTCGCGGCTCGGAAGCAGTGGGGCGAAACCTTCGCCGAGAGTGATCGGCTCCACTTCAGGCAGAACTTCGCGATAGCGCCACAGAGTTGCTTCTCTGCCCTTCAGCGCCTCCGGCTTAAAGGTTTGCTTTAACGATTGCAGATCGTATCGCGCGAAGAGAATTCCGCCGTCTTTGGGGCAAACGTTCTGCGGAACGTCGGCGGGAAGATGCGCACCGCATTTGGTGCACTCAAGGAAAGCTATTTGGGACACGGGGAGAGTCTAACAGGAGCCCTCCAATGTCACGTGGGACAGGCGTCTCGCGTGTTCAAGCGCCGAAGTCTCAACAATTCAGCTGACTCGCGTTGCTCGGACCGGACAGGCGAGACGCCTGTCCCACGTGGTCTGTGGTACAGACAAAAAAGGCGGCCATTTAGGCCGCCTTTGAAGGTTCGTAGCAGACTAGAACCGATACAACAACCCAGTGTTTACCCGGACGTTGTTCTTGTCGGTGTAGCCGTTAAACCGAAGCGTCATCCAGTCAACTTGGACGGCACGGAAAACCAGCTTGTGCCCGCCGAAATCCAGACCGCCGCCGAACATCATCGCCATTCCGCTGTCGCCATAGCCACCGGTCACGCCAGCGTGTGCACCACCAAACAAAGCATGTGCGTAAGGCGAGAAGTTGCCCTTGCGCTTCGAGACCACTGGACCAGCCGTGTAGGTGTAAAGGTTCGAACCGGACTTGTACACGCCGCTAAAGTCTCCAGTTACACCCAACCAACGGGTGAGGTACATGTTGGCGGCACCGTTCCAGCCGCTGGCATGCCATCCACCGTCGGTGCTGGTGAACTGATACCCGCCGTAAACTTCAGGCGCGGCCTTTTCTCCAGCCAGCCCCAACGCAGAAACCATGAAAACCACAACCGCAACGCCGATAAGCTTTCGCATCATTCTCCCCTTAGATAATGAAATCGCACCAATTCCGTCCCTCTCCGGCGTGTAAGGCCGGTTTGGTGTGCTAGAGAGCGGACGAGCCCAAAGGCCCGGATCGTCCAGGTGCTGATTAGGATTTTCTAGCCTGAGGAGTTAGCGGACAAGGTAACAGAAGCAGGGGCGAAAGTTGGACTTTGGTAACGGCTTCCTGAATGGACTTTTATCCCGCACCGCAGAGCTTGTCTGGAGGGTTTTTCAGCAGGAAATCGTGCCACCCTTGAACAGCAGCTGAACGTCGTGGCTCGCTTGCTCCATTGTGAATAGAGCCGAAATCTTGGCCAGTAATCTGATTTAGGATCGTCGCGAGCGCGTCAACGACTTCTTCGGGTCCGTAATAGCGCATACCTTCGAATGCCTGCGGAGACTTGTTCCTCAGCGAGATGCGCCGTTCAGGAAGGTTTCGCCGATCATCCATTTGCCGAATGATTGCGGGAACTGCCGGACATCCAAGCACCTCCAGATCGGCAAATGCTTTCTTTTCGGTAGAGCCCTTCATCATTCGCTTAATGAGCGTTGCTACACGATTGTCGATGTTTGAAGACTTGACTTGAGGGCTGGCTTTTCGCCCGGTTAGCACTATTGCAAGTGCGACTGTGAAAGCCTGCAATTTCATAAATCTAGATTCCGTCACGCCGCTCTCAACTGCTTCAGCAAGCCCTTTGCCTTCCGAAACCAAGGCCTTTCGCGGCGCTTGAGATAGCCCGGCAGTGTCGGCTTTTTGGCAAGTATCCGCTGCGTCCATTCGCGAGCTTCGGCGCTTCGTCCCTGAGAAGCCAGGAAGTTCGCATAGTTCAAATAGGTTTCCGATAGCGTGGAAATTTGCGTGGTCTGCCGAAAGAGCGCGTCGGCTTTTTCGATCTGGCCGTTTACCGCATAGGCGTGCGCCAGCAATCCTGCCGCACGATGAAAATCATACTTCGGGTCTTTCGCAAGCACCCGCTCCAAATCGCTTACGGCGGCGGGAAAGTCTCCCAGCTCAATTTGAGCTAGTCCGCGACGATAAAACGGATCAGGCGAATCGGTGCGCGATGAAATCGCTTTGTTGTAGCACTCGCGCGCCTGGACGTATTTCCCTTCTTCGAGATAGAGATCGGCTAGTTCTTCGTAATTTCCGGCGGAGGGATTGTCGAGAATGATGGCCTCAAGCTCCCGAATTCTGCGTCGGCGCGGAAAGACCTTGAACGACTGCCGCAGCAAGCCGAAATCCGGCAAGACCTCGACGAAGATATAAACAATCGCGCCCAGCCCGCCGCCGATGAGGATGATCCAAAGCCAATACGTATCCGGCCGCCGTCGGATGAAATGCACGATCGCGATCCCCTGAATTATGAAATTCCAGGGAAACAGAAATGAGTAAAAATACCCCATACGTTCTGCGAAATATAGCAGAAGCGGGTGTCTGGCTCTAGGTTTCGGGGGTCGGGCTTAGGTATGTGGGACAGGCGGCTCGCCTGTTCAGATCGAGCGGAGTCCGGACAAGTTCAACAGCAGCATTCACTTGTCTCGGACCCTGGACAGGCGAGCCGCCTGTCCCACGTGGCCGATGTTAGAATTTTCCGTGCCTCCTCCCATCCGCCTGCTCGCCATTGATATTGACGGCACACTTCTCAACTCTCAATTTCACATCGCGCAGTCCGATCTCGATGCCCTGCGCCGGGCGCACCAAAGCGGAATCGAAGTCATTCTTGTCACCGGACGCCGGCACACTTTTGCCTTGCCCATGGCTCGGCAGCTCGGATTCGATCTATGGCTGATCAGTTCGAATGGAGCTATCACGCGGTCGCTGGCTGGAGATACCTTCCACCGGGACCTCATGCCAGCGGAGACCTGCCGAACTCTTTGCCGCAGCATGCAGGAGTTCCGCGGCAACATGGTGATCACGTTCGACAAAGAGTCGAAAGGCGCTCTCGTGCTCGAGCGCATGGACGAGCTCACCGTCAGTATTCAGCGCTGGCTGGAAAAGAACATGCAGTTCATCGAATTCGTTATTCCCATCGAAGACTCGCTCGTCGCCGATCCGGTGCAGGCGATGTTCTGCGGGCCGATCCCGCGAATGCACGTAGCCCTGCAATCGCTTCAGTCGAGTGAGTTAAAGGATTGCATCACGATTGTGCGCACCGAGTATCCGCTCCGCGATCTCTCCATCGTCGACATACTGAACCGCAAGTGCTCAAAGGGACATGCTCTTGAACGATGGGCGGCGCATCGTGGCATTCCCCGGCCGGAGGTCATGGCCATCGGCGATAACTATAATGATGTCGAGATGCTTGCCTTCGCCGGTGTCCCGTTTATCATGGGGAATGCTTGCGACGAGTTGAAATCGAATGGCTGGCAAATGACGCTGAGCAATGATGAGTGCGGCGTGGCGGCCGCAGTAGACCAAGTTTTAGGGTTGAAGGTTTCAAGGTTGCAAAGTTTCTAAGGTTTCGTTGAAACCTGGTACTTCCTGTGGCGCGATCTCTCCAATTCGCGGTGTTTCTAGTCACCGCAGCCGCCTTTGCGTATCCTGCCGATCTCGCGGTCCTGCGCAATGGAAACTCGATCCGGCACGAGCATAGGCAAGTTGTTGGCGGGGTGACCCGGCTTTACCTCAGTGACACGGCAAGCGGTTACATCGAAATCCCTACGAATGAGATTGAGCGCTTCGAGGTGGACAGCGCGCCTCCACCGCTAATGCCGCAAGCACCACCTCCTGTGCGAGTCCCGCAATTTCAGCAACCCGTGACCCTAATGCCGCCGCCTTCGGTGCGCCCACAAGCTATTGCAACTCAGCCAATCCTCGATCGCGCGAGTCTGGGAAAGTTAGTCAACGGCGCGGGTGAGCGACACCAGATTGATCCTGACTTCATCAACAGCGTCATCCGTGCCGAAAGCGGCTTCAACAGCCGTGCGGTTTCGAAAAAAGGGGCGCAGGGACTGATGCAACTCATGCCGCAAACCGCGTCGCAACTGGGTGTCAAGAACTCATTCGATCCCAACGCTAACGTGGAAGGCGGAACAAAATATCTCCGCGAGCTGCTGGAGAAATACAATTTCGATGTGGCGAAGGCCCTCGCCGCCTACAACGCCGGACCGCATCGCGTGGAGCAGTATCGCGGCGTGCCTCCTTATTACGAGACGCGGGCGTACATCGCGCGAATCATTCGTGACTTCAACCGGCAGAAGCTGGCCGAGAATCCGTCCCTGGGAACAAAGCAGGGGAAGGCATCTCATAAACCATCGAACGCCCGTACCCATCCCTCCGCCGCCAGTCCGCCGCAAGCAGGAACGAGGGCTTCCCGCTAACGTATCCCTTCCGATGAAAAACAAGCGCTTCTTCATTTATGCGGTGGTGGCTTTGCTGCTCGGAGCTCTCTTCTATTTGCAATTTCGCACGTGGAGAAACTTTGACTGGGAAGTTTTTCTCGCCGAGACTCCGCGCGGGGCGGCACTGCTCCACATCCTAGGCGGCATTGCGTGTACCTGGGTTGCCTACGGAATGCGTGCGCTGCGCTGGAAGATTTTTCTGCGGCCGGTGAAGCGGACAACCTCCGCCAAACTGATCGCGCCCACCATCATCGGCTTCACCGGCATTTCGCTCCTCGGCCGGCTGGGAGAGATGATCCGTCCATACCTGATCGCCCGCAAGATGGACCTCTCTTTTTCGTCGCAGTTGGCGGTGTGGACGGTGGAGCGGATTTTCGATTTTGGCGGATTTGCTCTGCTACTGATATCGGCAATCTTCTTCTCGCCCAGCGTTGCGAGCCTTAAGTACTACGGTAGATTTCGCAAAGGCGGCTTGCTGCTCATTGCATTTGTGGCAGTGCTCGCCATAGTGGCATGGATCATTAGCGCCAAAGGCGAGATCGTTGCTGCCTGGCTGGAACGCGGAACTGGGCAAGTCGGCGGCCTGAGGCACAAGCTTGCGGCGCGTGTGCGTGAATTTCGTGGGGGCCTCAACACTATTCATGGATTCAGCGAACTGGTACAGCTCATAGCTGTCTCGGTTGCGATGTGGTATGTGATCGCGCTGGCCTACCATCAGGTGATTCTCTCCTATGGAGCGCCGCTCCGGAGCGTTGGGCTGTCGGAGTGTTTCCTCCTGATCTTCGCCAGCATGTTGGGATCGCTGGTACAGCTTCCCGGCGTCGGTGGCGGATCGCAACTTGCAACGATCACAACTTTGCAGCGCGTCTTCGATGTTCCCCCCGAACTTGCCGCCAGTTGCGGAATCCTGTTATGGATGGTGACGTTCATGTCGGTAATCCCCTTGGGACTCACGCTGGCACACCGGGAGCGGGTTTCGCTTCGCACGCTCTCGAAGGAAAGTCAGGCGCAGGAAGGCTTGGCAGAAGGCTGAAAGCGCTCAGCAATCAGCATTCAGTTATCCCGGTGTGAACCTGTGAGCAACGAGGGTTGAGCAACGAGCAATCATTCGAGCAGTGTTTTCCTATCTCCACCCATTTGCGGGTAGGGCTGATCGCTCACGGCCCATAGCTCACTGCTCATCACTTGACTGATTGCTGATGCTGACCCCTGAATGCTTCTTGCTACAATGCATTCAGTCCCCAAAAACACCATGAAATGTCCTTTTTGCGGCTTTGCTAACGACAAGGTCGTGGATTCGCGCGAGAGCAAGGAAGCCGATTCCATCCGGCGGCGGCGCGAGTGTCTGAAGTGCGAAAAACGATTTACCACTTATGAGCGCATCGACGAAATTCCCTACATGGTGGTGAAAAAGGATGGCAGGCGCGAGAAATTTGACCGCCAAAAAGTTCTGAATGGCCTGCTACGGGCTTGTGAAAAGCGCCCGGTCCCGATCAGCAAACTGGAGCAAATCGTCAACGAAGCCGAAGGATTCGTTATTGAGTCAGCGGAACGCGAGCGCAAAACCAGCGAAGTCGGCGAGCTGATCATGAACCGGCTCCGCCGGTATGACAAGGTTGCGTACGTAAGGTTCGCGTCCGTTTATCTTGACTTTAAAGATGTGCAGGAATTCATGGCTGAATTGAAGGACCTGCTGAAAACCAAGGAACTGGTAGAACCGCAGGCGAAAAGTTCGGCAAAGCCGATATAAAGACGGGTGCCCTCACCCGCCTAGCCGAGCAAGGCTTGGCAAACTTGTCGGCGAGCACGGCTCGCCCGCCCGGACGAGGGCGTCCGGGCCCACATGATTGCGAATGACCCACAAAATTACTCTGATCCCCGGCGATGGCATCGGTACCGAAGTCACTCAGGCCGTCGTGCGCATTCTCGAAGCTACAGGCCTCAAGTTTGAATGGGAAACTGTTCAGGCAGGCGCCGAAGCTTTCGAGAAATACAAGGAATACATCCCTAAGGAATTAACGCAGTCCATCGAGCGCACTCATGTCGCGCTGAAGGGCCCGATCACCACGCCGGTCGGCGGAGGCTTTGCCAGCATCAACGTGCAATTGCGAAAGCAGTTTGAACTTTATGCGAACTTTCGTCCGGTGCGCAACCTCCCGCACATTGCCACGCGATATCCGGACGTTGATCTGGTCATCGTGCGCGAGAACACCGAGAGTTTATATTCTGGCCTCGAGCATGAAGTTGTGCCAGGAGTAGTTGAGAGTCTGAAGATCATCACCGAGAAGGCTTCGACTCGGATCTCTCGCTTTGCGTTCGAATATGCGCGCAAGAATCAGCGCAAGCGAGTCCACGCCATCCACAAAGCCAACATCATGAAGTTATCCGACGGCTTGTTCTTGCGCTGCTCACGCACCGTGGCCAAAGAATTTCCTGAGATCACTTACGGCGAGCACATTGTGGATAACACCTGCATGCAGCTGGTGATGAATCCATATCAATACGACGTAATGGTGATGGAGAATCTCTACGGCGACATCATTTCCGATCTTTGCGCCGGGTTGGTGGGAGGGCTCGGCTTGGTGCCTAGCGCAAACCTCGGGGAATGCTGTGCGATTTTCGAAGCCGTCCACGGTTCCGCGCCCGACATTGCCGGCAAGAATCTTGCCAATCCAACGGCGCTCCTTCGCTCTGCTCTGCTTATGCTGAGACACATCGGGGAGCCCGAGGGCGCCCTAAAAATCCGCAACGCTCTTGAGACGGTTTACCGCGACCGAGACAAGCTGACTAAGGATGTTGGCGGCAAAGCTGGCACATCAGAGTTCGCAGACCACGTGATACAGGCCATGCAGCAGTAGGGCGGGAAACTTCGTGTGTTGCGGCTTCTGAAAATTAGGCGGGCGAGGGCGCCCGCCCCACACTCAGGAAATCTCAGTCAGACTTCACAACATCTTGACGCTTTCGACGTGGATGGACTCTCCAGTGACTTGGCCGGTAACGGCAACGTGGTGGCCCTCGTGGCCGGTCAACGTGTCGGGATTATCAACGGCGAGCACCTTTTGATCGCCATCGGTGACTACTACCAGCTTTTCGCCTGCTTTTACGCATTTCTTGGTGCACTCGGCGGCTTTGGCGTTTGCGCCTTTAGCGCCGCATTTGGAGTCCGACACGTAGCCGTTAACGGTGGTTGAGTCGGCTGCAAATGTGACACCGACCATCATAAACATGACGCATAGAGCAAGACAGATCAGCAACAGCTTTTTCATGACGAATATCTCCTCAATTTTCTCGCGGCTGAGCCGCAGTTGATGAAGCGACTCGGAGCTTTGCCAGAACAGCCTTCCATTGAGAGACAGCGGGAAGCTTACTCCGATTGACAACGGCGGAACTATACCACAAACGAAATTTAGGGTTGTTGCCCGCGTGTCACTTGCTGGCAGATCGGTTCGCGGGCGGCCGGGGCGCAGGCACAACCGGCGAAACATAGATGACTTCTCCTGGCCGCGCATAGTGGAACTGCTCCCGCGCTTCTTTCTCGATTCGTTTGGGGTCGGTCTTGAGTTGATCAATCTGGCCGGAAAATTGGGCGTTGTCCTTTTGCAGAACGTTAATTTCCTTTTGCAGTTGCTGGTATTCACTTCGCTTAGCGCGATACACCACCATGCCGTTGCTGCCGAACATCACATGCGCAAATAGCCATATCGCAAGTATTGAGACTGTGCACGTGGCGATTCGAGTCCGAAGACCGTATAGCCTCTGAAGCAAGGGTTCAGCCGTGCTGAGGACCTTCTTGACCAGGGCCTCTGCGTGATCGGCACCGTGCGAGAGGGTGCGCAACCTGGCTTCTGGCGACGGAACGATGCGGATTTTTGGCACTGTTACTCGAAAATCCATTGTTTCGCTGCCGCGCTGAGCGCCTGTAAATCCGATACACTCGACGCCTCGGAATAAACCCGAACCACCGGCTCCGTTCCTGATAACCGGTAGCAGACCCAAGAGCCGTCGTCTAGAACGAGCTTCAACCCATCCTTGCGGACAACTTCGCTAATCTGGCGACCGCAAAAATTCTGTAGATCGAGGCGTAACTTCGTCAAGCGGAAGTTCTCTCGCATCGGGTAAAAGGAACCAACTTCGGCAAACAGTGCGCGCAATTGTTGCCCTAACGATTTTCCTCGCCGAGCGACCATTTCGCAGCACAGGAGTCCGGCAAGGACTCCGTCCTTCTCGGGAACATGATGCCGAATGGAAAGCCCAGCGCTCTCTTCGCCTCCGATTGCAATCTTGTCCTGCTTAATGAGTTCGCCGATGTATTTGAAGCCGACTGGCGTTTCGTGCAACTCGACCTTGTGATGCTTAGCCAGAGCATTGATCAGGTTGGTAGTGGCCACTGATTTTCCCACGCCATTTTTCCACCCGCGGCTTTCGACCAGGTAATCGAAGAGCAACGCAATGACATAATTGGGCTGAAGAAAAGTGCCGTCTTCATCCACAATGCCGAAACGGTCTGCGTCGCCATCAGTGGCAATTCCGATATGCGCTTTCATGTCTCGCATTTTTTCGCGCATGGGCTCGAGCAGATGATCGTCCGGTTCGGGAGCGTGCCCGCCGAAAAGGACGTCGCGGTAATCGTGGACGGTTGCGACTTCGACTCCGGCTTGGCGCAGCAATTCGTCCGAATAGCCGCGCGCGGCTCCCCAAAGTGGATCGAACACCACGCGCAGTCCGGCTTTGTGAATTCCGGAGAGGTCAATGATCTCTCGCAAACGAGCTAAGTATGCCGATTTGACCTCGAGCGGTTCGGACGAAGATTTGCCGACGCCAACTGCTCCATCAGCGGAAACAATTTCTTGTTCGATTTGCTTTGTGACCTCGGGCAGCGCCGGTGCGCCATCGGGCGTGGAAAATTTAATGCCGTTGTACTCCGGCGGATTGTGCGACGCCGTAAAGTTGATGGCGCCATCGGCCTCCTCGTGAATGACGGCGTACGAGATGGCTGGTGTGGGAGCGGCTTCGGCAACGATCAGGGGAGTTATGCCGTAGCTGGAGAGAATTTCCGCGGCCATCGAGCAGAAGGTCTCTCCCAAAAAGCGCGGATCGCGGCCGACAATCACACGTGCCCCTTGCAAACGTTGCGATTTCACGTAGCGCGCGATTCCATTGACGGCGCGGCGCACGTTCGAAAACGTAAACTCCTCCGCCATCACTGCGCGCCACCCGGATGTGCCAAACTTGATTTGCGTAGGCATTTAAATCAGCTGTTGGCTCTTGGCTATCCTTGATAATAGGAACATTCGGCTGCAGCTTTCATTTGCACAAACGTTTTCGCCAACAGCCAATAGCCAAAAGCTGATTTTATATGACTGACAAATTGCTCGTCTTGACCACGGCCGGTTCGGAAGCCGAAGCGAAGAAGATTGCTGAGATGCTGGTTGAGCGCCGCCTGGCAGCCTGCGTCAATATCATTCCCCGAGTCCATTCTGTGTACCGCTGGCAGGGCAAGGTCGAAAGCGCCGAGGAATCTTTGCTGTTGGCCAAGACCGTCAAGAAGAAAGAAGAAGAGGTCTACGCAGCCATCCGTGAAATGCACTCGTACGAACTACCCGAGTGCATTTCAATTCCGGTCTCGGGCGGCAGCGCTGAATATCTGAAATGGATCGCTGTAGAGACGTAGCTTGTTGCGTCTTTTGCGGACGACGCCTGTCCAGCAAGTCGCACGAAGTCATCGTTGCTCGGGCAAGACGTTGCAAGCAACTCTCTACGCTCATTCCGTGCTATCCCCGCCGCTTGTGGTTACCGTGGAAATCGCGTCGATCAGAGTGTCTATTTTTTCGGTCGTGCCGGATATCATGACGGTCGTGGCGGAAGTCACGGCGATCGCCTCTCAGATCGTGCTTATCGCTGCGAATGTCACGGCGGTCGCGCCGCGCGTCGCGATAATTGCCGTTGCGATAGTCTCGCCGCAGGTCACGGCGGTCAGCATGTAGATCGCGCCTGTCACGGTAAATGTCACGCCGGTCCTGGCGCCGATCAAAGCGATCGTGTCGAAAATCGCGCCGGTCCTGGCGGGAGTCACGGCGATCAGTGCGAACGTCCTCCCCGACCGCAAACGCCGATCCGAGTACTGCAAAGCACAGTAAAACCAGAATTCGTCGTCGCATATCGCCTCTCTCGTTTTTCGGGCCTCTTGGCCTCCGCGATCTCAAACCCCAGACTTTCGAGTAAGTTGCATTTCGACTTTACAACCGTTTACTCGCGATTGACCACTCTTTACGTAATCTCAGCAACTTTCCTTATTTTGCAGCGCATCAGTGCGGATATAGCAAACAACAAATAAATCTTCCCAGGAGCGCAGTGTGATTCGTTGGAAACTTGCACCCCTTGCTATTGGACTGTCTGTTTTAGGCGTAACCTTCACAACCACAGGATGCGGATCAAGCAGCACGCACGCCCGTTTGATGAATGCCATGAGCGGCATTTCCAGCGTTGACATGGTGGTAGATAGCAAGAGTTCGGTGACCGGAGTTCACCCATGGTGCAGCTGCTGCGTACGTAACCGTGAACAGTGGTTCTCACAATTTGGTAGTTGAATCTACTGGAAGCACGAGTCCCTGATCAACCAGACCGCCAGCTTTC
>QHZR01000451.1 GCA_003224755.1 Acidobacteriota bacterium
ACCTCTTGCCGGCTGATTCCCAACGAATTTCACGTTGGGCATCGCTGAGAGGAACTCAGGCGTGCCATCTGTGCAACCGTCAGCCGTAACCAGAACTTCGTCGGGTGCCGGATCGAGTTTTCCCAACATCTGTAAGGTTCGCTGGAGCTCCTCCAAGCGATTGCTGGTCGTGATCATGACACTGACGCGCATGGGTTTCGTAATTTTTCCAACACCTGTGTCTCCTGAGGTGGATTCATCAAACGCGGGAAAGTAGTCATGCGAGCATAAACTCTTTTCTTAGCCGAGGCGTTATCAGTCGCGTCCGTCGAAGGCGGCCTAACAACATGCGCGTGGTTTCCGTCCCAAAAGGTCGACCAGCGTTGTTTCCGTGACCGATGCGACAAACGGCAGCGTTGAACGGGACCGTCGCCAACCGCTGTCCCAGATAATCAAATTGGGCCGTGTAACGCTGGTGGCTATCGTTCAAGAGCAACGATCCTATTTCGGAACCGGGCACGAGTGAGTAATGATCATCGGCAGCAAAGCGGTGTTCCTCCGGACTCAGCTTTGTGCCTTCCACATGCGTCAGAAATGGGCCAGTCTGATCGGCCAGATCACTCCGAATAATCAGGCAGGATCCGCAGACACGGTCGAAATACTCAGTGCGTTGGACAAGGAAAGGGATTTGTGAACGCCAGATCCAGCCATGCTTGAGAAGATAGCCGGCTTCATCCTTCACCGAAACGAGCCACTCCACGAGCCGAGAACTAATGAGGTCATCCCAATCAAGTTTCATCACGTGCTGCGGATTCCATGCCGATTTCGCGCAATCCCAAGCCGCAGCCAACTTAATCATCTTATCCTTAACTGCGGCAGGGTATTCCCCTTCTTCTTGAGACGGCAAAGG
The DNA here is from genome assembly GCA_003224755.1 of Acidobacteriota bacterium. Lineage (GTDB taxonomy): Bacteria > Acidobacteriota > Terriglobia > Terriglobales > Acidobacteriaceae > Gp1-AA145. The sequence goes on from QHZR01000451.1 coordinate 890, forward strand.
ATGGTCAAGTGATAGGAACTTGAGGCAGTGATCTTGCGGCAGCTCAAAATCCGGGGCCTCGTGGCCAGCCACTACCACGCAATAGTCCTGAACAGTTGAATTAAATATCGATGACAGTGTTTGCCGAAATAATGCACAGCCTACCCTCCAGTCTTTTGTCCTCGGAGCAGAAGGGATTGGAATCAAAAAAGCGATTCGTGGTTGAGTTCTCATCCGACGAAGTCCAATGCGAATTCCCTTCTCAGATTTTTCGTGATCAATCGGGTTCTTCGGATTGTTCCTAAAATCATTCGCGGAGTTGGCCACTCTGCTTTAAGGCCAGCTGAGTTACTCTCGGGATTGCCTGTCCGATAAACGACCGCCTTGAATGGTACGCTAGAGAGTTTGTGTCCCAGAAAAGCGAATTGGGCTGCGTAGCGTTGATGGCTGTCGTTCAGCAGAACAGTGCTGGTGCCAGAGCCCGGAACGAGCGAATAATGATCAGCCGCAGCGAAGCTTGCGCTTAGCTGATCGAAGCGCATGCCTTCAACCCCGGTACGAAACGGCCCTTCCTGATCCGCAATATCAGTTCTGATAACTAGACACGACGCGCACACTCGGTCCAAATACTCGGTAGAGTGCAGAACACAGCGTGATCCTGAGCGCCAAATCCAGCCGTGTTTTATAAGATAACCAGGTTGATCACCGAAATTCTCCAGCCACTGAACAAGCCTGGCGCTGATCAGGTCGTCTGCGTCAAGTTTCATCACATAACGTGGATTCCACCTTGATTTCGCGTAGTTCCAAGCGGCGGCAATCTTGGCTAATTTGTCCAACCTCCCACTAACTACAACGTCTTCGTGAAGTGGAATGGCATGATTAACTGATAACCAAGAGGTCGAATCAGATTCGAAATTGAAATCAGGAGTCTCATGGCCGGCCACGACTACACAGTAGCTCTTGCTTGTTGAGTTTCGCACAGACTTGAGTGTCTGCCGAAGGTGGGCGCAGGCTATATCCCACCTGGATTTAGTCCGTCGAGATGCGAATGGAATCAAGAACGCCACGCTGGGCCTGTCACCGACCTTCATTGCGTGGGTACACTACAAACCCGCCGTTTAACTTTGCTAAGAAGTCTTTCGCAATCCTCTTGTAGCACGCTGAACCAGGCCCCCAACTCCCCGTTGTGAGCACGATGGTGTTCCAGCCGCGCAATCGTAAACGGCCGAGAATATGCTTTGTAGTCAAACAAAAATGGTTTGCGCCCGCAAAAGTGCGCGATTCGCGGACGTTTGATCGTCTTAGGGAAATGCCAGCCGGCGCCACGACAGTCTTGCACGAGTTCTTCTTTTCCGTGATGCCCCCAGATGTGCTGCAAGTTCGACACGGCAGTTTTGATTTCTCCGCGCTGTGTCATGGAGTGGATATGATAGTTGAGCATCCCCATTTCTCCCCATGCAAAGAGCCCGGAAACCTGGTTGTTCCACGATTCAACTTTTGTCCAGTTGTGAAACGGTATCACATCCCGCCTGCACGCCAACGCGCCGGCAGAAAAGTAAGGATGCCCGCGCCAATCAAATTCAGGGTCGAATGGTTTTAGCTTTTGTGGGTCAAAATAAAAATGCGGTAGCCATGGTGGGATCTCTGTGGCGTCCGTTGGAATTGAAATCTCGCTCCAGAAAATTTGGAAGTCTAGGTCGGTGCGAACTTGTGAAGTAAAATCGCCCCAAACAATCGCGTCTGAATCGAGCCAGATGTAGCGCTCAAACGGCCCTTCCCACATTGCGGCCAATTTT
>QHZR01000452.1 GCA_003224755.1 Acidobacteriota bacterium
GATCAGTTCAGTGGCCGGACGGACTTCCAACTGAGCGAAAGGCAATTGATGTTCGTGCGGTACTCGCACGAAGGCAGCTTTTCTTTTGCACCGACCGGGGATGTGTACCCTTCCACGTGGCCGAGGCAGACTGAATGGGCCGACCAGAGCATTCTGGGATTGACGTCGCAGGTGGGCGCACGGCTGGTGAACGATGTGCGCTTCTCTTATTTCTTTGTCAGTTTCGCTCAGCACGCGCCGGAACCTGCGGACTGCCCAGCGTGCCTGGGAATGGGCGCGCCCTCGATTACGGTGGGCCAGGACCTCTCCATCGGCACTTCTTCCACCACCACCGTCCTTGGCCGGCGCTATCACCTGAATGATGTTGTCAGCTTGCAGAAGGGCCTGCATCACATGCGATTTGGCGGTGATTGGGAGACCTCGAGAGGCGGGCGCAACAACCTCGGCGACGAACCGGTTACCATGAATTTGTTCTCTCCCCAGGAGGTGAGAGACTTCAACACCCAGCAGCCCCCTGATCTCCAGATTCCCTTGCCGGCAACATTCCTTACTCTGGAGGAGATCCTGCAGTTGCCTCTTCAGAGTTTCACGGTTGGTATCGGTGATCCTTTCGTGCCTCAGGCAGGATTTGGAAAGGCTCGTGTTTCCCCACTGGTTCACTTGTTCTACCAGGACACATGGCGCCTGCACCCGCGATTCGTCGTAGATTACGGCCTCGGCTGGACCTACGATGCTCCTCTGAACTACGATCTCCGCAAACCCGCATATCTGGCGCCTGTGCTTGGCGCCTCGGGCCTTTCTCCAACACGTAAGAACTGGAAGCAGTTCTCGCCATCCTTTGGCGTCGCCTGGAACCTGAGGGATGATGGAAAGACGGTGATCCGCGGCGGCGTGGGCGTTTATTACGATTTCCAGACAGCTGTCGATATTGCAGATGAAGAAAGGGCTTCGCTAGGGCCGCGCGGAGTAGGACGCGGCTCATATTTCAGCGGTGGCATCGGCAATCCTCTGTCCGATGTTCCAGGCGTTCCCCAGGGGACGTTGCTGGAGTTCTTTAGCCCAACGCTATTCGCGGGCGCCACGGCACTGCAGGTCTTGCCTGTCATACGCGCGAATCTGGCGCAGCTTCGCGGCGATCCGAACAACCGCGACTTTTCAGTCACCAACATCGAAGCGGACAAGCAAGGCGGAGTTGATGCTACCAATCTGCCAAACCCCTCCGCGATCCACGTAAGCCTCGGAGTGCAGCGGGAGGTTGTTCGCGATCTGGTCGTGAGCGCGGATTTTGTCGTTCGGCGGTTTAGTAACACTTATGTTCCCAATTTGCTCGATACCAATCACTTCTCGAGTGTTCGCGGCCCAGTACTGCCGATCTGTTCCCAAGCGGAGCAGAGCGATCCCAAGGCACTCTGCTCACTCGGGCCCATCGCATTAACGTCCCCCATTTTCAGCGCGACGTATCGGGGTCTGCGGGTGCGGGCCGAAAAACGGTTTTCCCACGGATTGCAATTTCTCGCTTCGTATGCTTATTCGAGCAATGTGGGGGACAATTTCGCCAATGGGTTTAGCAATGACCATCCGCTGGAGAATAAAGGTCCGCTCGATCGCGATGTTCGGCACATTCTGAGTCTTTCCGGACTCGCGCAATTGCCCAAGGGCCTCCAGATGGGAGTTTTCGTCAGCTACATCAGCAGGCCGCCATTTAGCGCCTACGTTGGTGGCCTGGACATGAACGGCGACGGCACAACGGACGACCTGCTTCCGGGCACGAGCGTGAACGAATTCAATCGTGGTTTGGGGAAGCGCGATCTGCGGCGCCTGGTGGACGAATTCAACAGGACCTACGCAGGTGGAGAGGACGCCCATGAAAATTTCATCCCGCCAATCACATTGCCCTCAAAATTTGAGTTCGGCGATACATTCCTGACGCAGGATCTGCGTTTGAGCCGTAACTTCGCTTTGAGTGAACACTGGCGAATGACGCTCGTCGGAGAGGTTTTCAACCTGTTCAACACGGCAAATCTCTCAGGCCGCAGCGGCGATCTGTTCAGTGCGGGATTCGGGCGGCCCACCAGCCGAGTAACCCAGGTGTTCGGTTCGGGTGGCCCTCGGGCATTCCAAATAGCAGCTCGCGTCAGTTTCTGATCTCGTTGTCGAGAGCAGGTCCCTCCAATAATAATAGGCGCGCTCGCAATGAGCGACGCAGCTTTAGCTTCTGGTGGCACTCGTTTTGATCACACCCTAGCACTGGTAATGTGGCGATTGCTCCCGTGTGACGGGCTATTCGGAAACAACCAGATCGTGGAACAGTGGACTACCCGGCCAACTGGTCTCGGCCTGCCCCGACAGCCTTGCTCACCATCCCGAATGTGCGTTTTCAAGTGGAAACACGCGCTTCTCATCGACTACCCTTAATCCCACCTCAGCAATCTATCTTCTTCGATTGGGTGGTGTGTAGGCATGTAGGCCTGTGTAGCCCTTTTACAAAAGCCTCTTAGGAAGAGATCCCCATGGGAATCTTCTGGAAACGCCTACACCACCCTACATGCCTACACACCTATAAATCTTCCCGTCAGTTTGAAGTAGGTTCCACAACCATCAGTCTCTGAACCATTCGAGCCCTTCTGTCAATCTAGATTGAAGATTTGGATAGATTCGAGATAGCCGATGCTCGCCTGTCCGCCCGGTGCCGTGCAGTTGAGCGTAAACGAGAGATTGTCGCCTGCATTGGCAGTCCAAAGGGAAATCGCAACACCGGTGTCGGAAGTTGTTGCAGTGTAGGCTGTGTTGTTACCCCATGGACCGTGCAGCTCCATCGTCGTCTGATAACCGGAGAAGTGCGCTACCACGAGATAAGTGCCGTTCGCCGGGGCTTTGAACGTGCCGTACGCGACAGTCCCCTCCCATTCGCCAGGACTTGGTCCGGTCATCACGATCGTATCCATGAATAGTAAATTTGAGGTGCAATCCCAACGGCCAGGCTTATACACGTCAATCAATCCGGCCGGATCGTAAGGGTGCCGTGCCGACAATTCCATGGTGGGTGCCGCCAACGCATTTATGCTGCGCTTCGCAAACTTGGCAGCGTGGGCAATCAGTTGAGCCTGGCTAGTGCGTTTGATCGCTGGAGTTTCAACGACCTTCCGCTTGTCAAACTTGGCCAAGGACACATCGGCGCGCTTCGAGGCACTCGCTCGTATCTGTTCGCTCGCTTCTTCGGTT
>QHZR01000453.1 GCA_003224755.1 Acidobacteriota bacterium
CTAGAGGTGCTGGGGAGTGATGGATTTCGACTCGCAATCGCCGAGCGAGTGGCGAAGAAATCGCAACCGCCTCCGCTGGAAATCATGCCGGACTTAATTGCGAGAGCGCTGGCGCAGCGGGACATCGACCGAGCGATTCGGCTGTTGGAGAGCAAGAAAGATCGCGGCATCTTTAACGCTAACGACATGTTTCTGCTGACATATCTCTACTGCTTGAACGGCAGCTTGGAGAAAGCGGAAGGGCTCGCCGCTACCAACGCCAACTCAATCAAGAAAGATTGGTTCATTGATTGGCTTTGGGGAAAATTGGAGAACGATTTCGGGTTCCACCCCCCGACCAACCACGAATAATCTAACCGCTGATTACGCGGATGTCGCGGATAACCCAAAATGGATAAACTCATTCATGAGGAGCTAAGCAGAGATATCATCGGGGCCGCAATGCACGTTGTTAATGAAATGAAGCCCGGTCTTGATGAGAAACTATACGAGCGAGCTCTGGTCATCGAACTCCGGAGACGCGGTCATGTCGTTGAAGCGCAGAAGAAATTCCCTGTGTTCTACCAGAGCGAGCTCATCGGAAACTTGACTCCGGATTTGATCGTCGACGAAAAGGTAATCGTCGATCCCAAAGTGGTCGCTGCATTTAACGAAGCCCACATCGCCCAGATGGTGGGTTATCTGACGATCACTGGCCTGGAGTTGGCCTTGCTGCTCAACTTCAAGAGCGCGCGCTTAGAATGGAAGCGCGTCGTGCGGGAGCAGCGGCAAGCATCCGAGCGTCCAGATCTCTACGTCTAAATCTGCCATATCCGCGCCATCGGCGTAATCAGCGGTCGCTTAAAAATTTCAAAAAAACTGACAAAAAAAGCTTGCCAGCCCTGGGCCTCTTCCGCTAGACGGGAAATTCGAGCGACAAACAGCCCCGTTTGGCCGTTCAAAAAAAGTTTGAAAAAAGTGAAAAAAAAGCTTGTCAGCGCTTTAGAAATTTAATAAGCCTGCCAAAACCTAACCAAACCAATGGAGAAACTAATGACACAAAACGCACTAAAAACGTTTAGATTCGTTCGACTCGCTCTCATGGCGGGCGTCGGATTTCCATTCATCCTTGCATCCAACGCCTTCGCGCAGTTGCCGGCTCCGGCCGCTCCTGCTCCACCTCCTCCGGCTGGAGCGCCAGCGGCTGAGGTCGAACGCGTCATCGTGACCGGTTCGAACATTCCCACAGCGGAAGAGACCGGCCCGAACCCGGTGGACACCTATCGTCCGCAGGACATCGAGAAACTGGGTATCCGCAACGCAACGGACCTGCAGGAATTCATCCCGCAGGAAGCCGGTGGCACCGTCAACCTGAACATCGGCAATGGCGGTGACGGCACGGTGCAGTTCAACCTTCGCGGTCTGTTACCAAAAGAGACTTTGGTTTTGATCGATGGCAAGCGTGTTGCCTACGGTTCGTTGGGCGTGGCCGGATTTAGCGGAGGCCCGGACATCAACCTGATACCGTTTTCGATGGTCGATCACGTGGACATCCTCAAGGATGGCGCCTCGGCCGTGTATGGCACCGATGCCATCGCCGGCGTGGTCAACTTCTTCCTGGTCCACAAGTTCCGCGGTCTGGAGATTGGCGGGCAGTACGGGAACTCTAATTTGGGAGCATCCAATGAGATGGGCGAGTGGGAAGCGTGGTTGAAAGCTGGTACCGGTGATGACAAGACGGATATCGTTGTCATTGCCGATTTCTGGGAGCGTACCGGCGGCATCTTCAGCCGAGACCGGGACATTTCCAGCAACGGCTTTCAAATACCTTTTGGAGGGTTCGATAATCGAAGCGGGAATTTCCCCGGCCGCGTGGGCAGCCGCCGATTGCTCCCAACCATGTTTTTCGGCCCCGGCGGGCTTCCGATACCCGGTGTGAACACCCCGATTCCGGGCTCATCTACGGGCGCGGCAAATAATCCATTCTATATAAACCCGTTTGTGGCTAATCCGAACGCATATCCAGGCGCCCCGGGTATCATCGGCCCGAATGCGATCCAAGCCCCATTTCCACAGTTTGGCCCGCAATACAAGGGCGGCGGCGACTACTTCTTCTTTAACTTCGCCGCGTTTACGCCCGCTCTGCCGCCAGGAGATCGCCAGGTGTACTATGGGTCTTTCACCCGCGATATCTGCGACAAATACCTGACGGTATTTGCCGACTTCAAATATGCGCGCTCGTTTTTCGATGCGTCCCTGGCAGCTGTGCCGTTTACGCCTGACCCGTTCAAGAATCCGGGGACTAACACCTTCTTCAGTCCCGCTGGCATCAGTGTGCCAGTCTTTCCTTTTAATGCATGGAATCCGTTCACGGTTGGGAATGCAACCATTCCAAATTTCTTCCCTGGCGGGATTGGTCTCCCTGTGACCACGGGGGTTCGCTTCCGCGGGATTAACGATACCGGTCCGAGAAGTGAAAAATTCACTTACTGGGACCAACTCTTCGACGTCGGCCTGAGGGGTGAGATGGGAGAATTTGCCGATTACTTCAAGACTTGGAACTGGGAAATGGGTTTCCGCTACTCCCGGAACGAAGGACAGGACCTGTCCATTGGCGAAGTCAGCCAGCCCGGGTTGCGGGAGGCTCTGTTAGATTCGGATCCAGCCACCGCATTCGATCCGTTCCTGAATTTCCATGCCCACAACACGAAGGCGGCCAGGCAAGCTGTTTACGTTACCCTGCATAACTCCGGTGAGTTTGAGTTGCCTATAGGTTATCTCACTTTTAATGGGGACCTGTTCAACCTTCCCGCAGGGCCAGTCTCCTTTGCCATCGGCGGCGAGTACGAGGCGCCGAGATTCACTCGCGATCGTGATGCGCTCAATAATACGTTTCAAAGCATTGGCTCGGTGGATGGGCAAAGCTTCCGTGTGAACCGGGATGTTTGGTCCGTCTACGAGGAGGTGCGGGTGCCATTTACCAGCCCGACATGGAACTTCCCTGGTTTCTACAGCTTCGAGGTGGACTTCGCCGAGCGCGAGGAATGGTTCAGCAACAATACGTCTGCAGTGCTGCCTTCCGGACTCTTCGCAGGCCTCCCTGCGGAGCACAGCAGGTACAACGCGCAGAAGCCGAAGGTGTCAGTGCGCTGGCAACCGCTTGATCCCAAGTATATCGGAGCGGTGACGCTCCGTGGCAGCTATACCGAGGCATTCCATGCGCCGACGCTGGCAGAACTGACGCCTGCTAGCTCGCAGAACTTCCCACTCGTGGCAGATCCGTTTTCCTCTCAGACCGAGCCACAGGTTGAGGAACGCGTCATAGGAAATCCAGCCCTGCATCCGGAAGTTGCGTATGAATGGACCTACGGAGCGGTTTACAGCCCGAAATGGATCAAGGGCCTGACACTGAGCGCGGATTGGTGGCACATCGATATGCGCGACATTGTGTCGGCCCTTGGCGCGCAATTCCTCATCGAGAGTAATCCCCCGACCCCGGGTGTTCAGCAGAACGGGCCCTTCGTGTTTCGTGGCACTAGTGCAGTCCCCGGTGCGAATGGACCAGTCACGCTGGTCATCGATCCCAGCGACAACCTTTCCGGCGCAATCTTCGAGGGTCTCGACTACGAAGGGATCTATATTCTGGATTCGACGATCTTCGGCGGCCCGGATTGGGGAAGGGTAACGACTACGGTCAATGGCACGTGGCTATCCCGGGCCGAGTTCCAGCCTAACGCCACTCAGAAACGGTTCGGCATCGCGGGTTCGTTCCTGCCGCCGGGATTCGCTCTGACCAGTTCGCTGCCATGGCACCGGGCTAACTTCAGTATCTTCTATGATGGCCCGGCCGATACGTGGATGGCTGGTCTCGATGTTGGCGCGGTAGTCCACTGGATCGGTCAGTACGAGGATGACAATGTCAGTCTGTCGGGAAGTCAATCGACTCCGATTAAACTGCAAACGGCTAGAACCCAGGGGCCATTCTATACACTTACCGGTGACCCGAACCCTAACGTTGGCCTGCAGTCTCCCCGCGCGCGGAAAGTGTCGGCGTGGACCACGCTTGATCTCATCTTAAACTACACGTTCAACCTGCCCCCGCCCGCGGCAGCAGAGGTCCCTGGCTTTGCCAAGGACGGCGGGAAAAACGTGAAGATGAAGGATGGCAAGGAGAAAAACGTCATCCCAGTCTCCACGGCTGAATACGGCTGCAACAACTGGAGATGGTGGGTTAACAACACCACGATCACGCTTGGTATGCAGAACGTCCTCGACGAAGATCCGCCGTTCGTAGCTGGTTCCTTCGAGAACGGCTACGACGAGTCGATCGCCACCATCAAAGGCCGGTTCTGGTACGTTGGGCTGAAGAAGCGATTCTAAAGCACAGAACAGCATAATTCACAGCGGCCGGGCTCTTCAGTGGGCCCGGCCGTTTTGCTTTTCTAGACACGAATTTCACGAACGCACACGAATTGTTTTGTCATTCCTGACTTCCGACGATTCGTGTAATTGATGTCCAGACCTATCTGGCCACCTCGAAACTTCGACTCGGCCTGTTGGTGAATTTCGATGGCGATTCTTTGGAATGGAAAAGGATCGTTTTATGAGACACGAGACACGAATTTCACGAGCCGCGTGAATGCAGAGGCAGGGTGTGAGGCACCGTTGGACCAATTGGTGTGAATTCGTGCAATTCGTGTCTGAATGATCTCATTGATTTTCGCAGCGATTTGAGGGAAGCTTGGCTCCGCCAAGACGCATGCAGCACGTTTCTGCATTCTCACGCCCGCAAACTGTCCCGGCTGCGCCTGCTCCGGCAGCCGCCGGACGAAAGCCTAATTTGTGGATTCTGGACAGTTGGCGCGACTTAGTTCTGTACGTCTGTACGCCGCTGTTGCTGGTGCCCATATTTGTCGGAGCACTACCTGGGTAAGGTTTTTATGCAAAGGGTACGTCGACCAAGCTGTCTTGCAATTCCAAGAGGCGTTGCGTCTCCATCCCGACTTTCCGGAGGCCGAGGAAAACCTGCGCATCGCCAAACAGAGTCAAAACACGAATGAACACGAGTAAGACGCGAATTTTTCTTGGCCGTATTCGTGTGCATTAGTGTGCATTAGTGGTTAGATTTTTTGAGCGGCGAGATTGGCTTTGCGGACTTCTCCTAATCGCGTTCGTTTTCATCGCGTACGCGCCGGTCTTCCATGCTGGATTTGTTTGGGACGATGAATCGCATCTGACCCAGAATCCGTGTGTAGTCGGCCCGCTCGGGCTGAAGGAAATCTGGACCAGCACGCGAGCGGTCTATTATCCGCTCGTGCTGACGACGTTCTGGGCGCTGCACAAGTTCGTTGGTTTAAATCCGCTGCCGTATCACATCCTCAATGTGTTGATGCACGCCGGATCGGCGGTGTTGCTTTGGCGGGTCCTTCGACAACTCGGGGTAAGTGGCGCATGGCTGGGCGCGGCACTGTGGGCGCTGCACCCCGTGATGGTGCAATCAGTCGCTTGGGTGACTGAGCTAAAGAACACTCAGTCGTGTCTGTTTTATCTTTTGTCGGCCTCGTTCTTCTTGAATTGGGAAGAGCAGGCGAGGATCACGCGAGTAGCCCGTATAAAGAGCACATTGATGTTTGGATTGTCACTAGCATGCTTCGTGCTGGCGACGTTAAGCAAACCTTCCGTAGTCATGTTGCCCGTCGTGCTTGCGCTGTGCCTCTGGTGGCGGCGAGGCCGGATCGGATGGCAAGATGCAGTGCCGCTCGCTCCATTCCTGGTCATCTCAGCGCTTGCAAGCGCCTGGACAATTTGGGAACAGAAATTTCACGCGGCTGCAGTCGGCCCGGAGTGGGCGCAGACCTGGCCGGAGCGTCTGATCATCGCAGGACGAGCGATATGGTTTTACCTGGCCAAGTTATTCTGGCCTCATCCTCTCATTTTCATTTATCCGCGGTGGGAGATTCATCCATCGCATTTGATGGCCTATGTGCCGTTGTTAGCAACGGGAGTTGGTTTGATCCTCTTGTGGTTACTGCCGGGAAAAGCGAGCCGCGCTGTGTTCTTTGCAGCGGCATACTATGTGATCTCGCTGTTTCCGGTGCTTGGCTTTTTTAGCGTTTATTTCTTTCGCTACGCGTTTGTGAGCGATCACTTCCAATACCTCGCGAGCATGGGGCCACTTGCGTTAGCTGGCGCTGCCATCACCGAAGGCTTTAGTCGGTTAGCTATAGCTGCGTCGCTTGGTCGAGGAGTCGCATTTCTGCGGCTGGGACTCTGTAGTATCCTCCTGCTTTTGCTTGCGGCTTTGACGTGGCAGCAAACTGCCATTTATCACGACCTCCTAAGTTTGTACACGGACACACTCGCAAAGAATCCCGGGTCCTGGATGGCGCATTACAACCTGGGAATTGCTCTTTATGATCATGGCGAAACCGATCAGGCGATAACTCATTATCGCGAGGCGATCGCGCTACGGCCAAATTATGCAGAAGCACACTACAATCTTGGTCGCCTGCTGGCTGAGAAGGGTGAATTCAACGATGCCATCGATCATTACGAGGCGGCGCTAGCGATTAATCCCGCTGACGCCGAAGCGCATAACAATCTCGGTGCTACGTTGTTCGAAATCGGCCATGTCGATGACGCCATTGCGCATTACAACAAGGCACTGGCGATCCGACCGGATTATGCCGATGCGTCATGCAATTTGGCGGATGCGCTTCTTTCCAAAGGCGACATGGATGGCGCGATCGCTCATTATCTTCCGTGTGTCGCCGTTTTGCCCAATCACGCCGACGCTCAATACAACCTCGCGAGCATGCTCCTTCGCAAAGGGCAGATCGACGAAGCTATTACACATTACGAAAAGGCGTTAGAGTTGCTTCCGGGGAACGCGGATGCCCATTTAAATCTGGGCAGCGCGTTTCTGGCGAAACGCCGCGTTGTTGATGCGATTGCGCAATACAAGGAAGCGCTTCGCCTTGCACCGGAAAATGTTGCCGCCCAAAGTAACCTGGCGTGGCTGCTGGCGACGTCGCCGGAGCCGTCGCTTAGGAACGGGCCGGAAGCGGTTCTGCTAGCTGAACGGGCCAGTCGCTCATCGGGTGGGAAGAGGCCACTTATTCTGCGGATTCTGGCTGCTGCTTATGCCGAAGCTGGCCGCTTTCCGGAAGCTAGAGAGACAGCTCAGGAGGCACTGCAAGCGGCCGACGATCAGGGAAACTCCGCATTAAGCGATTTCCTTCGAAAAGAGATCGCGCTATATGAATCAAGGCAGCCTTATCACAAGCAAGCTAAATAGCTACTCAACACGCTTGCTCCCAAACCTCACCGAATCGCGTCATGCAAATAAACGTTCGCCAGTGGCCCTAATCGCCGGGTTTCGCTCCGCGGAGCGGGACATGCTCGCGGTAAAGCCCCACATCCTCATTAAGGACATTCGCGAACCCGGATTTGCC
>QHZR01000454.1 GCA_003224755.1 Acidobacteriota bacterium
TCCTTGCTTCCGGAGTGAGGTGCAGAGAGTCGGCCGCGAAGCGCAGCAGTTCTTCCTCAGATTTCTCTTGATATCGCTTCGTCAAATCGGCAAGATTCATCGCCGCGAAATACTAACGCCCCTTCACTTCCTAGTCACCTGAAAACAATCGTTCTTCTTCCAATTTCCGCTTGACACCGCCGCTCAATGCCCTACAATAAATGAATAAGTATTCAGATTAGTGAATATTCATCCATGAGCAAGTTGTCACGCCAAAAGACGATTCTTGAGCTGCTGGACGAAGGCCCGATCGCCAGCCAGGAGGAGCTGCAAAAGCTCCTGCATCGGCGCGGGCTCGATGCGGGCCAGGCGACGCTTTCCCGAGATATCCGCGAGCTTGGACTTGTGAAGTCCGCCGGCGGGTACTCGCTGCCGGGCAGAGAAGTGGCCGCGGAGACAGATTTGCCGTCGGTCGGTCGCTTGGTGCGGGAATTTGTGACCAGCGTTCGTGCCGCCCAGAACCTACTTGTTACCAAGACGAGCATTGGCAGCGCACAGCCCGTAGCCGCCGCGCTCGATGAAGAGAACTGGCCGGAAGCGATCGGCACCATCGCCGGGGACGACACCATTCTGATCGTGTGCCAGAATACCCGCGCCGCGGGCCGGCTCGCCGACCGCATTCAGGGAATGCTCGCGTAATGTCCTCCAAACTCAAAGTCGCAGTGCTCGGCGCTACCGGCTATTCCGGCCTGGAGTTGACGCGGATTCTTCTGCGCCATCCGCGCGTGGATAAGCCTGTGTTGCTGCGGAGAGCGGAAAACTCCGCGCCTGATACAGAGAGGCTGCCCCACCCTTCGCGATTTTCGAAGGGTGGAAACCACGAAAACATCGAACTCAACCTTGTCGATATTTTTCCGGCGCTTTCCGGTAACGGCCGCTATCCACTTGAACCGCTTTCGTGGTCCTCGCTGAAGCAGCAAGCAATAGAACTCTTATTCCTAGCGACTCCGCACGATGTTTCGCGCGCGCTGGTCCCGGAGGCAGTTAGGCATGGCATGAGAGTGATTGATCTCAGTGGCGCGTGGCGGCTCAAGCAGGCGCAACATCGCGCGATCTACGGATTCAAAGATGAAGAGTCGGTTACCGCAGCAGAGCTTACCGAGAGAGCCGTGTACGGACTGCCTGAGCTAAACGCCGACAAAATTCCCACCGCGAGCATCGTCGCCAACCCCGGTTGCTATGCGACGACCGTAATCCTTGGCCTCGCGCCGCTACTCAAAGCCGGTCTCGCCGATCGCGAAAAGGGAATTATCGCCGACTCAAAGTCTGGCGTCTCCGGAGCTGGCAAAGAAGCGACTTCGCGCACGCACTTCGTTTCAGTGGCAGACAATCTCTCGGCTTACAGCGTATTCAACCACCGTCATTTGGGAGAAATCGCGGAGCAGTTGCATGTGAGCACGAACGAAATCACTTTTACGCCGCATCTGCTGCCGATTCCGCGCGGAATTCTGTCCACGATCTACGTGCATTTGAAGCAGGCCATGCAGACGTCAGAAATTGAAAAAGTCTATCGCGACTTCTACAAAGGGAAGCGCTTCGTACGAGTTTTCGCGACGCCGAAGCTGCCGGAGATTCAGTTTTCGCTAAACACGAATTACTGCGATCTCGGTTTCTGCCTCGCGCCCGACGGACAACGCCTCGTGATTGTCTCCTGCGAGGACAACCTTATTAAAGGCGCAGCCGGGCAGGCGGTCCAGAACATGAACCTGATGTACGGCTTCCCAGAAGAAGAAGGGCTTTTATGACGCCCAAGGGGCTCGTTTGAAGATCGTAATCAAAATCGGCGGTGTAGCGCTCGAAGACGAAGGCACGCTGCATAAGTGCGCGCGGGCAATCGTCGAGATGGCCAAAGACGGACACAAAGTCGCGGTCGTACATGGCGGCGGCACCGCTCTAACTCGCACGTTGAAGCTTCTCGGCAAGCAGAGCGATTTCATTAATGGCCTGCGCATCACTGACGCGGAAACTCGCGATGTGGCAGTCATGGTGCTTGCCGGAATGGTGAACAAAAAAGTTGTTGCCGCGGTGGTGAAGGCAGGCCTGCCGGCAGTCGGTTTTTGCGGCGGCGATGGGATGACTTTCCGAGCACGAAAAAAGGAAACGAAAGGTTACGACCTCGGATTTGTCGGCGAGATCTGCTCGGTCGAACCACGCTGGTTCGAGGCCATCTGGAACGAGGGTGGTGTTCCTGTGCTTTCTTCTTTGGCCCTCGGCTCCGACGGCGAGTACTACAACGTGAATGCTGATCAAATGGCGTCGGCCTGCGCGATTGCCTGTCGCGCCGACACGCTGATTTTTCTGACCGATGTTGCGGGCGTGAAAGATGCGGGCGGCGAGGTCATGCCGTGGCTCACCACTAAGCAAGTTCCTACGCTCATTGCCGATTCCGTTATCGCTGGTGGCATGTTGCCGAAGCTCGAAGCCTGCAGTAACGCGCTGAAACGGGGCGTCGGCCGTGTGCGCATTCTTCCCGCAGCTCAGGCGGAGATTCTGCCGCAATTCTATTTTCAGAAGCTTGACTATGGCACGGAGGTCATTGGAGCGTGAACCTCTCCGCCACAATCCGTACTGAGAAAAAACTGTTGCTCCCAACTTATGACCGGCAGAGAGTTTTGTTCACTCGCGGTCGTGGAGTCTATCTCTGGGATTCAGCCGGCAAGCGCTACCTCGACTTCCTCAGCGGAATCGGCGTGAATGCATTGGGCCACGCGCATCCCGCGATCCAAAAAGTTCTAAAACAACAGGCAGGGAAGCTGATTCACACTTCGAATCTCTTCTATCACGAATACCAGGCAGAACTGGCGAAGCGCCTCACGAAAATTTCTGGACTTGACCGCGCCTTTTTCTGCAACAGCGGCACCGAAGCATGGGAAGGTGCGCTGAAGCTGGCCCGCGCTTATGCCCGCGCGAACAACAGCAATGGCCACAAAGCAAAGTGGCGTTTGCTTGCGCTAGAAAATTCCTTTCATGGACGAACTTTCGGTGCGCTTGCTACCACTGGACAAGCGAAGTACCGCAATCCATTTGTTCCGCTATTGCCGGGAGTAAATTTCGTCGCGTTCAATGATCTGAGCGATTTGAAGCGGCAATTCGATGGCCGCGTATGCGCGGTTTGTTTGGAAACGATTCAGGGCGAGGGCGGAATCAATCCGATCGGTCCGGAATTCCTAAAGCTGGCGCGCGAGCTTACGCAAAAATCCGGGGCCTTGTTGCTG
>QHZR01000455.1 GCA_003224755.1 Acidobacteriota bacterium
GACGTGGTGACCGACTATCTCTCCTGGCAGGCAAAGATCGTCAACCAGTACAAGCGTCCTGACCAGTTCATCACCCAGGACTTCAGCGGCGGAGTGCACACCAATCTCGATCAGTGGGCCGTTGCAGGCAATCTTGACATCGTCGCCGAGAATCCCTATTTCGAGACACAGAAACGGCTGGATGCCCGCACTATCTGGCTTTCAGGCGATCTGGGACGCTCGTTGAAGCACACAAACTATCTGGTGACCGAAACCAACGCGCAGACGATCGGGTGGGATTCCCGCACGCAGTATCCGCAATATCCCGGTCAACTGCGTTTGGTTGTCTATACCCATTTGGCTGCTGGCGCCAACATGGTCGAGTACTGGCATTGGCATTCGTTGCATTACGGCCAGGAAACCTATTGGAAAGGAGTCCTCTCGCACGATCTGGAGCCGAACCGTACTTACGCCGAAGTCTCGCGCGTCGCGGCCGAATTGAAGAAACTGGGTCCGCAACTGGTCGATCTCAAGAAAGACAACAAAGTCGCCATCCTGTTCAGCGCTGACTCCGCGAATGCGCTCAACTACATGCCAGTCAGCGATCATGTGAACTACATCACTGTACTCAAGCAAATGTACGATGCGCTCTATGATCTGAATATTGAACCCGACTTCGTGCAGGCTGGCGATCCGAATCTCTCGCGCTACAAAGTCCTGCTGATCCCATCACTGTACAGCGCCTCGGACCGAGTGCTGCAACAGACTTCCGATTACGTGAAGAGCGGCGGCCAGGTCGTAATGGCTTTCAAGAGCGGCTTCGCGAATGAGTATTCAACCGTTCGCGACGTGATGGCGCCTGGACCGCTGCGCGCTGCGGCAGGATTTCATTATCAGGAGTTCACGAATCTTGCCGAGCCAGAACCGCTCACGCCGGATCTCTACGGCGTTGGTGAACAGAATAAAGGATCGGTATGGGAAGAATTCCTGATCCCCGAAACGGCCCAGGTCATAGCTTCGTTCGAGGATCCCTACTGGCATTCCCCAGCGATTACACGCAACAACTTCGGCAGCGGGACACTGACATATGAAGGCACATTTCTAACGGATACGTTACAGCGCCAGGTTATTCGCGATGTTGTGAAGCGCGCTGGCCTGACGGGTCAGGACCAGAATCTGCCGAGCGCGGTGAAAGTCCGGCATGGACGAAACGCGCAGGGAAAGGTGCTGCACTACTATCTGAACTTCTCCGGTGAAGAGCAGACGTTTTCTTATCCCTACGGCAACGGGTCGGATCTTCTGACAAACGCATCTGCGCGGCAAGGGCAAGCATTCAAGCTTAAGCCCTGGGATTTAGCAATTGTTGCCGAGCAATGAGAGACTTCTGATGCAATCACTGACTTCCTTTATCACACGCCATTCCCGCACGTTTGCGGTCTCGATATTTTTCACTCATGCGTCACTTTGTCTACAGGCCCAACCTGCCTCAGGAGTAAGTGCTGGACGCAACATCTGGCAGATCCCCCTCAGCCATAACCTCATGCCGCATTTCGAAGCGGCCGCCGGGCACAAGGTTTTCTATGTAGATGGCAAGCCGTTTACCGTGCTGGCTGTCGAGATCCCGTGGTGGGATCTCATTTACGGTAGGTACAAAGAGACCGAGTCGGTTTACGACCGTTTGTATCCTGCCGCCGAGAAAATTGGGCTGAATGCTCTGAAGGTGCCGATTAAGTGGTCTATGGTCGAGCCTGAAAAGGGAGTTTACGACTTCTCCTATATCGACCACACAAAGAGCATGGCGGAGAAACATCACCTAAAACTTGTGCTGAACTGGTTCGGGCACTACGCCAGCGGGGACGGCACTATCTACGGCAATCTGACGGGTGAACTGTACGCGCCCATGTACATTGTCAACGATGAGAAGACATATCCCCGGGCGGTGGACGGAGATGGCCTCGTATACCACAATGCCGCATCCTACGACTATGAACCAATCATAAATCGCGAAATCGCTGCCTTCCGCGCATTCATGCAGCACATCAAGCAGGTTGATTCTCAAACCCACACCATTCTCATGATCCAAGTCGAGAATGAAATTGCGGTCTTCGGTGTGGATCGCAAGAATCCCAAGATGTGGCGCGACCACTCCCCCGCTACCAACAAACGATTCGCCGACAATGGCTTCACTGACGACCTGAAATTTAGCGCCTGGGACCTGAGCTACAACTGGATCCGGCGCATTACCGAGGCGGGCGCCGAGGTCTACCCCATTCCGTTCTTTCATAATTACGTTGGCGGAGAGATCGCGGACTGGATGGTCGGAGGCGCGCCCGGTGAAGATGTGCAAACATATCTCCAGAACTGTCCC
>QHZR01000456.1 GCA_003224755.1 Acidobacteriota bacterium
AGATTGCAACGAACTCTAAACTTCGTGATTTCGAGTGTCAAGGGTAAAGTTCAGAGCCGCCGCAGGAGAGCAGCGCGCATTTCGCCCTGCTGTTCGGGCACGAGCTTCGCACCGGTACGTGTGATGTAAAACACGTCGATCGCCATTTGGCCTTGAGTATCTATGATCGCTATCTCTATGTTGCACCTGAGGTCGGCAAGGGTGGAACTGATGCCGTAAAGCAGCCCTGGGCGATCCTGCGCAGTAATTTCGAGGAGGGTACTGTGAGATGAGCAATTATCATCGATGTGAATCTGCGGCTCGACTTTCACTTTTGGGCTCTTCACTTCGGGTTTGAATTTCTTCTGCATCAGTTCTGTAACGTTGATTTCACCGCAAATGGCCTCGGCGAGGCTTTCTTTGAGGCGCTCCATCTCGGTTGGGTTCAGATCAAGCGTGCGGAACCGGTCAGAAAATCGAAATGTATCCAATACGGTTCCACCTTGGTTGGAAAATGCTTCGGCCTTCAAGATGTTCATCCCCCAGGACGAAAGGCTGCCGGCCACTCTGGCGAAGAGGAACGGGCGGTCGGGCGTCAGTAGAACGAGTTCGAAATAGCCATCGCGTCTGAGCAGATCGATCTCCGGTTGATTGCCATTCATGCGCTCGTACATTCTGAAATGCGACACGATGTCGATTGGAGAATGAGTCAGCAGATAACGTTTGGGAAAGCCTTCCAAAAATGGCCTGAGGTGCCTTGAATCGACGTCACCCGGCACGACTGCAACGACTTGCTTGAGATGTTGTTCGTCCGAGTCGGCATGGTCCGGTGAATCGGCATGCAAACGTTGGTCGTCTACGGTTCGGCTCAAGTAATTGAAAGCGGCCGCGTATAGCTGCCACAACATTTCGGCTTTCCACGGAGTAAGAGCTTCGGGATTGACGGCCTTAATATCGGCGTATGTCAGTACCGTGAGCATCTTCAATCGTTCGGTGGTGCCAATTGATTCGCTGAAGTCCTGAACAGCCTTCGGATCAAAGATGTCGCGTCGCATAACTGTTTCTGACATGCGCAGATGGTTTGCAATTAGAAAACGTACTAGCTCGCGGTCAACCGGTTCAAGCCGTAGCCGATGAAAGATCTTATCCACAGCTTCGAGACTGCCGCTGATATGGTTTTCCGTCGGCATACCCTTGCCAACGTCGTGGAATAGAATCGCAAGGAAGAGCATTTCAGGCTGCTCGATTCCGTCCAAAATATCTCGAAATCGCCGTTCCAATGGGCTAACCGTCCCACGAAGCGCGTGCAGACTCTCAATGGCGACAAACGAGTGTTCATCCACCGTGTATCTGTGGTAGTAGTCGCGTATCACAAGCGAATCGATCGCCTGGAATTCGGTAAACAGGCGGACAAGCAAGCCGAGCCGGTGCATCGCACGCAGAGCCGCTCCCGCATGGGGCAATATCAGAATTCGACAGAAATGTGCCCATAGCTCAGGTGCTTGGGCGTCCGAATGGGGGATCTTGGGGAGTGCCGCTTCGACGCACCGTTCCGTTTCGGCGCTGAGCTTCAGCCCGTGTCGAGCAACAAATTCGAACAGGGCAAAGAGAACTGATGGTTCTTCTACCGATGAAAGCTGGCGCAGAAAGACACGGCCTTCCACCACGGAAAAATCAGCATTGGACAGACGCGATTTGCGATTCTCGAACAGGCGATACAGAGCCGAGCGTGCCGGCGGCACTTCGTCGAGGAGAACGGTCAGCCGGTAAATCGATCGAACATGCCGGAAATAGCCGCGCATCCATTCACTAGGCGTGGTTGGTGATCCTTCTTCAAAGCCAATTCCGGCTGCAGCGGCCTCGGATTGCAGCTCATAGGTTAATCCATTGAGATCCCGACCTTGCCGATAATGCAGAAAACACCGCACCGCTGATAGAAATTCGAGAGCCGTACCACACTCTTTTCGAAATGCGTTGGGCAGAAGATTTTCCGGCGACGGCCAAACGCCAGTTTTCTCGAGTTCCGAAATCAATGTGAGCCAGCACGCAACCTGGTAGTCGCGCATGCCTCCGGGACAATCTTTTATATTCGGTTCCAGGTGAAAGATGGTGTGACCGTACTTGTTATGCCGTGCCCGAGTCAGGTCGGTCAGCCTTTGCATCAATTCCTGAGCTTCCCGGGCCACCATTCTCGGGATGACGTGGGCCCGCAGTTGCTCAAATAGCTCGGCATCTCCGCAAATGTAACGGCAGTCCAGCAGCGAGACATTGAACTCGACGTTATCGCGCTGAAGCTTCCCGCATTCAGCCAGAGTACGGGTGGCGGGGCTGACGCGCAGGTGCAAGTCCCAGAGCGCTTGGCAGAGGCTGCGGATGACCTGCCTCTGGGAATGTTCACTGGGCTCCGACTCACACAAGAAAAGAACGTCAACATCCGAATAAGGGAATAACGCCCGACGGCCGTAACCGCCGAGTGCCATAACACAGAGTTTCTCCGATTTAGCCTCGACCGCGAGGTTGCGATTCCACAACTGGGTTAGGACTTGATCGATCAGATCCGAACGCTTGCGGACAGTCACTTGACCATTATGCGAGTCGTCAAATCTCTCGCGGATCTCTTCTGACCCGCTCCGATAGACATCCTGCAACACTGGGTTTGCGGCCATGAGTGATATGAGATCTGCTCGATTTTACCGCGGTGGGCCTGTAATCAGCGCTTCAGGCTATTGCTAATTAACGTGACGTGAACGTCGCAATCACGCGCACCTACTTTTAA
>QHZR01000020.1 GCA_003224755.1 Acidobacteriota bacterium
CACCATTCCAAGTCAACATCCCCACCCTAAATTTCGCAAAAGGCGCGAAATTTAGAATGGAGCACCCCGCTAGTGGGGCACTCTCAGGATTTAGATTTGCGGTTACCGATGAACGACGAGACATGCGTGCCAATCAGCAGAAGCGTCATCAGCGAAATGGCTCCCAGCGAAATCGCGCAATAGAGGCACCAAACCCCGAGCACATGCTGCTCGATGTGCGCTAAGTAGAGCGAAAATGCCAGTGCGGGGATGGCGATCGCCAGCATGATGTTATAGGCGCGCTTCCGAGCCAGAACTCCGAGCAGCAAAATGTCTGCAACTGGGACGCCATGTATTACCGCATATGGACTGTGATTGACGATGCCGCAATCCCAACGTTCATTGATGTCGCAAGGAGCGTCTCCGTAGGTGCGGTAGTGCTCACGCAGGGCTAGGAACGATGCGGCGAGACCGACGAGGGCGAGAATTAATAGGGCGTATTTCATTTCTTCGTGGAAATCCCAGTCTTAGAATTCTAAAAAGTCAAAGCTCCCACCCTGTCGCAAGATGCGCGACAAGGATGGGGCAACCGCGGGTTAGTTCTTTTCTTTCACCAGCGCCGTTCATAAATCTAAAATCAAAATCCGCACCCTCGGTTTATTTCTTTTCGTGCAAAGCGGCTCCCCCTACGGCGATATTCTCCAGCCACGCCTGCCCATCTTGCACGACAACGTCGGCGGTGATCGCGTCGCCGGGCTTGAGTTTGTCGAGCTCGCTTTCTGGCTTCACGTTGTAGGGCATTGTCATTGCGTCCATGAAGTCGGGAATGGCTTCGCTGTCAATGTTGGCCATTTTGGACTGCTGGTCGATCGAAACAACTTTGCCCTTGAGGTGGTAGCGCTTGGCCGACGCGGATTGTTGAACGGTTGGCTGATTCGATGCTTTATTGCAGGCCACGAGCATTGCCAGCAAAACCAGCAGTGCAGCCTTGATCGCGAGATTCATTTCCTTCTCCTGGACAAACCTACGGCGAGAGCTGGTCGAGCACGGCTCGACCGGACGGACGAGGGCGCCCGTCCCCACACGGTTCTTGCTGATGCGCGCTCTTGTGCTCGTCATCAATATCGAAACCTATACGTCAATTGTGCGGAAATCTCGCGCGGGTTTGCAAAATGCGTGCCGCCGAAAGTGTTGCTGTTGTCGAGCATGTAATGGTTGTTGGATAGATTCAAGCCAGTCAGGCGTAAAGTCAATTTCTCCGCGAAGGACTTTGCCAGCGCAAGATCGAAGCTTGTGTGCCTGGGAAGATGGCTTGGCGAGACGTCCCCGTCACCATTCAGAAATCCCGAGCCGTAATTAACATTGAAGTCGGCTGAGCTTTTCCACGGCAACGCAACATCGAAGCCTCCAGTGAAGGTATCCCGCTGATCGTGGTCGAGGAAGCAGAGTGTGTCGCAAGAATCGCCGCCGATCAGGCCGCCGGTCACATCTCCCGACCATTCCGCGTATTGATGCGAATAGACCGCGTGGAACTGGGCGCGACCGGCAATCTTGGGAGATTGCGCGGTGGCTTCCCAACCGCGAATGCGGGCGTGACTGAGCGTCAGGGGAAAAAAGACGTTGGAATTGCCGAGCGCAGCGTGATCGAAGAAATTGCCCGCGCCGGTGCGAAAGTTGCTCACATCGAATGTCCAGGCCTGAAAAGGAATTGCAAGGCCGAATTCGCGCTGCTCGTCCCGCTCGCCGTGCAGTGGCAGAAACAACTGGGCGAGAGCCGGATTGTTCACAGTGACCAATGGCGGGGCCTGATAGTAGCGGCCGAAGAATCCGCGGAGCAACCAGCGAAGGTGCGGGATTTGGATTGCCGCGCCAATGCGAGGATCGGCGGAGTTCTCGTTCACGGGACCGCCGTACTGGGTGAGGCGCATGCCGCCATTGAATGTCAGCCAATTCGTGGCTTTGAACTGGTCTTCGATGAAAAGCGCTTCGGTGTTTGCCCAGGGAGTGGTCCTCGCTGGGCTCACATTGTTGCCGGGATCAATCATATCGAGCACCGAATAGAGCTGGTTGTCACGCTCGCCGAACACCTGCAATCCCGCATGAAAGTTGTGCGGGCCGCGTTGGAAGGCGATGGTTGTAACGCCGCCAACGTAGTTTGATCCGCGATCGTAGTCAGACTGAATGGTATCGTTGGAGCTGGGCTCGTAGTGGGCACGGTTCAAGTGGTAGAAGGGCGAGACGGTAAGCGTCACGCCACTGCCGATGGTGTGAAGCCAGGTGAAATTCACGAAGTCGTCGCGCTCGTTTTCCACGTCGTGAAGAATGGGGTCGGCGGTGGGATCGATCGGAACTTGGTAATGATCGCCTCGCGTGGATGTAATCAGGCGCAACTGATTGTTGAAATCCTTATTAAAGATAAGAGAAGTGAAGCCGCTGAGTCCGGCTGCCTGGTCGTTGATGACCTGCGGTACCGGAGTTTCGAGACCAAGATTGGTTCGATATCCGGACAGACTGCCGTAATAGGCGAAGCGCTCAGTATGGTCGCCGAAGCTGATCTGGTCGCTGGTCTGGTTGTAGCTGCCGTAACTGCTGACGAACTCGGCCTCACGGTCGCGCTCGAAACCGGACCGCGTGACCACGTTGAAGACGCCGAAGGTGCGGTCGCCGTATTCGGCGGAGTAGCCTCCGCGCTGAACTTCGATAGTGTCAATGTCTTTGGGATCGAACTGCGGACCAACGTTCGAGGTGATGCTGGTGTTGGGCACGGGCACGCCGTCGAGCAGCCACGAAACTTGATGTCCGCCGCGGATGTGGAGCTGATCGTGCACCATGTACGCGCCGGGGACGTAGTTAGTAATCATCGCGAGGCTGTTGGGATCGCTGGCGCCGGGCGTTTCCGCAATTTGCTGGCGATTGATGATGCTGGTCGAAGTTGAAGAGTCAGGATTGATAGCGGAAGTGATGTCGGTCACCTGGACTGATTCTTTGGATCCGGCAACGGTCAGCGCAAAGTGCAATCGAAGTTCGCCTTCGGAAGCGAGCGTCATCTGTTGGGTCTGGGGAGCAAAGCCCTCGGCCTCGACCTGTACCGTGCAACTCCCAAGAGCGACGTTGTCAAAGCGGAATTCGCCCGAGGC
This sequence comes from Acidobacteriota bacterium, assembly GCA_003224755.1. Classification (GTDB taxonomy): domain Bacteria; phylum Acidobacteriota; class Terriglobia; order Terriglobales; family Acidobacteriaceae; genus Gp1-AA145. The sequence continues at coordinate 3,117 of QHZR01000020.1, forward strand.
GTCACTGGTTGTGTTGACGGTCCATTTCGATGTGTTCGCCCAGATCGTTACTTTCGCACCCTGGACGGGACGGTGTTGGGAGTCATGGATCAGGCCGGTGATGGAGCCGAAAATCGAGGCGCTGAGATTTGTTGCGAGTAGCAGAACGGCGACGAACAGCGCGCAATGATTTCGCATAACGTTCTCTAAATTTGTGCCGTCCCTCGCGGGACTCGGTCGCAGGCTTTGGCTACCCGGCACTCCCGTGCCGGGCTTTCACACTCCGCCGCTGCGCGGCTAGTGTGAAGATGAAGAAGGCTGCGTTTCTGCGGAGGTGACCCAGTGCGGGATACTAGATAAAACCGAATACCCAGAACCACAACTGTTCAGGATTTAGCCGAGGAGAAGCGGGAAGGCGGCGCGCGGGCTAGGAGAGTTCCGGAAGGTCCGCCAAAATGAACGTCGGCATCGGTGGGAAGGTTGATGATCGAGCGAGCTGAAACGGCATAAACAGCGCCACAGGAAACTACGTTCGCCGAACGCGGCGCAGTCAGCGGAGGACAACAGTTGCCGTTTAGTTTCGTCGCATCGCGAAACTGCAGCGGTTGATCTTTGCGCGCATGCAGCCGTCGCAGACAGCATGCGTGTGGCGGCTTGGCAGAGAACGCTTCCAGCAAAGGCTGAAAGATGCCGAGCGCAACAATAAGCAGTAAAAGCCTGGCGGTCAGGCGGGGCATCGGGGCGTCCTTAGCATACGCCATCAAAGTGACTTCTTACCGCAGGGAGTGATCCGAGGCTCTTTGAAGTGGCGGAATTCGCCCTTCTTGTCAGGCACCTCCCAATTCGCATCCTAGCAAGCGACATCTTTGTATTCGGAACCATTGAACTTGTATAGCATGAGACCAGCTTCGAAAGCGGACCCGTGCATGCCCAAAACAAGATCGTGAAGTTCGTTAGTCTTAGTCGGCTGAATCGTGAAGGGTCTGTTTTGAGGAAGCGCTCAGAATAATGTGATATCCATCGCGCTCGCGTCGCAGAACCCAAAAAGGGCAATTGCCTGTAGGGCTGCAAGAGGACTTCTCGCCCCCTCCTTGCGCGATTACTTCATTCCTGCCATGGCCGCTAAGATTAACGAAGGCGATTCGAGTCTCTGCGGCAACATCGCGCAGCTCCTTATCAGGTACGTCCACCTGCCAGTCACGAATTTGCAGGACGATCGTGTCAATCAGCTTACTTTTCTGAGCGCTAGGTAGATCGCGCCTACTGATGCTTTGTTTCCAGCTTAGTTCCTGCCACTTATGCCAGTCCCAATGAAATTCGGCGGCATCGGACACCTGTGCTACAGACGTAAATACGAGTACGAATACAACGATTGGGAGGGGGCCTGCCATTTTGGATATCATCGCGAGCTAATGCAATCGTGAGTAGCATAGGTGGTTTATGCTTCATCCGGCAAGCTTTCATCCAGCCCCTCGTTGGGCGGGATTCGCCGACTCACACAGCCTCGACTTCTCGTCGAGCTTGGCTCGACCGAACCCTTCGGCTTCGCTCAGGGCAGGCTTGCCAGGGCGGCCGTCGTCCCCACGTGGTTTGTGGCAAGCCCAATTCTGAAGCCAACGCTGAAGCCCGAAGCCCCCTTGCCGAGTTGAGCCTGCAATTTCAGCTGTGTTAGATTCGTGGCTTCGCTCGAAGGAGAACCCGTGAAGGTATATACAGGCGAAAACGTAAGGAATGTCGCACTGGTGGGCCATGGGCATGCCGGCAAGACCTCGTTAGTCTCGGCCATGCTTTACACCGCGGGCGCAACCCAGCGCCTGGGACGCGTGGACGACGGCAGCGCAACCACCGATTACGACGAAGAAGAAATGTCGCGCAAGATGTCCATTTCTGCCGGCCTCGCATACGCCGAGTGGGGCAACAACAAAATCAACTTCCTCGACACCCCAGGCTTCAACATGTTTGTTCACGAAGCGCAGATGGTGCTGCCGGTCGTGGACGCTGCGCTCGTGGTGGTGGACGGCGTGGCGGGAGTGGAAGTAATGACGGAACGGGTGTGGGGTTATTGCGACGAACGCAATCTGCCGCGCGTGATTGTGGCCAGCCGCATGGACCGGGAGCGCGCCGACGCTGAGCGCGTGTTGGAGTCTTTGGCAAACGCATTCGGGCGCAACGTGATTCCGCTCGAGCTGCCGATCGGCAAAGAGAAGAACTTGTCAGGGGTGGTGGACTTGGTCCGCATGAAGGCATACGCCTACGAGCTCGGCGGAAATGGAAAAGGTAAAGAGGGCGAGATTCCAGCAAGCATGAAAGATGCGGCACAGGCGGCGCACGAAAAACTTGTCGAGATGATTGCCGAAGGTGATGACGCGCTGATGGAAGAGTTCTTCGACAAAGGCACGATTCCCGAGGAACATCTGATTCCGGCGCTGCACAACGCGATTCGCGAGGACAAGATTTTTCCGGTGCTGTTTGCCTCCGGGCTGGGCAACGTAAGCGCCGACAGGCTGATGGACTTCATTGTCGAGTTCACCCCGACCGCCATCGAACACGATGCTGTCCGGGGCGAAGTTACGTCCGGAAATGGCGAACCGCCGGTGCGCAAAGAATCTGACACGGAGCCGGTTTCACTGTACGTTTTTAAGACCGTGTCTGATCCTTTTGCTGGACGTATTTCCTATTTTAAGGTTTTCTCGGGCGTGCTGAAAAATGACGTCTCGCTGGTGAATTATTCGCGCAGTTCGCAGGAGAAGCTCGCGCATATTTCTATCATGCAAGGAAAGACTGCCGTGCCGGTAAATGAATTGCACGCCGGAGATATTGGCTCAGTGGCCAAGCTAAAAGACACTCTCACCGGTGACACGCTAGGAGATAAGTCAGCTCCTATTCAGTATCCGAAGGTGAAGTTCCGCGATCCGGCAATTACGTTTGCCATTGAGCCCAAGAGCCGTGCGGATGAAGACAAGCTAGGACCGGGAATCCACAAACTCATGGAAGAAGATGCCATGCTGCGTTTCTTCCGCGATCCACAAACGCAGGAATTTCTAATCGCAGGAAACGGGCAGCAGCACATCGAGGTAGTGGTCGCGAAATTAAAGAAGCGATATCACACCGAAGTAGTTCTCAAGGCCCCGAAGGTCCCGTATCGCGAAACCATTCGCGGCCGCGCTGACGTGCAGGGACGACACAAGAAGCAGACTGGCGGCCATGGTCAGTACGGCGATTGCAAGATCAAAGTTGAGCCTCTGCCGCGCGGATCCGAGTTCGAATTCGTCAATGACATTTTCGGCGGGGCGATTCCCAGGAACTATATTCCTGCCGTTGAAAAGGGAATCAAAGACGCAGCCGCACGCGGTTATCTGGCCGGATTTCCTATGGTTGATTTCCGAGTTGTGCTCTACGACGGTTCTTATCATGACGTGGACTCGAACGATCTCTCATTCCAAATGGCAGGGCGGATTGCCTTCAAGAAAGCCATGGAGCAGGCCAAGCCCACACTGCTGGAACCGGTTATGGTGGTCGAAATCACTGTGCCCGACGAATTTGCCGGCTCGATTATGGGTGACCTGAACTCGCGTCGCGGCCGCATTCAGGGTATGGACAACAAAGGCGGCAACACCATCGTGAGGGCCGAAGTGCCAATGTCGGAAATGCTCACCTACGGAGTTGACCTCACCGCTATGACCCAGGGCCGCGGCAGCTTCAACATGGAAATGCATCATTACGACGTTGTCCCGGCACAGCTGCAGGAAAAGATCATTGAGAAGGCCAAGGCGGCACGGGGAGAGGTGAAGGAAGAGGAAGAGTGAGGTTTGGTTCAGCCGAAAAGCGTTTGGAATTTGTCAGGATCGTGAGCCTTTTAATCGTTCGGCGAATTCGTTGACATAGAACATGTCTGGCGAGAATCATTGAGCGCGCACCCTGATCTCGAATTTCGGACTTTCACGGTTGAGATCAAACAGCAAGATTGCGATCGCCGATACGCTCGCGATCGGGCTATCACTTTAGTCCTTCTGCTCTCGCCAGCTTGGCCTGACGTTCGTCGAATGTCCAAAAGTGTTCCGCTTTGAGTTCCAGCGCGCACGCTACGTGCAGGCTGTCGAGGGTACGGACACCGAGTTTTGGGCCGTAGCGGCGAGCGAGGTCGGCGCAGAGATCGAAAGCGTGTTCGGGCATCGGAAGCACTATCCAGCGTCCGGTGCGTTGGTGATCTTCCATTCGCGCATGCATTCGCTGCGATTCAGAAAGTGACAGCTGTCCGCGAAAAACATGCTGGCCTAAAGCGTGTCCCCACTCGGCATTGTGGAGTGGAGTGAACCAAAGACGTGCAGCCGACATGATTCGATGGCGGGATTCCGCAGAATGCTGGTCAGTCAAGTATAGAGACACCAAAAAACTCGAGTCCACATAGACGTTCAATAGCGTCCCCGCTCTTCGATGAGCAAATCAGCTCCGGGCAGGACGCGATCACCGATAATCTCTTTCGCCAGCGCCTCGAAATCGGGCCACTTCACGTCCGGCCTGTCGTGATTTTCGGGCACAATGCGTCCGATCCGTTTGTTGCGGTCACAGAGCTCGATGGTTTTTCCGGCGCGGAGCAATGCTTTCAGGCGCTTAGTGTCCCTGAGTTGGCGCATGTTGAATGACCGCATAAGCAAACAATGTGACACATTATGTGCCACATTGTCAAGAGCAGTCGCCTCTCGCGCGAGGCGTTTAATGCGCTCATTACTGATCCAACCGTCATGAGAATTGGTGTGAACCATCGGCACTGGCTTGAGGTAGATTTCGAGTAGTCTTCTGATTGCACGTAAAGGGGAGGTCCGGTGCAGTCTGTCCATAGGAGTCTTTCTGCAGCTTCGTTGTGGGGCTTGGCTCTACTCGCGGTCCAGTGCGGTTCGGACTCGTCCAGCCCCATTCCAGTTCCGACCTCGGGTCAGTGTTCTTCGAGCACCAATCCCGGCCAACCCTTTTCTTCCGCCCCGGCAATCGTGCCGCTAGTGAAATTGAGTACAGACACATTCACCAACTCGACAAGCCAGCACGCGACCGAGGTTGAGCCAGATAGTTACGCATGGGGGCAAACCATCGTCGCCGCGTTCCAAGTCGGACGAATTCATGATGGGGGCGCAGCGGACGTTGGATACGCGATCTCGAACGATGGAGGAACGACCTGGCAAAGCGGTCTGCTGCCCGGGCTCACTACGTTCGAATGTTCAGGAAAGAGCTCTGCGGTCAGTGACACGGCGGTGATTTATGACGCGGTGCACGCAGTGTGGATGATTTCGTCACTGCCGATCTCCTCAACGAACATCCAGGTTGCGGTTAGTCGTTCCTCCGACGGCGGCGTGAGTTGGAGTAATCCAGTGGTAGTCGCTAACGGCCTTGACTTGGACAAGGACTGGGTCACCTGCGACAACACGGCCACAAGCCCTTTCTACGGACATTGCTATGCGGAGTGGGACGATAACGGAAACGGCAATCTGATTTTTATGAGCACTTCATCTGACGGCGGCCTGACCTGGTCGGCGCCCGTGAGCACCGCTGGGAACGCCGATGGGCTCGGAGGCGTGCCGCTCGTCCAACCGAACGGGACCGTGGTTGTGCCGTATGTGGCTAACGCGCCATTTATCGAGTCGTTCTCTTCATCTGACGGCGGCACCAGTTGGAGTGCGCCCGTCGTGGTTGCGCAGGTGAATGATCATCCTGTTGCGGGCGGGTTGCGAAGCGACGCTCTGCCCTCGGCGGCGATGGACGCCGCAGGCAACATTTATGTTGTCTGGCAGGATTGCAGCTTTCGAACCAACTGCGTGTCGAATGATCTGGTCATGAGCACTTCGGCGGACGGCGTGAGTTGGACCACTCCCGCGCGTATCCCGATTGATGCGCTCGCCAGCACAGTTGATCACTTCACTCCGGGGCTCGGCATTGATCCCGCAACCAGCGGCGCCACGGCTCACTTGGGACTCACTTATTACTACTATCCGCAGGCGAACTGCACTGCTGCCACCTGCGCGCTCTACGTGGGATTCGTTTCCTCGCTCGATGGCGGCAACACATGGAGCACGGCCACGCCGATAGCAGGACCGATGTCGCTGAGCTGGCTACCTTCGACTTTTTCGGGACAAATGGTTGCGGATTACGTCGCGACCTCATTCGCGGGTGGCAAAGCGTACGGCATATTTGCGGTGGCTGGAGCCAAGTCCGGATCAACCTTCGATGAGGCGATCTACACGAGCCAGGCAGGATTGGATGTAGCGGCGGCGCAGGGACATAACAGCTCGGCTGGAGAAAGGGTAGTGGTAGGACCGAAACCAAATGCGGCTTTCGGCGCAGCGCCAAGGAAGATTCGCTAAAGGCCCCTGCCAGGCCCGCTCAAGTCTTAACTAGTCGCTGAAGCCTGATCTACGCGGGTGCCGGATGCTCTCCGCCCTTCAGTCCGGCGCGTCCTGGTTCGGGTTTCAGCACCTGCTGCACTCCATCGTCAGCCTTGGGCGGTGGAACGATCTTTGGCAGTTCCTTGCCTTCCATGAGCAACTTTATGTCGGAAGCGTCCAGCACTTCGCGTTCAATCAGCGCCAACGCAATCCTTACCAGAGCTTCTCTGTTGTTCGAGAGAATGTCCTTGGCAGCCGCATAACCATTGTTGACTATCTTGCGGACTTCCTGATCGATCTTGATGGCAGTGTCTTCGCTGTAGTCGCGATGTTGATTGATCTCGCGGCCCAGGAAGATTTGTTCTTCCTTCTTGCCGAAGGTCAGTGGGCCAAGATCGCTCATGCCCCACTCACAAACCATCTTGCGAGCCAGTTCAGTTGCGCGCTCAATGTCATTGCCCGCGCCAGTGCTCATCTGTCCCATGAAGAGTTCTTCGGCCAACCGCCCGCCCATCATGATGGCAATCTGCGTCTCCAGATAGTTTTTGTAATAGGTGTAACGATCGTCAATCGGCAACTGCATGGTCACGCCCAGTGCCATGCCGCGCGGAATAATTGTCACTTTGTGCAAAGGATCGGAATGCGGCAGCTTCGCCGCTACCAGCGCATGGCCGGCTTCGTGATACGCGGTATTTTTCTTTTCCTCATCTGATAGCAGCAGCGATTTCCGTTCAACTCCCATCAGTACTTTGTCTTTGGCGAGCTCAAAATCATACTGCAGCACGGCCTTACGGTTCTGGCGCGCCGCGGCCAAAGCCGCTTCGTTAACCATGTTGGCCAAGTCGGCACCGGAGAACCCAGGCGTACCGCGTCCAAGCACGAAAAGGTCAACATCATCGGCGAGAGGAATCTTGCGCGTGTGCACCCGCAGAATTTCTTCGCGGCCCCGTACGTCAGGACGATTTACGACCACCCGCCTATCAAAGCGACCCGGTCGCAGCAGCGCCGGATCAAGCACATCCGGGCGGTTCGTTGCTGCCATCAGGATGACGCCTTCGTTCGACTCGAAGCCATCCATCTCGACCAGCAATTGGTTCAGCGTCTGCTCGCGCTCGTCGTGTCCGCCGCCAAGACCTGCGCCACGATGCCGTCCCACGGCGTCAATTTCGTCAATGAAAATAATGCACGGCGCATTCTTCTTGCCTTGCTCAAACAGGTCGCGGACCCGCGAAGCGCCTACCCCAACAAACATCTCCACGAAGTCGGAGCCAGAAATCGAGAAGAACGGAACGTTAGCCTCGCCCGCAACCGCCCGAGCCAGCAGTGTCTTGCCAGTTCCGGGAGGCCCGACCAGCAGCACACCCTTGGGAATGCGTCCGCCGAGTTTCTGGAATTTCTGCGCTTCGCGCAGGAATTCGATGATTTCCTTAAGCTCTTCCTTGGCTTCATCTACGCCGGCGACGTCTTTAAACGTCACCTTCTTTTGCTGCATGGAGAGCAGCCGCGCCCGGCTTTTGCCGAACGAGAGCGCCTTGTTTCCGCCGGTTTGCATCTGGCGGATCATGAAATACCAAAGGGCCGCAAGCAGAGCCAATGGGGCAAACAGGTTGATCAGCCATCCCCAACTGCTGCCGCTCACATCCTGAAAACTCGCGCTGACGTTTTTGTCCCTGAGCGCCTTGATCATTTCTGGAGTGAAGTAGTTTGTGGGTGCCGTGGTGTGAAAGGGTGTGCCGTCGGCCTTCTTTCCCTTCACCTCCATGCCGGTGACATTGATCTCTTTGACCGCTCCCTGATCAACATCCGCCATGAACTGCGAAAGGTTGACCTCCTGCACCTTCTGCGCCGAGTTCGCGTTCTTCACCACTTGCCACAACGCCACTGCGGCAAACAAAATTACCACCCAAAAAATGATCGTTTTAACCGTTGAATTCACTTAAAAACTCCTGAGAACAGCCGCCCAGCCTGTACACCCATCACGCCAGAAGTGTTGCGTCGGGCGGGAGCGGCGGAGGAGGACTTACTCTCTCATCAAATTAGATGCTCGTAGCGGAATTTCGATTGACAAAATGCCCGCTGCCCTATTCTACCCCTCTCCATGAAAAAATCGGGAATTCGCTGAAATAACTTAGGTCACGCGGAGCAGAAAGGAAGCCGGCGCTCGTTTCGAGACCTATCCCTGGAGGGCCTCAGCGGATTGACTGGAACACGAATTGGAATGCTCAAAATTGAAACACCGCAGACCCGTCAATGAACTGATACCGACGTTACGCCAATCGAGAATTGCCGGAGCGACGACGGCCCTTTCAACGGAGGTGCGAAGCAGCTTAAAGCCGGTTTTTGCTCGTGCTATCCTTCCCCGGTGGCTCACGCTCCCTTGCTCCGGAATGAGGGACCTCCCCGGCATACTCTGCTCGTCCGAGTGACGCACTGGATCACCGTACTTTCTTTCCTTGCTCTGCTGGTCAGCGGCGTTGAGATCTTGATCTCTCATCCGCGCTTCTATTGGGGCGAAGTGGGCAACTCGCGGACTCCTCCGCTGTTCACGATTCCGATCCCTTCTTCGCGAGCAACGGTCCCGAGTGGCTACGGATATGTGCTGCCGGACCAAAATGGCTGGAGCCGGTATCTCCACTTTGAGGCGGCATGGGCCTTAGTGCTGACCGGCCTTGTTTACGTCATCTCCGGTTTGTGGACGCGCCACTTCCGGAAAAACTTGTTTCCAGCACCACAACACAGGACATGGCACGCATTTCGCGACGTGATCGCGAAACACCTTCGCCTGACGTCGCCGGACGAAGCTGATTCCCGCACGTACAACGTGCTCCAGCGCGTCACTTACTTGCTGGTCATCTTTGGAATGGTTCCGCTGGTGATCTGGACTGGTCTCGCGATGTCGCCGGGATTCAATGCCGCTGTGCCCTGGGCGGTCAACTGCCTCGGGGGACGGCAATCCGCGCGCACTATTCATTTCTTCGTTTCTACATTTTTAGTGCTCTTTTTGCTTGTCCACATCGCCATGGTTGTTCTCACCGGATTCGCAAGTCGCATGCGAGAGATGATCACCGGTGTCCCCGCCGCGCCCCAGCAGCGAACAATAGAACATATAGAGGAGCGCACATGAGCAAAATGTCACGTCGCCAGTTTGTGACTGCTGGGCTCGCCGCAACTGCAGGCGTCTCCGGCCTGGGCGTCGCCGCCAATTTGGCGAAGCGCTATGGGCTCGTCCCACCCGATAGTGGCGGAATCTATGGACCGGGCGAAACGCTGACCTACGCCGCCCAGCGACTCTTTGCCAGACACTCGCTAGCTCGCGAGTTTCCTCGCAGCATGATTTCAAAGGTTCCTTTCGCCAACGACATGCCTCCTTTGAATGATGCCTTCAAACGTCTCCAGGCCGGCGCTTTTGCGGACTGGCGACTCTCGGTTGAGGGAATGGTGGCGCGACCGGCATCGTATTCCCTCGCCGATCTCCGGAGCTTTCCCCTCCGCAGCCAGATCACCGAAGTAGTATGCGAGGAGGGATGGTCCTATGTCGCCGAGTGGACCGGAACACCTCTGTTTGACGTCTTGAAAGCTTCCGGGATCCTGCCTAAGGCGCGGTATCTCGTGTACTTCTCCATCGACCCGGACTGGTGGGAGAGCATCGACATGGCTGATGTTCAGCATCCCCAGACTCTGCTGGCCTGGGGTATGAACGACGGAGATCTCCCAGTCGCGTTTGGAGGCCCACTGCGCTTACGCGTGCCCCGCCAACTTGGCTACAAGAGCGTCAAATTTGTAAACCGGCTCATGGTCACTGACTCACTCAAAGGCTTTGTCTCGGCTCTTGATCCCAAGTCCCCGAATAGCGGCTATGCATGGTATGCAGGCATCTGAGTAGCAGCAATCGACATCCCTCATTGCGTTTTCACGACGGTGAGCACTACCTAGAGTGCTAGGAAGATTTGTACTCGCCTTCAACCACCCGACCCTGATGGCGAGTTTCTTCTTCGCTGATTGCCATTTGCTTCCACTTGCGATACACATTCGCAACTGCAAACGTCCAAAACGGAACCAAATCAAGACCCGGCACAAGTTCGGCAGCGAATGCCGGCAAGAACTCCCAGTGCCAGCCCAGCAAGCGCACCAATACGGCTGCGACTCCCAGATCAAGCAAATCGTCAACCGGTGACAATGCGCCTTCAGCGAACAACGGCAAGACAAAAACCTGTAGGGCATCCGCTGCCACGGCGAGGATCATCGCCGTTTGGAAGCGCCACCCTGACGAGGCTGGCATTGGAGTCTCAGACATGGCAACTCTGTGATTCAGTCTAGTTGTTTCGACGCATACTGCACAGATTGTGCGCCTCAGGACAAACCGCCGGTCGTCCGTGCGCGAGCAGGATGTCATTCCCCATTTATCGGAAACTCACGAATCAGCACTCCCCCGCCGTTTTTCGCGCGAAAATCGCGCCGGACACCGAAACCGCGCATCCATACCACTTCGTCCCCGCTTGCGATCACCGGCCAGCCTCTCTTTTCCTCGCCGGTGATATGCCTGTCCTGCAACAATTCCTTGATTTTTTTGAGCTCTTTGGTGTGCGCCGGCCAGAACCGCTCTCCGGGCCGCCAGTTCCGCACCACGAGTTCACGCTGCGCGAAACTGGATTCCAGCAGATCTTCGGAATCGGCGGAACTGTTGACCAGAACGGCCTCGACGTTCAGTCGCGACTCCGGAACCGCAGCTTTGCCCGGCACCGAAAGCACATATTGATAGTCGGATACCTTCTCGTCGAGTTCGTGGAATCTGATCACATCGCCGTTGCGGGTCGCCAACCAGCCTTGCGGCAACGATGCACCACTTTCTGGCTTCAACGTGAGGACCTCTTCGATATGCCGGAATTCCATCGCCAAGCCCAGGGATTCCGCAGCCACGCGCACCAGTCTCCGCCGAAGGGCCAACGGGAGAGTTTCAAGTTGCGCATAGTTGAGGGTACCCTTGCTTTGCCAGACCTGAGGCAGCAACCGGGCGACTTTCTCCGCCCAATATTCTTCCTCTCCTCGGGCAATTTCCGCAGTGTCGGCAAGCGCATTTTGGACCGACGGATTCACGTGCCGCTCAAACCGCGGCAGAATGCCGTGCCGAATCCGGTTGCGCGTATGTCGCAAATCGCGATTACTGGAGTCCTCGCGCCAAGTTTGGCCGATCTCGGTCAGGTACCTCCGGAGATCTTCTCTGCGCGTCGCCAATAGTGGCCTGACAATCGCCATGCCCCCCGGACGCTTCGTTCCGGGTTTGCTGAGAGCTGAGAGCTGAGAGCTGACAGCTAGTTTGGGATAAATTCCCGCCAACCCGCGTGTCCCCGCGCCTCGCGCGAGTTTCAGCAGCAGCGTTTCAGCCTGATCGTCAAGCGTGTGGGCGGTTGCAATCCTGTCGCGTGTTCCGATTCCCAAAAGCCTTTCGAACAGTTCGTACCTCAGTTCCCGTGCGGCGGCCTCGATACCAACCTTTTTTTGCGCCGCGTACGTCTTTACGTCGCGACGTTCGGAAATCAGCGCCAGTCCATGTTTTTGGGCCAGCTCGCGGATGAACGCCTCATCCCCATCCGAGTGCGCGCCTCTTAACTGGTGATTGAGGTGAACAATGGAAAGGACGAGCCCGATTTCCTGCCACAGTTCCAACATCAGGCGCAGCAACGCCACGGAATCCGCTCCGCCCGAAACGGCAATGCCAAGGCGGTCTCCTGCCCGCAGCAGGTCATGCTTGCGGATGTATGTGAGCGCCGTTTGCGCCAGCTTGTGCACGGATTAATGGTACATCCGTCCCCAAGTGGAGCTTGCCCTTGAGCGAAGTCGAAGGGTCGGGCATTCTTGCGAGCCCTGATACTGGAATCTCGCTGGCTTTCTCCGCAACCTTTGCGGATTTTCTTTGCGACTTTGCGGTTAAAGGCTCTACCGTGACATCATCCGATTTACGTCCGTATGCGAAGGCGCACCTTCCAGACTTTTATAAGTGCCGGTGGTCAGCACTTCCTGTGCAATCCTGCGTGCGAGCCCAAGCGTCGCTCGCATTGCCGATGATCCCAGGCTGGCGCGCGCCACACCTATCTTCTGCAACTCCGGTATGGAAGGCGATCCCGGCCCAGCCAGAATATTCACCGGATGCCCAAGCTCTCGAACCAGGCGGGCAATAGTCTCAAGATCGCGAAGCCCTGGTACAAACAGGCAGTCGGCGTCGGCATCCCGAAACGCCGCCAGCCGGCGGATCGCCTCATCGTAGCGGCACTCAGGTTTGCCGACTTCGAGTAAGTACACGTCTGTCCGAGCGTTCAGGACCAATGGCACACCCAGAGTTCGCGCCGTCTCCCGCACAGCCTTAATTTTTTCGAGTTGGCGTGATAGATCAACCAGCTGCTTCTGAGGGCCGCCCGCTACATCTTCCAAATTCAAGCCGACCGCGCCTGCTTCAATCACAGCCTTTGCCGTTTGCGCCGCGTCCTCCGCCCGATCACCATATCCGGATTCGACGTCCGCGGTTACCGGGACCTTCACTTTGGCGGCGATTCGCGCCACTGCTCCGATCATCTCTTCGCGCGAAATTTTCTGTCCGTCGGGATAACCGAGGGTAAACGCAACGCCTGCGCTGGTCGTAGCAATAGCCGCGGCTCCGGCCTCCTCCAATATGCGCGCGCTGGCTACGTCCCACGCATTCGACAAAACCAGAATCTTTTGGCCGTGATGCATTGCGCGAAACGCGTCAGCTTTGGAAGGTTGAGTGGAGGCTCGCATGGTAGATAGATGGCAGATGTCTGGTTTTTGGTTTCAGATTGCTGATTTCTGATTGTAGATTTAAGGATTCTTGGTCTGGCGGAATCGAATGAGAGTTTCAGAACCACTCACTTCGGTACGCGACCCACCAGCTCACCACCGCGATCGGAAGGGTCGCGACCAGCCCCCACCAGAGCGGCAGCACGAAATCTGCGACCAGTCCAAGCAGGATGAACACAATCCAGAAAATTTTCTTCTCCACACGATCATTGTAGGTGAGTCGAGCAACTAGAACCGATTTTTCTGGTCTCCGAGAGATGGGCCAACACTTGAAACACGTGGGACAGGCGGCTCGCCTGTCCAACACGAAAGCACCTCCGTCGTGGAGCTAGCGTTCGCCGAGACAGGACAGGCGAGCCGTCTGTCCCACGTGTTCACAGCAGAACCCGGCTTCCCTTTCCCTTCGCAAACGTATAAAACAAGTGCCATGCAGCGGCGACTGAGCGAGATTGCCGGCGTGGTTGGGGCGCGCGTCATCGGCGACGAACGACTCGAGGTTGCCGGTGTCGCAAGTATTGCCTCGGCCAAAGGCAGCGATCTGGTGTTTGTTGAGGACGAAAAGCATTTGGCATCAGCGCTTGAGTCGAAAGCCGCTGCCGTGGTGGCTGGAATATTCGCAGAAAACGTGGAGTCGTTAAAGCCGCTGCTGATCGCGGCAAATCCTCGGCTCGCATTCGCCCGCGCGGCGAAGCTGCTGCACAAACATGGCAGGCCTGCCGCTGGAATCCACCCAGCCGCGGTGGTACATGCATCCGCCGATCTAGGCGAAGGCGTCGCAGTTGACGCTCGCGCGATCGTGCACGAAGACGCTGTTGTCGGCGGCCGCACCTGGATCGGCGCCGGATGCGTCATCGGCAAGGCTGCCACAATCGGCGATGACTGCGCAATTCATCCCAATGTCACGATTTATCCCGGCACTCGCGTTGGCAATCGCGTGATCGTCCACGCCGGCGCGGTTCTCGGCAGCGACGGCTTCGGATACGTCCGCGATCCCGCTACTGGACGGCACAAAAAGTTCCCCCAAATCGGAGAGCTGGTAATCGAAGACGACGTCGAAATCGGGGCCAACACAACCATAGACCGCGGCGCGCTTGAGACTACTCGTATTGGCCGCGGCACAAAGATAGACAATCTCGTTCACATCGGCCACAACTGCCGGATCGGCGAGAACGTCATCATTGCGGCCCAGGCAGGATTTTCCGGCAGCATCGTAATCGAGAACAACGTCGTTATCGGTGGCCAGGTGGGCATGGGCGAGCATGCATACATCGGGGAAGGCGTGATGCTCGGAGGCCAAGCTGGCGTGCTCCCCAAGAAGATACTTCGGGGGAAGGGCGTGGCATTCTGGGGAACACCGGCGAAACCGTTGCGTGAGTATTTGAAGAGCCTCGCGGCATTGGCGAAGCTGGCACGAAAAGATTAAGCTCTCAATTCTCCTCATATGATTGTCATCCCGAACTCGCACGCTGAGGCGGGCGAGAGAGGGACCTTACGATGCCGCATGGATCTATCCCGAACGTAAAGAGGATCTGACACGCTGCATGCGCATGAGCCAGCGCAGCCAGACTGCATCCCTGTCCCAAGCTGACGTTAGGTCCCTCTCCCGCTTTCCTTCGGAGGGCAGGTTCGGGATGACATCACGATAGAGGATTTACAGAGCCCCAACGCGAGAGCGTGCCCTGATATTCTTTCCCTCAATGCTCGGTATCAAACGACGCGCATGGCTGCTGGCGATCCTCTCCGCCATACTGCAGATCGTAATCTTCCCTCTCGCGGACGTGTACATCTTGAGCTGGTTCGCGGTTGCCCCATTACTCGTTGCGATTCTGCGCGCCCGCCGACCGCACGCGCTCCAGCTCCAAGGCGCAGAAAAGCTTCTTCCGGCGGGTCCCGCGCAAGGCTTTCTGCTCGGCTACGCATGCGGAATTCTCTGGTACGGCGGGACCTGCTATTGGGTGTTCAATACCATGAAGCAATACGGCGGCATCGGTACTCTAGGCGCCACTGGTCTGCTGATTCTGTTCTGCCTTTATCTGGGCCTGTATCACGGTGCCTTCGGGCTGGTCATCAGTCTGCTGGCGAAAAAATCCCAGCGAATGGCTCTCCTGCTGGCTCCGTTCCTTTGGGTTGCGGTCGAGCTTGCGCGCACCCGCATCACCGGATTTCCCTGGGAGTTGCTGGGAACGGCGCAGGTGGGTAATATCCCGCTCGCGCGTCTTGCCACCTACACCGGCGTTTATGGAATTTCTTTCGAGATCATTGTCGTGAATACGGCAGTTGCGGCCGCGTTCGTGGTCCCGCGAAACCGGCGACGCAATCTTTTATTGGTCTCAATCATTGCCGCCTGCTTGCTTCAAGCTGCACGGCTTGTGCCGGCACCAAAGCTTGCCACGGACCACACCGCTGTTCTTGTGCAGGAAAACGTGCCGGTGCTCGAAGGAGCCGATTGGACGCGGCAGTATTTCGATGACACCCTCACGGATCTTGGCCGGACTACGCTGACTGCTGTGGCCGGAAAGCCGGTGAATCTGATCGTATGGCCGGAATCTCCGGCGCCGTTTTACACCGGTGATCCGCTGTTCCGCAACGCGATAAGCGAACTCGCAATGACGACCCATGCATCGGTGGTGACCGGAAGCATGGGGATCCAGAACGCGGAAATGTCTCAGCGGCCAACTCATATTTTCAACTCTGCGGCGCTGGTCGGCGCCGATGGCGGCTGGGACGGTCGTTATGACAAGATCCATCTGGTTCCGTTCGGCGAATATGTTCCCTTCAAGAGCTTGCTCGGTTTTGCCGGTGGATTAACCAAAGAGGTCGGCGATTTTTCTCGCGGTAGCTCGCGTGATCCCTTGCAGGCCGGCGATGAGAACCTTGGGATCTTCATCTGCTACGAATCGGTTTTCCCGGACGATGTTCGTCGTTTTGCAACGCAAGGCGCGCAAGTATTCATAAATATTTCGAACGACGGTTGGTACGGCGACAGCGGCGCCTATGCGCAACACCTGCAGCAGGCACGAATGCGCGCCGTGGAAAATGGCCGCTGGCTCCTGCGCGATACCAACACCGGCGTCACAGCTGCGATTGATCCCTATGGTCGAGTTGTGCAGACAGTGCCGCGCAAGACTCGCACTGCACTGGTCGCGTCGTATGCACTCGAAGGCAGCACCACGTTTTACAGCCGGCACGGTGACTGGCTGGCGTATGCGTGTGCGATAATTTCTATAGGGGCGATCGTTGCTTCCTTGACTCCCGCAAAAGGCAGACCCACAGAATGATTCAGGAACTCGAGCAGGAATATACAGCTTTGCAGCAAAAGGTCCGCGAACTCCGGGAGTACCTTTGACGCGGGCAAGCTCCGTCCGCAACTCGCCGAAATAGACAAGCATGCCGCAGACCCGAACCTGTGGTCGAATCCGCAGAGATCTCAACAGGTCATGCGTGAGAAAAAACGCCTCGAGGGCCTGCTCTCGAACGAGGCTGATCTCATTCGGCGCACGGAAGACATCACCGCCTATTTTGATCTCGCGAAAGAAGGCGAGAATGTTGAAGCTGATCTTCGTCGCGAAATTGATTCTCTACGCGCCAAGGTTGATCAGCTCGAGACCGAGACCTTGCTCTCCGGCGATAACGATCCGCGTAATGCCATCGTGACCATTCATCCTGGCGCTGGCGGCACTGAGTCTCAGGATTGGGCCGAGATGCTCATGCGCATGTATCTGCGCTGGGCTGAGCGCCAGGGCTTTCAGACCGTGCTCTATGACTATCAGCCGGGCGAAGAAGCGGGGATAAAGTCGGCCACATTCGGCGTGAACGGCGAATATGCGTACGGCCTTTTGACTAGCGAAATCGGCGTGCATCGGCTCGTGCGAATTTCACCTTTTGATCAGGCCAAGCGTCGCCACACTTCGTTCGCCAGCGTTTATGTTTCGCCTGAGATTGACGAATCCATCGAAGTCATTATCAAGCCGGAAGATCTCCGAATTGATACCTACCGTTCCAGCGGCAAAGGTGGACAGCATGTGAACACCACCGATTCTGCCGTCCGCATTACGCATCTTCCGACCGGACTTGTCGCCGCTTGCCAGAACGAACGCTCGCAGCACAAAAATAAAGATCGCGCCATGAGCATGCTGCGATCGAAGTTATACGAATTCGAAATGGAGAAGAAGCGCGAAGCCACCAGAAAAATCGAGGACTCCAAACTCGACATAGATTTTGGCTCACAGATCCGCTCCTACGTCTTGCAACCCTATCGGCTCATTAAAGATCACCGCACCAAGACTGAAGTCGGCGATGTGGACCGGGTGATTGACGGCGATCTGCAGCCCTTTATCCGCGCCTACCTCCGCATGCGCCGCGACGGCGGGAGTACGGCGTAACAACAAGTCATCGAAACTCGCTAGTCTTCGCCACAACTCGTTGCTAACACGCAGATCCTCAGTTCTCACTCGCTGCTTAAGCAATTCTGTTCCCGACGAAACCACGATGAACGTGCTCCCTAGAGCAATTTGTGACGTATGCACATTTCTGGTGTGAAGCATGTCACTGAGTTCTCGACTCTAATGGTTCATTATTACGTATGCTCCGAGGGCAAGATTATTTCTTACGCTCCGGCGGGCAACATTATTCCCTACGCCCCGAAGGGGCGACATTCGTTAGCCCAGCGCGTAAGCGCTGGGTCGCGATGTAACCCGGAGAGTCCGGCCAGGGACGGCACATGGCACATTCATATTCGAGCAATCTGGTCCATTACGTTTTCAGCACCGAGGGTCGCGTCAACTTAATTTCGGATCAGCGACAAGAACATCTTTACACGTATTTGTTCGGCATCGCCAAGAAGTTGAAGGTTGAGATCTTAGCCATTGGGGGTATTTCCAATCATGTTCACATCCTTTTAGCATTGCCCGCGGCAAAGACTCTCTCCGAAGTTGTTCGCGATCTGAAAGCAAATTCATCGCGTTGGATGAGAGAAGAGGATCGGCGGTTCGGCT
Source organism: Acidobacteriota bacterium (assembly GCA_003224755.1). Classification (GTDB taxonomy): domain Bacteria; phylum Acidobacteriota; class Terriglobia; order Terriglobales; family Acidobacteriaceae; genus Gp1-AA145. The sequence goes on from QHZR01000020.1 coordinate 21,274, forward strand.
GGCAGGAAGGCTTTGGAGCCTTCAGAGTAAGCGCATCGCAAGTACCCGTCGTGAAGGCATACATTCGAAATCAAGCAGCGCATCATGCAAAGCGCACTTTTGAGGAAGAGTTTCTGGCTCTCCTGAGGAAATCCGGGCTTGCTTTCGACAGCAAATTTATCTTCGGTTAGTGCCGCCCGTCCCGGGCTCCTGGTCTACCGTTCACGGACCCAGCGCTTACGCGCTGGGTCCGAGTCTCGCTCCTGACGGAGCTTTGAGAAGCCCACGCAAATTGGACGGTTCTTAACGAAGTCGTCGTTCTGCGGTGAGATACAAAACCATTCGAGGTCAGAGCCGTTCTCTGACCAACATACGACCAACATATCTTCGGTAACGTTACTCCCGCTGAAAACTCTGGAAACTCAGGCTGTGGTGCGAGATTCTGTACCGTACAGAAATCTATCTCGCCATGTCCCGAATGCTGGACCTCATCCGCGCCAATGCCTTGTCGTCACATCAGATGATGTCGGCTTCAAAGGGCGCCCTTCGCCTTCCGGCCGCGGAGATGGTCGAAATTCTGGTCTGCATGGCCGAGCACAATAAGATTTTCGGCGCAAACGCGCGATTCACGCTCGCTGCATGGGATGAGGCCTCAGCCAGAGCCATCGTTGCCGATTCCTCCACGCCAAGAGAGGTCCTCGACTATTGGCTAGATCCCAGAAATCTGCGGTCGGCGCTTTTTCCTCTATTGCTCGAAAACGAATCTGTGCCGCTGACGAAGATTGCCGAACTCGCAACCACGCTGAAAAGCGAGTGGATTGAGGCGATGATCGTCAGTCCGCGGGTCCGCAAGTCGCGGCAGATTCAAAACGACTTGAGTTCCAACAAAGACCTCTCGGGAGTGCAGGCCGCAAGAGTGCGCGAGCTCATCACGGGAAAGCCAGCGGAAATTCCGGCTCCGGCTCCGCCCGTTGTTGAGGAACCCGTGGTCGTATCGGAGACGCATTCGCCCGAGTCAACCGTCCCACCGGAACCGCACGCGCCCGTTGCTCCAGTAAGCGCATGCGCCTCCGACCCCGACGCCGCTCTTGTCGCATTCTACGTTGAACACGCGGCCGAAATCGCAGCTGAAGGCGAGAAGCCCTTCCAGCCGATCGGTGGCATCCACGACGGATTTCATGACAAAGCCGATGTACAAACCAAAGTGGCCGCTGCTGCAGCGTCGGCCAGCCAGGCTCCTGCATTGACCCCAAGTGCTGCACCCGCGCCCAAGCCCGCGTTGCCCAAGAGATTGGTCAATCCTGAAGACGAAAAACGGGGAAGCGTCCTGCAAAAGATCAGTAAGCTCGACATTAAGGGACGAATCCACTTAGCGATGAAGGGCACGAAAGAGGAGCGTGCCATCCTGGTTCGCGACGGCACCAAGATCGTCGCCTTGGCCGTCCTCGATTCCCCAAAGATCAGCGATGGCGAGGTCGAAAAATTCGCCAGCCAAAGGAACGTGCTGGAAGCACTGCTGCGTGCAATTCCGCTGAAACGCCGCTTCATCAAGAATTACGCGGTGGTGAGAAATCTGGTATTCAATCCGCGCACGCCTCTCGATATCGGCCTCGGCCTTATGAAGAACCTATTGATTCAGGACCTCCGCAATCTTTCCGGAAATAAAGAAGTATCTGAAACCGTCCGCAAGCTGGCGCTGAGAATGTTCAAGCAGAAGTCTGAAGCTGCTACCAAAAAATAGCAACGCGCCCGCTGCGCTAAAATACCAGCGGTGACTGCGCTTCCGAAATTAGATCCCATTCGCGAGTTGCTGCTGCGTGCCAAGACCATTGCCGTCGTCGGACTATCAGATAGTCCGTTGCGCCCCAGCCATGGGGTCTCCGCCTACATGCAGGGGCAGGGATACAAGATCATCCCCGTGAATCCGACGATTACTGAAGCCTTGGGAGAAAAATCGTTCGCATCGTTACTTGAAGTTCCAGTGAAGATTGATCTTGTGAACATTTTTCGCCGCTCAGAATTCGTGGGACCAATTGTGGATCAAGCAATCGAGCTAAAAATTCCCGCGGTGTGGATGCAGGAACAAGTCATCAACCAAGCCGCCGCCGAAAAGGCAGGCAAAGCCGGGATGTTCATTGCCATGAACCTCTGCATTCTGAAAGAGCACCAGGCCCGGTTTCGTTAAGGCCTTTTTACCTTAAAAACATCTCACGACGAGACACGAACCACAAAGAAAAGCCAAGATAAAGAAACGTGTTCTTGATTTCTCAGTGCCTCCGTGTCTCCGTGGTGAAATCGTGTTTTACGCTCTCACCAGAATCACGGTCGCGTCGTCCTGGAGTCCGGCGCCGTTCACGTGAACGCGAACATCAGCCAGGATGCTTTCTGTCGTGGCATCAGAGTTGAGCAAATGACTTTGCAGTCGGCGCGGACCATATTCCTGATCTCCCCAAGCGGCGGCTTCCGTGATGCCATCGCTGTAAAAAAGAAGCCGCGATCCCTCTCGTAGTTCAACCGTCGTCGCAGAGAACTCGCCTGCAACCAGGCCCAGGGGAGTCCCTTGTTCGCTGGGAAGAAATCTTGAGCCCGCATCGTCCACCAGCAGCGGAGGAAGGTGTCCCGCACTGGCAAACCTCAATGTGCGGTTGCCCGGGTCGAGCACCGCGTAAATTAGCGTCACGAATCTGCCGGGAGGAAAGTCTTCGACCATCAGACGATTCAACTTGTTAAGAACTTCCGCCGGCGAGCCGCATGTGACTGCGAGCGAACGCAGCATTCCACGCGTAGCCGACATCAGCAAAGCCGCCGCGGTCCCTTTACCTGAAACGTCCGCCAGGACCAATCCCCAGCAGCCATCAGCAAAAGGAATGAAGTCGTACCAATCGCCTCCTACTTCACCCGCCGGAATTGAGAGTCCCGAGATGGCGAATCCCGGAACATATGGAGAAACTTTCGGAAGCAGCGCCTGTTGAATGGCCCGCGCTTCCTGCGCCTCCCGGCTCATCCGCTCTCGCTCTTGCCTCTCTTGTCCGTACCGGCGTGCGTTATGAATGGCCACCGCAATGTGTTTGCAAAGCGCTTGCAGCAGCCTAAGCTGCGCGGGAGGAAATGCGTCAAGCTCATGGTGTGCGGTAGAAAACACACCTACGAGTTTTCCCTCGACGTGCAAAGGAATCGCGACTTCTGAGAGTGTGGAGGGTTCGCAGGCAATGTAGTAAGGATCGACGCGAACGTCAGGCGCATAGTGCATTTTGCCAGTAACAGCTACATGCCCGGTCATCCCCTCTTTAACTTTCTTGCGGCTGCCTTTGCCATGCACCGTGCAGCCGCAAACTCCCGTGAGCACCAGTTCCTCATTCGTTTCGTCATACAAATAAACTGTGGCTTCGAGACAACCAAACGATTGCGCAACTTCATTGACGATCTTGTCGATCAGTTCATCGAGATTAAGGATAGAGCTGATCTTCTGCGCGGCCTTCTGCAGCTTGATCAGGTCCTCGATCTGCTCGACATGAAGATCTCGAACTGCAGAGTGATCGGGGATGATTGTCGTGGAACTGGTAGCCATGGCAACCTCGTAGTGGATTGGATGACTAAGTTCTCTGCTAGGACTCTGTTTTCGGTACGGTGGAATCGGGCTTCGGAGCTCGCACACGCCGGTTCTTTATCTCTTCCAGCCGTTCGCGAATCCGCTTCTCTACGCCTTCATTGGTCGGTTGATAGTAAGTGCGGTCCTTCAGATTGTCGGGCAGGCACTGCATGTCGGCGACTTTGCTTTCGAGATTGTGAGCATACTGATATCCCTGCCCGTATCCAAGATGCTTCATCAAGCCCGTGGGCGCGTTTCGCAGATGCAATGGCACGGGCTCGGCGGCTGTTCGCTCCACGTCCGACTGCACTTCGCCGTACGCCGTGTAGAGCGCATTCGATTTCGGCGCGACGGCGAGATATACCACTGCTTGCGCGAGCGCCAGATTGCCTTCCGGCATTCCGATGAAATCCACCGCATCGCGCGCCGCCATGCACAACGAAAGCGCGTTCGGCTCCGCGAGACCAATGTCCTCAACCGCCATGCGCACCACTCGCCGAGCCACATAAAGCGGATCCTCGCCCGCTTCCAACATCCGGCCCAGCCAGTACAACGCCGCATCGGCATCGCTGTTGCGAACGGACTTATGCAGCGCGGAGATCAGGTTGTAATGCTCTTCGCCTGTTTTGTCGTAGAGCAAAATGCGCTTCTGAAGCGCATCCTGCACGATCCCAGTCGTAATCTCATTTTCTGAAATCTTTTCTGTCGCGGCTGCGCCACTTTTCGCGGTGTTCGTAGAGTGGGAATCGCGACCAGATGTAGCCAGCGCCGCCGCCACTTCGAGCACGTTATATGCGCTCCGCGCATCTCCGCTCGAATAGGCCGCGATCTGCTTCAGTACCTCATTGCTTGCGGACAGCTTCATCGCACCCAGGCCCCGTTCGCTGTCGGAAAGTGCTCGGCGGAGCAAAACCACTACCTGCTCCTCTGTGAGTGGCCTGAGCACATAAACGCGGCTGCGCGAAAGCAGAGCCGAAATGATCTCAAACGAAGGATTCTCGGTGGTGGCGCCGATCAGCCGAATATTGCCTTTCTCGACGTGAGGCAGGAAAGCATCTTGCTGGGCCTTATTGAAGCGATGAATCTCATCAACAAAGACGATGGTCCGTGTGCCGTATTGGCGCGCCCGTTCGGCCTCAGCCATGACCTGCTTGATTTCTTTTATTCCGGAGAGGACTGCGCTGAACTCAATAAACTCCGCGCGAGTCATTCGCGCAATAATCTGCGCTAGCGTCGTCTTGCCAGTGCCAGGCGGGCCCCAGAAGATCAGTGACCCGAGATCGTCGCGCTCAATTTGCGCGCGCAGTGGCTTTCCCGGGCCAATCAGATGCTCCTGCCCAACGAATTCATCGAGCGTGCGCGGACGCATGCGGTCGGCCAGCGGCCGCGTCTTGTCCGCCTGATTTTCTCCGCCCGGAATGGCTTGAAATAGGCTCATTCGGTGTCACATCCGATGTCACATCCAATGATGCGCGCAGTCGTGGCGCGGCCAAGCGCATAAAATTAATCCATGAAGGCCGCTGTCCTCACCACACCTTCTCCGATCTCGCAATTTCCGCTGCAGATTGAAGACGTCCCGACTCCATCTCCTAGGCCAGGACACGTTTTGGTGCGAGTTCTCGCTTGCGGCGTCTGCCGCACCGATCTGCACATCGTAGAAGGCGAACTGCCGGCGTGCAATCCTCGCGTTATCCCCGGCCACCAAATTGTCGGCGAAGTCATCGCCGGAGACTTTGATACCGGCGCAGGCCATGTGGGGGCGGCCCTCCAGGCCCGCCCCGTCGAGCATAGCTCTACACGATCACCCTCGACTGATAAAACTGTGCCCAAAGACCTACCTCTCGGCTCCCGCGTCGGTGTTTCCTGGCTCGGCGGGACGGACGGCACCTGCACTTACTGCCGCCGCAATATGGAAAACCTGTGCGACTTCCCCACCTTCACCGGCTACTCCGTGGACGGAGGCTATGCGGAATACGCACTCGCCCGCGCCGACTTTTGTTTTCCGATTCCGCCGCAGCTCGACGATCTCCACGCCGCGCCGCTGCTCTGTGCCGGCATCATCGGCTTCCGCGCGTTACGTGTGGCCGGTGTCGAAAAGGGAGAGCGCGTCGGGCTCTTCGGCTTCGGCGCATCCGCTCATCTCACAATCCATGTTCTGAAAAGTTGGGATTGCGAAGTCTATGTCTCAACCCGCGGAGAATCCCATCGCAAGCTCGCCGAATCGCTCGGAGCAACGTGGGTTGGGACTGAAAGGGAGAAGCCACCGGTGGAACTCGATCGCGCCGTCACTTTCGCTCCCAGCGGAGACGTCGTTGTCGCCGCCCTCTCCAGCCTACGCAAAGGAGGCGTTGTGGCTGTCAATGCCATACATCTCGACCGCATTCCGCAGTTTGATTACGACCGCCTTCTCTGGGGTGAACGCCAGATTCGCAGCGTCGCCAATATGACCCGAGCTGACGCACGCGACTTTCTGCAACTCGCCGCCCAAATCAAACTGAAACCCAAGGTGACATTATTCCCGCTTGCACAAGCAAATGAAGCTCTGCTGGCCGTGAAGAATGATTCGATTGATGGTGCGGCGGTGATCCTTCCATGACCAGCAAATGCTCTGCCCCACACAAGTGCAACATGACGATAGAATCCCACTATCTCAGGATTTCAGAGGCTTTCATTTCCAGAAGTGCTCGAATCGGTGCTTCTTGATCCACCGATGACTATGCTGGTTCCCGAGACCGTTATCTTCCCTGGTTCCGCATCTCAGAGCTTCGGGGGCGAAGGTGCGGTAAATTTGGCCAGATCGCCAAAGCCGAGCTCCATCTCGATGCTGCTGATTTTCTTCTCAGCGTCGTCGAATCCGTCCTTGCCGAACATTTTGTGCTCGATCTCCTCGAACTGGTCTGAAATGTCATCGAGCTGCTTGTCGGAGAAGTTCTTCTTCCAGGCGGGAAACACGATCGTGTCTTCGCGTGCTGCGTGGTTCTCATACATCAGCACAAACGATTCGAAAACGCTCGCCATCGGTTTGGCGTTAACCGACGAAATCTTTCCTCCCTTCGTTACGGCAAGAACATAGTCCGTGATCTCGCGCCCGCGATTGTGCTGCTCGGTCAGGGTGTCAACATACTTCTGGAACTCCGGCCCGTGCTTTCGAACCATGGGAAAGATATGCTGCTCTTCCAGCATGCGCTCGTGATAATCCTCACCGAACGTCCGAAAAAGTTTTGCGGTTTGCTGCAGGGCTGCCGCATTCACCTTTGACGGCTGCTGACGTAACTGGGAAATGACCTCGTAATAAACCAACAACCCGCGCCGGATTACCCCATGCTCGCGCATCAGGTCCTCGGTCGCGGTGACCTCGGGTTCCTTGTCTACAGTTTTCTTTGATTCTTCTTTCTTCGGTTCTTCGGCGAACGACTGTCCTATCAACGGGAGTGCGATCGCCGCGGCAGATCCCCAGGCTATCGAATTTCTGACCAAGTTTCGGCGGGTTGGATCGAACGTCATACTCTTCTCACTCCCCAAGCAGTTGGAACAACAAGACTGTTACGTTGCGCCGCCTGCGTTTGTGGTTGTACCGGGCCACTCACGAATTCGCCTCAAGATTCGGTGTTTCGGCTACTGCGCCCCACTTTGCCTGATTTTCAAAGACTCGGGGCGATCCAGCGCAACCCAATCCACGCCTCTCGCTCCACAGCTATCAATCTTGGTTCGTCGGCAGGTGTTATTGCTCGTGGTGCTTCTAGCCACCCGAACTGTGGCCCGCGCACTGCATCACCCCAAGAAACTTTGCCCATGGTCCAACCGCCTCGCGGTACTGGTGCGCCATAATCCGTGAGATTTGGTGCAGGTGCGTGAGGTCATGCGCTGCCCAGGTCGCCAGCAACTCCGACAGAGTGACCACCCCGAGCGCCGGATGCCGTCCACGCCGCGCCAGGTCCTCGGGTCGCATATTCAACCCACGGAGTTCGTGCAGGTTTTCCGCTCGCAAATGCGCAAATTCATCCAACAGCCCGCCCAGCGACTTACCCTCACTCTCACGTGCCTGCGCCCAGCGATCGAACGGATCAAACGTCCGGCTCTCGCCAAATTGCAGAATCATTTTCGCTCGCGGCATCCAGTCTGTGCGTTCGCCGTGGATCAGATGGCCTACGACCTCGTAAGCGCTCCAACTGCTTTCGCCTTCATTGCGCAACGTCCACGCTTCCGGCAGATCACGCAGCAGCGCATCGAGCGCAGGCGGAGTGCGAGCGAGCAGAGATATCGTGTGCTCCAGATTTTGTTCCATCTCCCAATTCTAAAGACAATCCGCCGATGAGGGATCAGAGCTCACGTCTGTGATATATCCCTCCCGATATACTCAATTAGGAACCTAACTAAGAGCGCCAGCCGACCTCAGATGCCCTGATCTTGGGATTTGGTTCTGGCGAACGACCAGTCTTAGCCTGCCCTGAGCAGGCGGAGCAAATCGAAAGGCACGAATAACCAACGACGATGTTCATCGATGAAGCCACAATCCGCGTGAAAGCCGGCGACGGCGGTAACGGCTGTCTCGCTTTCCGACGGGAGAAGTTTGTTCCGCGTGGAGGCCCCTCGGGCGGCGATGGTGGTAAGGGCGGCGACGTCATCATGGAATCGAGCGAGCGACACAACACGCTGGTTCATTTCCGCTTCAATCCCGAATACAAAGCTCAGCGTGGACGCCACGGCGAAGGCTCGAATAAAACCGGGCGCGAAGGCGAAGACGTTCTGCTCAAAGTCCCCGTTGGAACCATCGTTTACGATGCCGACTCCGGCGAGAAGGTGCATGACTTCTCTCACGCCGACGACCGACTCGTGATTGCCCGCGGCGGACGGGGTGGCCGGGGTAATGCCCAGTTCAAGACTTCCACGCATCAGGCGCCCCGCGAGCACGAAGACGGCAAGCCCGGAGAGGAGCGCACGCTGCGACTGGAGCTTAAGCTGCTGGCGGATGTCGGCATCGTCGGATATCCCAATGTCGGCAAGTCCACGTTAATCTCGCGAATTTCGGCGGCGCGCCCCAAGATCGCGGACTATCCTTTTACGACACTCGAGCCGAATCTCGGAGTGGTTGCCGTTGGCGATGCCCCACACGAGATGAGCTTTGTTGTTGCCGACATTCCGGGATTGATCGAGGGCGCTCATGAAGGCGCCGGCTTGGGCACGCAGTTCCTGCGGCACATCGAGCGCACACGCTTGTTGGTACACCTGGTGGATGTCTCCGACGCCAGCGGGCGGCCTGATCCGGTGATGGATTTTGAAGTCATCATGGGCGAATTGGGAAGCTTCGGCGCCGGGCTCGAAAACAAGCCCATGATTGTGGCGGCATCAAAGTGCGACGTCGCGAATAAGACTAAGCTGGCCAAGCTGAAGAAGTACGCAAAATCGCACAGCCTTGAGCTATTCCCGATTTCGGCCGTGACCGGTGAGGGTGTGGAGAAGCTGAAATACGCGATAGCAGAGAAGGTGGAAGCAGTCAGGCGAACACAACCAACGGAAGTCAGCGCGTGACCGGCTGTCTTCGCTGCTGTGAGGAAGCAAGCATGGTTTTGGCAGACGACCAACGACGAACGACCAACGACGGTTTTTCATGAACATCGGCCTATTTGGCGGCACCTTTGATCCCATCCATAAAGGACATCTCGCGCTCGCCGCTGCCGCGCAGGAACGTTGCGAGTTGGGCCGCGTGTATTTCGTTCCCACCAATGTGCCTCCGCACAAGGCGGCGCAACCGGTGGCCTCGTACGTCCATCGTTATGCCATGACGACGCTTGCGACCCAGGCTGAGAAGTCGTTTGTCGCGTCTTTGCTGGAAGCGCCAGGCGAATTCATTCTGCACGACAAAAAAAGTGCAAAGGGAAGCGTGGCATCTGTGCCCAATTACAGCATTGACACAATTAGAAAACTGAAGCAGTCACTGAAGAAAATTGACCGGCTGCTTTTTCTGATCGGAATTGACGCTTTCAAAGACATTGCCAAGTGGCGAGAACCCGAGTCGCTGTTTTCCGAATGCGAATTTATCATTGCCAGCCGCCCGGGTTTTTCGTTGGCAGATGTCGCCGGCGCCCTGCCTGAAAAATTCCGGCCGCGGGCGGAGGTCACGAAACCTTTCGCGAAGCAGCCTGCATCAGGCGATCTTGTGCTCTCCGGAGTCGCCCTGCACCTGCTCGATAACGTAAATCAGAAGATTTCTGCTACAGAAATCCGCAATGCAGTTCGCGCCAAGCGTCCTATCAAGAGATTTGTTCCCGAAAGTGTGGAAGAATACATAAAGAAGGAAGGATTGTACGTTTGACCAGAGCGACCGTTCCCCCCGCATGTACGGGCGAGGACGCCCGTACCCCCATGAGCACATCACTGAATGAAGAAGACTGATCTCAAAAAGCAAGTCTCCGAAGCTATTTCTGCCTGCCTCGAAAAAAAAGCCGAAGAACTGACTCTGCTCGAACTCGAGCAGGGAACCGGGGCTTTCACCGATTATTTCGTGATCTCCAGCGGCACCAATCCACGACAGGTCCAGGCCATTTCCGACGAAGTCGAGTTGCGCTTGAAGCGCGCCGGGCTGTACCCGAATAACATCGAGGGCTACAAGCAGGCCGAGTGGGTGTTGATTGACTATGTGGATTTTGTGGTCCACGTCTTTTCGGAGTCAGCGCGGCGATATTACGACCTGGAGCGGCTCTGGAAATCGGCAAGGAAGCTGGAGCCGAAGGACCTGATTGCAAGGCCACGAAAGCGCGCCGCGCCAAGAGCTGCCGTACGCAAACGGGCGTAAAAGCAAGAGCTTTTAACCGCAGAGGTCGCAGAGATTACGCTGAGTTCGCGGAGAAGAACAAATTTCTCTTTCAAGACTTCACAGAACAGGCGTCGTGCCGGCATTCCGGAATTTCCCAATCTCCGGCGACAATCCGCGTAAATCCGCGGCCAAGTTTGAAATTGGTCTTCTCTGCGATCTCCGCGCAATCTCTGCGCCCTCTGCGGTTAAAAGCTCTTGCAGTTAGAATCTTGAGCCAGTGAAGCTCACCATCGCATGGATCGGCAAAACTAAGAACCCCGCGATTCATTCTCTGACCGACGAATACCTCAAGCGCCTGAAGCAATATTCCGAAGTGGAGGGGATCGCGGTCAAAGACGAAGCCGCGCTGGTGAAGTTATGCGGCCGTGACGGCCGAAGTACACGGCGCTGGCTCGTGCTGCTCGACTCGCGAGGCAAGCAGCTCTCGTCGGAAGAGTTGGCGGGTTTCCTCCGCGACCACCAGGACAGGAATTCGGCACCGTTGGCATTTGCCATCGGCCCGGCAGACGGCTTCAGCGAGGACTTGCGCGCCAACGCCGACCTGGTTTTGTCTCTGGGAAAAATGACTTTGGCCCATGAACTGGCTCGCGTGGTCTTGCTGGAGCAGATGTATCGGGCGTTCACCATCCTGAAAGGGCATCCGTACCATCTGGGTCACTGAGCTTCGGGGTTCTGGGACTGTACTCTGGTGCCGTTTTCCGGGGCCCGCTCGCCACTATACATTCCTTCTCAGCCGCCGTAGAGACGTTGCTTGCAACGTCTTTAAGACGTAGCGAAGCTACGTCTCTACAAATGCCGACGAGGAGACCCGTGAAGGACCCCATCGAAGTGCTTCGCCGCAAGGAAGAGGAGCTGCAGCAGCTACAGGAAGAAGTTGAAGCCCTGCGAATGGTCGGCAAAATCCTGTCAGATCATAAAGCTGACTGCAATAAACCGGAGAATCGCGGCAAAATCCTGCAAATGCCGGTTCATCTCGCCTAAAAACAGAATTCAAGCGGGCCGCGGATTTCGCAGATCAACGCGGATAAAATCTTTTCAAATAAAAACTCTTCTAGCCACTAGTCTCAACTCCGGAAAAATCTTTAATCAGGTAAATCCGCGAGATCCGCCTAAATCCGCGGCGAACTGAATTTTCGGTAAACTCCTCGCAGTGGCTTTTGCCGATCAACTCGGGTTCACCTTCAGGGCGCCGGACCGCCGTATCTGGGCCGTGCGCGACCTGGTTGCCGCCGCTCGTACACACCTGGAACGCGAGTACAGCGACATCTGGGTGGAAGGCGAAATCTCAAATTTCCGAGCACATGACTCCGGACACCTTTATTTCACACTGAAAGATCGAGACTCCCAGATTCGCGCCGTCATGTTCCGTTCGCAGGCCCGGTTGCTGCGCTTCCGCCCCGAGAACGGGATGCAGATCGTGCTGCGCGGGCGAGTAACCGTCTATGAAGACAAAGGCGACTTGCAGCTCTCCGCCGAATATCTTGAGCCGAAGGGCGCCGGGGCGCTGCAAATCGCCTTCGAGCAGCTCAAGGCCAAGCTGGAGACGGAAGGACTGTTCGATGCCGCTCAAAAGAAGCCAGTTCCGCCATTGCCTCGCCGTATTGGCATTGTGACTTCCCCGCAGGCCGCCGCTCTGCGAGATATTCTGAACATTCTGCGTCGCCGCCATCATTCGGCGAACATTGTCATTTTCCCTGCGCAGGTACAGGGTGAGAGCGCAGCAAATGAGGTCGCTGCCGGGATCAAGTATTTCAATCGCGCGAAGAATGTTGATGTGATCATCGTCACCCGTGGTGGCGGATCAGCCGAAGATCTTGCAGCATTCAATCATGAGGGCTTGGCGCGCAGTATTGCCGCATCGCAAATTCCGGTTATCTCCGCTGTCGGACATGAAACCGATGTCACGATTATTGATTTCGTCGCGGACTTGCGCGCCCCGACTCCCTCGGCAGCAGCGGAACTGGTGATTCGTTCACGTCAAGAAATCGAGGAACAGGCCGAGGGCCTGGGCCTCCGACTGGGGCGCGCTGTGCGTTACCGCCTACTGATGGCCCGGCAAGCCTTGATTCAAGCAGCCCAGCACGGTGCATTCGCACGCATGATGGACGGCATCAATCAGCGCCAGCAGAAACTGGATGACCTGACCTTCCGCCTCGAAAAAACTGAACGCCGATTGATCGAGCAGCATCGCAGACGATGGGAGCGCGCCTCGGCCGCGGTGCGGCATTATGACGCCCGCCGGGTGCTGGCCGGAATCCGCAAGGACCTGGCGTCGCAAACTGCGAATCTAGCTGCAGGAATGCGCAATGCACTTGTCTTTCAGAAATCTCGCCTGGGCCGACTACAACTCCAACTGCAGGCGTTGTCGCCTGTATCGATTCTCGAACGAGGCTATGCCTTGGTTTTTGATT
>QHZR01000467.1 GCA_003224755.1 Acidobacteriota bacterium
AACGCACGAACTACGTAACCGACTGGAGCAATTTCCAGCCGCGCTTCGGCTTCGCCTATCAGGTCGTTCCAAACACAGTCGTACGCGGAGGCTACGGCCTTTACTACGGGCAGTCGCGCTCCGGGGTCACTGGTGTTGTCCCTTACGGCAGTGCGGGATTCAACCAGTACACAAATGTGATCACGGTCAATCCAAATGACCTTGCAACTCCTTTTGTGAACCTGAACAATCCGTTTAAGTTCGGGTTGATTCAACCGGCAGGGAATTCGCTCGGGCTGTTGAACGATGTCGGTTTCAGTGCCAACGGTCCGATTCGTACGCCGGGCTGGAACCAAACACCCTATGAGCAGAGCTGGAGCTTCGGGATCGAGCGCGAACTACCGAGCCATATCTTGATCAACGCAGAATATATCGGCAAGAAAGGCACTCACCTGCCGTTCAGCGGCTCGACCGAGCGAAACTTTTTGGGGCCCTCGGTGGAGAGTCTGCCGATCGGGGATTTCACCGCAGCCACCCCATGCCAGGCCGTTCGCCGGACTTATCAGCGACCCGAACAGCAGCATAGGCAGCAGCTTTCCGCAAATTCAGTACTATCAGTTGCTGCGGCCGTTTCCTCAATTCACTGGTGTTTCGACGGAACCTCAGTTGATCGCGAATTCCATTTACCACGGACTGCAGTTGACGGCCGAGAAGAAGTACTCTAACGGCTTACAATTACTGGCAACGTTCGTCTGGTCGAAGTCGATCGACAACTCTTCTGCGGCCGACACCAATGTGTCGTGGGCTGGTAGCTTCGACAGCTTGCAGGATCCCAACAGGCCGGAACTGGAGCGAAGTCTGTCAACATTCGACATTCCCTACGTAATACAGTTCAGCTACAGCTACGATCTGCCCGCCGGGCATGGACGGACATTCCTGGGGAATATGCCGCGCTGGGCGGATATGATCATCGGGGGATGGAAGACCAACGGCATCTGGCGCATCGCTGACGGACGCCCGCTGCCGTTCTTCCTCGACGACGGCGGGCAGCCTCTACCGACATATGGCGCGCAGCGACCTAATATTGTGGGAACACCGAAGCGTAACCACGGTTCCGATTGGGTGGACAACTACTTTGTAGATAACAACGTATTCCAACGTCCCGCCCCTCGTTCACGGCCGATCTGTCGGTTGGTAAGCAATTCCGGATACGTGAGGAGATGAACTTCGAATTCCGGGTCGAGGCCAAAAATGCCCTTAATCATCCGGTGTTCGGCACACCGGACACTAACGTCGGAGATGATACCTTCGGGACCATAGGCTACACAGCAATCGGACCGCGCGAGGTGCAGTTGGGCTTCAAGTTTAATTTCTAAAGCGCACAAGGAGCGCCGGTGCTGAACGGCGCTTATTTCTGGCAGGCTGGGGCGAGCTCGGCCATTTGCGAGAATATTTATACTAGCGTCCATTCGTCGCGCTCACGTTCGCTTCTGTGAAATAGCAACAATGGGCCGTATGGTTTTCGGTCATGAATATGGCATCAAGGTATGGGGCTTGTTAATGGATTAGCGTCTACTCGCAATGGTAGCGTCCTTGTTGCTGTACTTGCATTTCTTATTGCAAGTAGTTCGCATGCCCAAACACCGCTTTCCATCAAGTGGGAAGAGCTCACCGCTCCTGATTTCGTCAAGGCGATTCAGCAATCGCAAGGAACTTGTCTGCTGCCGATCGGCATTATTGAGAAACATGGTGCCCATCTGCCACTCGGGAATGACCTGATCAATGTCCGCTACGCCTCTGAGCACGCCGCAGGACAGGAATACGTCGTGGTCTTTCCGGCGTATTACTTCGGGCAAATTTTTGAGGCGCGCCACCAGCCCGGAACCGTCGCTTATAGTGCGCATATGCAGCTCGAGTTGCTGCAAGAGACTACGGATGAGATGTCACGGAACGGCTGCAAGAAGATCATCATTGTGAACGGGCACGGCGGCAACGTTCACCTCCTTCCTTTTTTTGCGCAAGCACAGTTGGCATCTCCGCATGACTACGTTGTCTATGTCTTCGAACGGCCCTCTCACGCGGATTCTGCCGGCCGGCCGCCGATGAAGTCTTCTAAATACGCAGTGGACTTTCACGCTGGAGAGGGAGAAACATCCCGCACCATGGTTGCGCGTCCGGACTTGGTCCACCTAGACCGCGCCAAGGACGAGTCTGGCGTGGATCAGGCACGGCAGCACCTGCCGGACAGCCTATACACCGGAATCTGGTGGTATGCGCGCTTCCCCAACCACTATGCCGGAGACGGATCAGTTGCTACGAAAGAGTTGGGCGAATTCGATACCAAAGCCTTGATCGACGACCTGGTTACGGCAATCCGCGCCGTCAAGGCCGACAGTGAAAGCTTGAAGCTTCAACAGGAATTCAACGAAAAGGCAACTCGTCCGCAGGATACAAAACAATAGAGCTAAACCGAGACTTCATGCAGACTTTCGAGGAGGCAGATTGCGCTTCGCTCAAGCGTTCAGATTATTGCTTTGCATATATTTAACGGCGGTTGCGGTCTGTCTTGGACAGACAATCCGCGTGGATGCCACGCCGAATCATGCAGTCAATACGTTCGTCCCAACTGAGGCTTTGGGAGCCGGCATTGATCGTATCAACACCGCGGCCACCGACAAGCTCTTTACCGAACCGGTCATGAAGCAAGTGCTCTCTGCCGGTTGGCAAACGGTCAGCTACCGGCAAAACACCGAATTGTTTGTTGAAGCATGGCACTGGAATCCGCAGGGCACGTGGAGTGATCCCAGCGGCAAAGGATATTTCGTCGGCAACCCCAAGCCAAGCGATTTCGTTCGCCACTCATTCGGATATTTTTTACCTCATCGTGGCTTCACTCGCAACGACGGGACGGATGCGAATGGCTACTCTCGCATCACCGATGGTGACGAAAAGACCTACTGGAAAAGCAACCCGTATCTCTCGAAGGCATACACCGGAGAAGACGACTCCAATTATCCGCAATGGGTCGTACTAGACCTTGCCGGTAGTCACGAAATAAATGCAATTCGCATTTCCTGGGGCGAGCCTTATGCTCGGCGATATCTGGTCCAGTATTGGACCGGCGAAGATCCCATCAAGCAGCCCACCGCGGGCACGTGGGTTACATTTCAGGGCGGCAACGTCAATTCAGGCCGCGGAGGAGTCGCGACGCTGACGCTTGCATCCGCGCCCATGCCGGTGCGATATCTCCGAATCTGGATGACTGAATCTTCGAATACCTGTGACGATCATGGCTCTTCCGATCGTCGCAATTGCGTAGGATACGCAATCCGCGAAATTTATTTGGGAACAATGTCCGCGGACGGAAAGTTTTACGATTTGGTGCGCCACACTGCCGACCCTGACCAGACCACAACCTACTGTTCTTCCGTCGATCCATGGCACGGGCCGCAAGACATCAACGACAAGCGCGACCAGGTTGGATTTGACCTTTTCTATACCAGCGGCTACACGCGCGGGCTTCCAGCGGTCGTTCCCATTGCGCTCATCTACGGCACTCCGGAAGACTCGGCAAACCAGATCGCGTATTTGAAAGCGCGCGGTTACCCGATCTCATATGTCGAAATGGGCGAGGAAGCGGACGGGCAATACATGCTTCCGGAGGACTATGGCGCGTTGTATGTGCAGTGGGCAACTGCGCTCCACAAAGTTGACCCTGCCTTGAAACTCGGCGGCCCGGTGTTTCAGGGAGTGAATCGCGATATTCAAGTGTGGCCAGATGCGCAAGGTCAAACCTCATGGCTGGGACGATTCGTCACCTATCTAAAAGCGCACAATCGCCTTCAAGATCTTGCCTTCCTCTCGTTCGAACACTATCCGCTCGAGCCCTGCAAAATTCAGTGGAGCAACTTATACGACGAGCCAACGCTCATCAGCCACATCATGCAGGTGTGGAGAGATGACGGGGTGCCACCGAACGTGCCCATGCTGATCACGGAGCTCAACATTACCTGGAATGCGGGAGAATCCTCCGTTGACACTTTCGGCGCGCTCTGGCTCGCAGATTTTACCGGAGCATTCTTCACGGCGGGTGGCAGTGGAATGTACTACTTTCATTATTTGCCGATGGGCGTGCACCCGGGATGCGGTAGCTCCATGGGAACGTTTGGCATGTTCACGACCGATTCCAACTTCCATATTGAGCAATACACTTCTCAATACTTCGCGAGTCAGTTGATCACGCAAGAATGGGCGCAGCCTGGGACCTCCGTTCACAAAGTGTTCCCAGCAACCAGCGACATTACCGACCCTGCCGGACATATCCTGGTAACGGCATACGCCCTGTTTCGGCCAGATGGTCAGTGGGCATTGATGTT
>QHZR01000468.1 GCA_003224755.1 Acidobacteriota bacterium
CAGACATCGGCGGCCACGGAGTTCAGGGGATAATCCTCGCGCGGCAAGTCTTCCATGTGGGGCGCGCCGATCAGTTTGCCATCGAGCCCGTAAGTCCAGCCGTGGTAAGGACACTGAATGCGTCCCGAAAATTTGCCCTCGGCAGCGGTGCAGATGCGCGTGCCCCGGTGGCGGCACACATTGTAAAAAGCGCGGACCTTGCCGCTGTTGTCACGATTGATGATGATGCTTTCGTCGCCAATTTCCCGCAAGAAAAAGTCGCCTGGGTTGAGAATCTGATCGGCGCGTCCCGCGCAGATCCAGCTCTGGCAGAAGAAGCGTTCCAGTTCGTCAGCGAAGACGGCCGGATCGGTGTAGTAGCGCGCGGGAAGCGTCTCGCCAATACTGTGGACGGATGTTGACATCAGAAACTATTCCCCGAGTTGGCCGGGGAACAGTATATGACATCCGAATCGGAGCGATGCACGGCTAGAAGTACACTCAAGCGTATGGGCTGGCGTGCTTTTGGGTGGCGCAGCGCTTCCAGCGCTGCGATTCAGGCCCTTAGAATGCTCGGCTTTAGCCGCTGAGGGACTTCATCCAGCAGAAAACCTGGCCGGGCCGAGCTGTAGAAATATTCTTCTGTTGCAGCCACCAAGCCTCTCTTCACCGGATTCAGCTGAATGTAGTGGCGGAATGCATGGTAATCCTCCGCATCTCTCACCCGACGGTCATAGAAGCTCTTCTCCCAGATCTCGCCGCCGAATTCTAGCTGCTTTTTTGCGCGGTAAGAGAAGCCGCCCTTGATGAGCTGCAACGCGCGCTCCAGAGTGACGACCGGACTAATCAGCAAGTGAAAGTGATTGGGCATGATCACAAATTCATGGAGCATATATTTCTGCCGATCCCTGTAATGAAATAGGACTTGAATCAGCAATCGCGTCATCCGCTCGGATTGAAACAGGCTCTTCTTCTGGAAGGTGGAGGCGGTGATGAAATAGGTGCCATGCCCAGTATTGCCTCTGTGAGGTGCTGCCATAAGTACCTCAGCGGCTAAAAGCCGTCCTGTCTACACCGTACCGCAGCGCTGAAGCGCTGCGCCACCCCAAAGCCTTGTATCGCCGCTGAGTTCCCGATTCGAGACAGCTGCGTTGCTTCGCCTCGCCTAGCGAAACTCGCTCACCCGAAGTTGAACTGCAAATCCCTCCTGCTCTCATCCGCCCAGCGCGGCTCGAGCTGCGCCAGGATGACACAGCTGCGTTGCTTCGCCTCGCCTGGCGAAACTCGCTCACCGAAGTTGAACTGCAGATCCCTCTCTTGCTCTCATCGGGCCAGAGCGGCTCGAGCTGCGCGCGGGATGACGAGGTATGAGGAGTCGGACATGTGGCTATGGCGCGGAGGCATCCCTCGCTCTCCTCTTTTTCCCCCGCAGCAGGTGCCAAGCTTCCCTGTAGCGCTCGTACTTATGTCCCTTCCAATGGGGCCTCAAGTAGACGGACCATTGGAGCGTGGTCGAGACGCTCGATGGAAAGATGTACCAGATATCTTCTGGCGCGATGTAAACGGCAAGAAAGTCTATCTGCGCTCGCGTGTAGTGCCCGCAACCATTGTGTCCGCGGGTGGTGCTAACGTAAGCGAGGCCATCGGGATGCTTATGGATGGTGCACTTGACCTGCACCCGCAAGAGCCTACCCTTGTATTCAATCCCGACGTCGTAGCGTTGGGAGTCGCCCCAGGGCCGGGCAACGTTCAGCCCATGTTCGGCGGCGCGGGCCATAAACTGCAGTTCTGCCCACTCCCCGCGTTTTTTGTGGTTCTTTATGTCTCTTCCCTCATTGGTCATTAATTTGGGCCCAGAAAAGAAAAAGCACGGCCCCCAAAAGGACCGCGCTCTTCTTTTCTACTTACAATTCTATTATATCAATCGGAAATACCCATTTGGGACACGTTTGCTAGCAATTTACATGCCCAGCCAGCATGAACATAGCCGCTTTTGGCTAGTTTCTGCCTATTGACAGAAATGAGGAGGGATCTCAAACAGACAAGATTCCAGAACTACGGCATCGCTTGCTCCTTCCGCGCACAGCTTCTAATCTGTTTGAATCGCTCTCATAGCTTTGCTACGGTACAAAGAACGTGATCGATATCCATTGTCACATCCTGCCCGAAGTGGACGACGGGCCGAAATCCTGGGAAGTCGCAGAGGAAATGTGCCGGCTGGCGGTGGCCGATGGCATCACGCACGTTGTTGCCACTCCCCACGCCAATGACCGCTATCACTATGATCGTGAGTATGTGGCCGGCCTGCTCGAAAAACTTCGCCAACTCGTCGGGGAAGCGCCCAAACTCAGCCTCGGTTGCGATTTTCATCTCTCCTATGACAATCTTCAGGCTGTACTCGCGCGCCCCGACCGCTACGTCATTGCCAATACGAATTACCTGCTGGTGGAGCTGAGCAACTACAGCATTCCAGTGCAGGTCGCCGATTGTTTTCTGAAGCTGGGGGATCGAGGGATCACTTCTGTGATCACTCATCCGGAGCGCAACGCCATCCTGCAACAGACTCCGCAGCGGGTGCTTGACTGGATAGAACAGGGATGCGTCATCCAAGTGACAGCCTCTGCGCTGACCGGGTCTTGGGGAGAGCGGGCCCAGGGTATCGCAAAATGGCTACTGCAGCGCGATGGAGTGCACGTCTTAGCTAGCGACGCTCACGATGCGAAACATCGTGTCCCGAGG
>QHZR01000469.1 GCA_003224755.1 Acidobacteriota bacterium
CAATCACATTCGTTCGCTGGCATCTGGCATTTTCACACACGCCATCAATGAAGGCAGACTCGAATCAAATCCCTGGCATGACGTTCGTATTCTCGGCAAGGTCAAACCGCCGAAAGGAACAGAACATTACACGCTCGAAGAAGTTGAGAACATCATCTCAGCGTTGGTTGACCATGTTGACGCCCAACTGGTCGTCGCTCTGTCTTTCTTCGTTGGGCTACGTCCCTCAGAAATCGCTGCTGTCAGGTGGGCAGATTTTGACAGTAGTGCCGTTAACATTCGCCGTGCTTGCGTGCGTGGGGTCGTCGGCACTTGCAAAACGCTTGAATCCGTTGCCACGCTGCCATTGATTGACCAAGTTATTTTACCGTTACAACTTTGGCGTCAGAAGTGCGGCAATCCTACCGAAGGTTGGGTCTTCGAGAGCAGAAACGGTACGCCCGCTGATTTGCACAACATGATAGCCCGTGTCATCCGCCCGACTCTTGAGGCTGCTGGATTGGAATGGAAGTCTCTGTATGCTGGTCGGCGTGGAGCAGGAACTCTTTTGATTGACCTGACCAACGGGAATTACGCCGCTGCTCAAGAACTCCTTCGTCACAAGCACATGTCAACGACGCTTCAGTTCTACAAACGGCAGACAGAATCAGCCTTGAGCAACGGCATGAAGGCGTTGCAAGCGGCTGCCAATGGGAACAAGCAACTAACAAATGGCGGCGAACTGTGATTCACACCCTGCACAGGGCTGCGGTTACGGCAATAGAGTGCGGCTCGTCGTAATGAAGAGTACCTCTTTAGAACCGGGATTCAAGATGGGAGAAAGCAAATGACAAAGAGCGGCGATCCACTACTCAACACGATGCGTCATCAGGGAATTCCGATAACCCGCGAAAACTATTTAATGCTTGCTTTCATGGGACGACCTCCGGCTGAGTTACACCCTGAGCAGGAAGCGGAATTGCCAGCAGAGCTACAAGCGCCGGATGACGGCGAAGAAGAGCATGACGTACTGCTTTCAATACGGCGGAATATAACAGCCTGATCGCCGCGTGTCTGGAAGAAATGGAACGCCCATTGCCGGAACCGTGCGGAAAGAGTCGGCATTGTCTTCAAGCAGGCGGCTGTCCGCTTTGTATCGGTAAAATAATCATCCAGAAGGCAGGCGTGAAGACTTACCGTTTTACTCGGCATGGTTATCGGCGGTGGCCTTTGTCTGTCGTGAATGAGAACTGTTCTCCCCCGTTACTTCTCCAAGATGACAATCTTGAGCACCCGTGGATCTTCCTGTCGGTAGCGATGACAATCCTTCTCGATTATTTTGCGGAGGAAAACGAAGCCGAAGCGAATGCGAGAAAAACAGGGGGCACAAATGAACCAATACTATCGGTTGGCGAAGTGGGACACATTATTGCGGTTCATTGCGAAGAATGTAATGAGGACTTCGATATTCGAGCTGTAAGCAATCTGATTGTGACACGCAAACGTTGGGTAAGTCTAAAATTGCAAATCACTTGCCCCGCAGGGCATCAGTGCGAAGCACAACAGCACGGACATACCGATGATGACTTCTTAAAAGAGCGTGGGATTCTTCCGTGACGGTAGATCGATCCAACGTAATTACCTGACTGCGGAGCGGGTGTCTGCTACTGGTTTGAGTCCGGCAGATACGACGCTGCCCCACCATATAGAGTTCGACTTGTGCTTCAAGAAAAATGATGGCCATTGAGAGTTTTCCAGATGATGTGCTACTCGCAGAGGGCTGTCAGGATTTGGCGAGAGCCGTGGCTAGAATAAAACCACTGGTGCCATTGGTTGGGACACGCCCATGTCGGCTAAAGAAGTAGAGCAGTGCGTTGGCCAGTTCTCCTCAAAAACTCTCCCCGTTTAGCACAAGTTGATTTGGGAGCCATGGCTACTATGTACGGCACTGAAATCAAACATCGTGCTCCCCGTGGCTCTGTAACACGAGAAAAAGTAGCGGAGTTGCTCGCTCAAGGCAAGACTGCAAACCAGATTGCGACGGCGTTAGGCTGCACTACACCACCTGTCTATAGTCGTCTTAAGGAGATTAGAGTCAATCCTATCGTAGCTCCGCTAACGCTTGACTCGATTGCGGCGCAGAAGAGGCAACTTGAGGAACAGCAACAACGCCTTCATGAGCAGCTAAAGCAACTTGCTGCCAATGAGGAAAGATTGCTCGAAGCGAAGCGGCTCAAATTGAATCCGATCACCTTCAAAAATGTGCCGGGCGTCTTTGTCAGTCAGGATGGTCAGGGTATGTCATTCCGTCTTGAGGATTTCGCAGAACTGATAACAAAGGGTGGGGAGTATTTGGCGTCAAGGCAAGAACGAGTTCAATAGGTCGGGCGGACCTAAAGCGCATGGAGGAAACATGAGCCAGACGCAGAGACTTGAAGAGCAGTTCAATCGCATTCGACAAGCGGCAATCGACAACAACGAGCCAACCGCAATCGTGTTGGCTGAGAACTTCTACAGGGGTGTGTCACAACTCACCATTGAATCGTTTTCAGTCAAGAACGAGTTGGCAGAGCAAGGCATCGAGTGGGCTATCCAACATGCAGGGGAAGAAGCAAGGTGTTACGGCAAGCCTGTTTGGGTCATTGACCTGATAGGTGAACCGTTCGCATCAGAGCCCGATGCCTTCGAACTCGCATGGCAGAACCGTGAGTATTAAGTAAGCAGGTGATCTTTTATTCGTTCGATCCCATTACGGGTCGGGGGCGTCAGCTCGCAATAAGTCAAGATATTCAAGCAGAGAGCAGCTTGGCCAAATTGATAGTCCAGAATAGCGATTTCAGAAATTCTCCAACATCCAGACGTTGCGATCCTGAGTGCCGCCTAACATTGCTAAGTGATGACCATCAGGAGATGGTGCTCCCCAGGTTTCTGGGTAATCTTGATGCCAAAGTGCATTGGCTCGGCCTTGCAAGTCGACATACAAAAGCGTCGAGTCGCGCAGCGTCACGCTAGATACAAACAGGCCCTTACCGTCCATTGCCCAGTCCAGTGAGCTAAGTGCATTCCATCCCTCGATCTTCAACTCCGATGTTTTTCCATTCTCGAATGATAGTAAACGGATCAAACCCGCCACAGGATCGAACGCATTCCACGCCACCTTGGAACCATCGGGCGAAACGTCAAAATTCTCTGCTTGAATATCTTGACTTATTGCGAGCTGACGCCCCCGACCCGTAATGGGATCGAACGAATAAAAGATCACCTGCTTACCGCGCTCACCTCGGCCCAGACACACTCCCCCGGGCCCCGACCGCATCGGAACGGATTGATCTGGCCCCGGGCAGATGCAATTAACTGTGGGGCACCGCCGGACACTGGGACTCGCTTGATGAAGACTGGTGTAGTAGCGGCGATCTGATATGGGTCAGAAATTGCTGCAGTGGTGTAAAGAATCCATTTATCGTCTGGGCTCAGGCGAGGATCAATCTTGAACTCTGGGCCAGAGATGAGCAATTCGGGTTCATTCTTGTCCAGAGCCTGTTTATAAATATCCCACGACCCATTGAGATCGGATGAAAACAGCACCGCCTTGCTGTCAGGAGTCCACGCAGTAGGGCGGTGAATTGCCTCTCCGTGAGTCAGCACGCGCGGGGGCAATTTCAAGCGGCTGCCTCCGCCTTCGAGCTCGCCGACATAGACTTGTGTCTGATAGCTACTTTTCAAAAAGACCAGATGGCTTCCGTCTGCCGTGGCACTCAGAAGCTGGAGGTTGCTACTGGGCCAACTGATCAATTGGACAGGTCTTGCCCTGGGTTTCCCGGTGCTCAGATCAAGCTTAATTCCCCAGAGATCTGCGTCGGTCGCCTCATAATAGCCGCGAACTCGAGAAAAGATGACGCGACCGTCGCGCAGGAAGCAAAAGTCCTGCAAGTTAGGGTCTGCCCAGATGACCGTCCCTAATCTAGATTGCAAATCGCGAGTTTCAATGGAATTGTCCCCGCCGGTGATTTTCAAGTACGCGATACCCTGTCCGTTCGGCTGCCACATTACGCGTGTGAAGCCACTGTCTTGGTCGGCAACCAGAAATCTACGTGCGTTGTCGCCGTCTGGTCCCATTAGCCAGATTTCACTTTCAACCTTCCAGAGAGTCGAGAGAGTCCCTGTTGTGAAGACTATCAATGAGCCGTTAGGTGCTACTGACCAAGCGCGGCTACTCTCTCGCAACAACCGCGCCGTGCCACGAAGTATGGAAACGATCCAAATACTTGAAGTTCCCGATTGAGTTCCATTGACCAATATTCTCGTGGAATCGGGAAACCAAGCGGCAGGTGTCCAGGCGTCTCGTCCAGGTTTGAAATTCGTCGGTGGCGGAATCGTTTGCAACTCGCCAGTTTCGAGAAGTTTGATCCGTATTCCACCCTTATCCGAATAGGCCAGGTACTTTGCATCTGAGGAGATCAGAGGCCAATCGACTGGGTTGTCGCCAGGATTCGCGGTCAAACGGCGCTGCTTGATCTCAACATGAAAGAGCTCTTGGCGTTTCGACCATGTCCTAAACGCCAAAAAAGCACTCGCTATAACCAATATTCCAAGAAAGACGAGAGTCCATGGACCGAAACGAAGCGGAAACGACCTCGTCGCTCTACCTATTGAAGGCGCAGCGATCGTAGATAGACGTCCCGATTCGCTCTCGCGCTTCAGCCGCTTCAAATCGGCGCGCACATCGGCGGCATGCTGGTATCGCACCTCGCGGTCTTTCTCCAGAGCCTTGGCAATGATCCGCTCTAGCTCCAGTGGAACGTGCGGATTGCTTTGGCGTGCTGACGTAGGCTCGCGATTCAGAATCGCATCATGGATTACACCTGTCGTGCGCCCTGAAAATGCATGCTGGCCAGTGGCCATTTCATACAGCACTGCACCGAACGAAAATAGATCCGTGCGTGCGTCCAGATCCTCACCTCGCCCCTGCTCCGGCGACATGTAGGCAATTGTGCCTAGCGCTGCCCCCGGGCTGGTCAGCGATTCCTGGGGTAACGATACCGTTGAGCCGTCCACCGCTTCGACCGCTCTTGCTCGATGCACCAGTTGCTGCTTCGCCAATCCGAAATCAAGAATCTTGGCCTGTTCGCGCGTCGTGACAAAAATGTTAGCGGGCTTAACGTCGCGATGAATGATGCTCTTTGAGTGCGCCGCGTCCAGCGCATCGGCGATCTGAATGCCTAAATCTAGGACGGTTGCGATCTTCAGCAGCTTGCCCTGGATGCGCTCCTGGAGAGTCTGCCCGTCCAGGTACTGCATGGCCATGAACGGATGCCCCTCGTGCTCTCCGATCTCGTATACGGTGCAAATATTCGGATGATCAAGAGCCGAAGCCGCCTTTGCTTCGCGTTCGAAGCGCTCACGCATTTGGCGATCATGGGCCAGCTCTTGCGGCAAGAACTTCAATGCTACTTGCCGCCCGAACATTTTGAGGTCCTCGGCCTCAAACACTTCACCCATGCCGCCTTTGCCCAGAAGGCGCACGATCTTAAAGTGTCCAGCTACGATGGAACCCGCAACAAAACGCTCCGTCTTGGGTACCTCAATCGCGGGCTTGCTCAGAAAGCTGCCCGCCTGCTCATGATTCAACAAGAGCTGTTCGACCTGTTGGCGAATATCGTCTTCCGGGCAGGCCAGAGCTAGGAAGGATGCTCGCTCTTCAGGGGGCCGTTGCAAGGCTGCATCAAACACAGCCTTCGCCCGCTGCCACTTATTAGGCGTGATCTCCATGGCACTCTTTCAGACTGTTCGTATCCACTCACGTACCAGCGAACGAGATTTTACTCCCGCTGATAGCCGCCTTGTCTTCGCGATTTTTGGGGCGCTAGCGAATCGCATCGATCAGACGAAGCATGGACTGTCCTTGAATCGCGGCTCAGTTTGGACAGAACTGACAGCACAGATCGGGAAGCTGTCAGTAAGGCACGCACAGCCATCGGGATTAAGGTCAGCCCACCTATCGCGGGAGCCAAAGGAGTGCGCCGATGGACGTTCTGAGCAGACCGAGCCTTCGCTCCTTTGGGGTCGCTCGGCACGGTCACGTCACGTCAGTTCGGCGGTCTATA
>QHZR01000470.1 GCA_003224755.1 Acidobacteriota bacterium
TAGGACCATGAAGGGAGTGATTCCGGATGACAGCTTGCAAATACAACCAAATGCGCATCGACTGCTGCGGCAAGAACTTGGCGCGCAGTTGTGGGTTGCCGCAAAGCACTGATCGGCCGCAAAGTGATCGTCCACAGGGCGGTGGCCTCAGCCCGCTGGATTGTGCTCCGCAAGGCGGCCTTCACCCTCGTTGCCAGTAATGGATCGTCATGCAAAATAAACGCTTTCATCTTAAAATCAATTAATCGGGCGCGTTTGCTGCGATTTGAAACAGAGGGATGACGTTTCCGGACAAATTCCACTGCCCCCGCTCGTGATCCTGGCAATTTTTTTGTCGAGCCCTTTCCATAAAATCTCTCCTAACTCGGTTTAGGAGCAACGGCGCATAAGCAATGCCAACCTACGTGTTTCAGAACGCATCGGCGGGAACGTGAATCCGATGAGATGAATTTCGAGCCGGGTTATCTCGAGACCGATGCGCCTGGAGCCATTTTTCCGATGATTCGAGCCGCCGACTCCGTGTTGGAATATTCCCACGTTTTAGAAAGGCGCGCCCAAGAAACCAATTGGCAATTCTTCGTGGAACGTCGCGAATTCTCGAAATTCGCGAATTAACTTTCACGAAGCAGCGCCAAGGCAGCAACTTTTCTAGGCGCATTCAGTCAGATTCCCTCAAACCCATATTGGCACACTTTTAGCCTAAGTCTAAACCGAAGAAGGTTAGCGAATCGCCAGCGTCTTCGAGAGAAATGAAAGAACCGATCATGGAAGGATCCGGGCCAAAGCTCGCGGGTTCTCGTTACTCGTTTTGGAGCTTCTGCCCGGAGGCTGCAGTTTCACGTCGGAATATCACGCCAACCTTGGCGGAGAGGGCCGATTTGCATCGGGACTATATCGCTGATATCCGGCGAGTTGCTCGGAATCTGAATATAAATAGCGGCGCAACGAAGGCAACCGAACGTGTTCCCTCGGAATTGTCCCGGAACCGATTGTGGTTTTACGAAATGTAATCGGATGTTAAAAATTAGGATGTCAATTCAAGGAGATTTGACCATTTTCATCCTGAGTGGTCGGATCGAAGGCGAATCTATATCCGAGTTGGAAAACCTGATAAACGCAGAAAAGCGGCCAGTTGCCTTGGACTTGGGAGAGGTGACACTTGCTGGGCTGGCAGGAGTTCGATTCTTGGCGCGGTGCGAACAAACCGGCATAAAGATCCAGAACTGTCCGGCTTATATTCGAGAGTGGATTTCTCGAGAATATGGTGCCTCGTGAGCCATGAAATCTCGACCAACTTTTGAACTCCTTGGGCGAGAAAACTGACGGGGCCATTCAAATAACGGCCTCAGCGGGCGGGTCATTTCGATTCGTTTGGGCCGCCATTTTTCGCATCCTCCAGAAACCCTCGACAAAACGTCAATGCGGTATAAGCTCAAATCTGTACCTTAACGGTTAACCGAAGAAATCTGACGGGCCTCTGTGCTCTTGAATGAGTGTTTCAGGTTATATTCTCGAGCCAATCCGCGAGGACGACGAGTTCGTCTTGTACCGCGGGCGGGGGCGAGGGACGCGCACGGACAAGCCAGTCGTCTTGGTGCTGAAGCCCGCTGCCGCGCGACCGAGGCTGCAATCCCTCAACAAACTGAAGCACGAATATTCGCTCAGGGATGAATTGCTCTCGGAGTGGGCGATTCGTCCACTGTCCCTGTCTCAGGACGACAGTGGACAGGCGACGCTCGTATTCGAGTGCCCCGGCGGCGAGCCCCTTGATCGACTTGTTGTCGGCCCAATGGAGATGGGGCAGTTCTTGCGCATTTCTGTGGGGCTTGCCACTGCTCTCATGGGGCTGCACAAGGGTGGTCTAATCCACAAAGACCTTAAACCGGCGAACGTTATTGTTAA
Organism: Acidobacteriota bacterium; assembly: GCA_003224755.1. Taxonomy (GTDB): domain Bacteria; phylum Acidobacteriota; class Terriglobia; order Terriglobales; family Acidobacteriaceae; genus Gp1-AA145. The sequence continues at coordinate 1,903 of QHZR01000470.1, forward strand.
TCCCGCGACTTTTCAGGTTTGGTTGACCGGCTTCGGGATTGCGTCCCGACTTGTTCGTGAGCGCCAGAATGCAACGCCGCTCGAGTCCATCGAGGGAACGCTGACCTATATGGCACCCGAGCAAACTGGACGCATGAATCGCTCAATAGATTCACGGAGCGATCTGTACGCCTTGGGCGTGATCCTGTATGAGATGGTGACCGGAAGGTTGCCGTTTTCGGCATCGGACCCGATGGAATGGGTGCATTGTCACATTGCGAGGCAGCCGGCGCCTCCCACCGAACTGCGGAGGGATCTTCCTCCCGCCGTATGTTCAATCATTTTGAAACTGCTCGGCAAAACCCCCGAGGAACGCTACCAGACTGCCGCAGGAGTTCTGAGCGATCTTCAGCGTTGTCTCTCAGTCTGGAGTGCCCAAGGCAGAATCGTCGAATTCTCTGTGGGCGAAGATGACACGCCGGACCGGCTGCTGATTCCCGAGAGATTGTATGGCCGCGCAGCAGAGATTGAAACTCTGATCAACGCCTTCAATCGTATCCTGGCCGGTGGCCGCCCCGAGTTGGTACTCGTGTCAGGGTACGCTGGCATAGGAAAGTCGTCCGTTGTTAATGAGCTCCATAAAGCACTTGTGCCTCCTCGCGGCCTCTTCGCATCTGGCAAGTTCGACCAATACAAGCGCCACATTCCTTATGCCACTTTAGCTCAAGCCTTTGAGAGCCTTGTGCGATTGCTTCTGAGCAAGAGTGAAACGGAGCTCCGCATCTGGCGCGATGCTCTTTGTGCGGCGTTAGGCACGAACGGATCGCTCATGATGGACCTTGTTCCTGACCTAAGGCTAATCATAGGCGAACAGCCTCCGGTTCCCGAACTTCCGCCGAAGGACGCGCAACATCGTTTCCAATTCGTCGTTCGGCGATTCATAGGAGTATTCGCGCGGCCTGAGCATCCCCTAGTTCTCTTC
>QHZR01000471.1 GCA_003224755.1 Acidobacteriota bacterium
GAATCAAAGTCAACATGCACAAGGCGTTCCGGTGATTGACCGCCTTGAGCAAGTCATATAGAGCCAAGGCAACAAAGACAAATAGAGCTTCGCCGATGAGGTGCGCCGCAATGCCGAGACGAAACAGTGTCTCGGAGGCGGCGATGTTGCGGGCAGTCTCCACGGCATTTCCGTCCACTATCAGCTTGCTGGGAACGTAGAGGAGGCCGAAGATGCCCACGATTGACGCTACTACGTACAGTAAGCCTGCGAGCCTGCCTGGGTTCTTGGTGAAACTCACAGGTCCTCCTAGAGAGTGTAAGCCTAAGTTACGGCGACGGCGGCCAAATGGTTCCAAAGGAAAGGAGAGTCTCTCGTGGCACACGGCCCCAACACGCCTCCGCCAGAAGGTTTCTCGAAGATCTTTGTCGGTGCAGCCGAGAACGATTAGAATCCTGCTGGAGTTGCCAATTCAATCCGCCAAATGGGGCCACCGGCGTAGAGCGGACCTTCCAATTTGACGAAAGCGGGGGCATCGCCAGTAAGAACCCACACGTGCGTGTCTGGAGGCTGTTTCCCCAAGAGCCGTGCCATCAATCCAGCTACACCTCCGATTTTTACCTTCACGACGTAGCGTACCGTTTTGTGTTTGGTGTTGCCACTGGCTATCGCTTTCTCGCCTTCTGGAAGGATCTCAAGTTTAACCACTCGCGGCTTTGGAGTAGTCGCCACTAGGGAAACTGTGGTTTGTGGCACATTTGGCTGAATGTGCTTCACCAGGGTGAACAGCAATCCATTCGCGATGTCGGGAGGCAGGTCACGCCGCTCCCTCAGGATCTTCTCGCCGCCGTCCTGATCCTTATACCGGACCGTGACTTGGCCTGAAGACGCATCGATCGAGGTTTCCATCGGTTGTTTGAAGAATGGGCCACGCTGCACGAGATGATCGCTCAAAACCCGAAAAGCGCCTTGTTGAGAAAATATGGCTGTGTCGTCATAGACTGAACCATCTTTAAAGCGAAAAATCAGACGGCTGGTGACCCGGTCACCCTCTGCAATTTGGGTCATCTCACCGTCGGCAAGGCGCTTCCCATCAAGAGTGCGCAGTGCAAGAAAGCCGTGCATCAGGCCTTCCATGTGGCGCACGCGTACCTGTTCCGCGGTCAGCGGAATTGTCTGGAATGGGGCGGCGCAGGCCAGCAGGACGGCCAGCAGCCTAAACCAGAATGTCCTAACATTCGCCATGTCATCGAGACCATTTTGCTGCCCCGAAGCTCATACCAACCTAGCACTTGCTCATTCCCGCCGAAATACAGGAAATACTGAATATTCAGATATGCAATGACGCAGAATGGAACGGTGCGGTGCGGCATGCCCCAGCGAGACCAAGCGCGGGAAGCAACCGAAATCTGCGGGTTTCATAAGCCAAATGGTGACGAAGAAGCGACTCTCGAACCGCCGGCATTTGGATTGCGCCCGGATCACGGGCAATTCGGAAGTAATTCCAGGAGACCTGACCGCGATTACTTCCTGTTTGCCGACAATACGCCCGAAAGGCTTTAGCCCCTGCGTTCTGTTTCAGGAATCGAGATTCGCACGTTGCCCCTGCACCTTGATGAGCACCGGAATTCTTTCTCCGAAGCGCGGTGTGGGATGGGGTTGCTTCGGGCGGGATGCCCCTTCGAGAATCACGGCGAATGGGGCGCTCGGCTACCCAGGTGCTCGTCCAAGCGCACCAGTCACCATAAAGAAGGATATCCAGGGGAGCGCCGTCGCATCATTCAGAAAATGGGCCACAATTGCGGGGACCAAGCTGCGTCGCCCTAGGAGATAGGCCACGCCCCACATCATGCCGAGGAATGCCGTGGGCACGGCGATCCCAAGCCACGGAAGAAAACCCTGGTTCAGATAACCAGCGTGCGACAGGCCGAACGCAACGCCAGGAATAAGGATTTGCGCTACCTTCTTGTAGCCGGCATTAGCGAATTCTGTCATGAGGAAGGCTCGAAACAAAACTTCTTCACAGAATCCAGCTGTAGTCCCCATCATCAACGCCGCCAGCAGGTGAAATCCCTGCGGAAAGAAAGCGGATGAAATGGGAACGTGCATCCGCGGAAGGAAGCGCAAGTTGCCGCCGATCGCAAGTGCCGCAAAAAAGAGCGCAAATGCCCAAGCGCGCCCGTTCCCCACGCGCCAAACACCGATGTCCATAAGAGAAAGTTGGCGATGACGCAAAACCAACACAATTCCGAGCACAAACAGCCACTCGGCAATCGCTGGCCCAGCGATCCACCACAAAAAACGTTCTCCGGGGGAACCGTGGGTGGCCGCGGGAATGGATAGCTTGATGAGTTTTGAGGCGATCCAAATGGCAGCCGGGAGACCGAGGCCCAAGATCACAAACTCTGTCCAGAGCCGAAGTGCGGAATGATTGACTGCCCGGTCATCTAAAGTGGATGTGCGGTTCATGCGGAAAAGACGGCCCAACCAGCGTTATGTTAGCTCCTAGTTGCGCGCCCTCCGAGTCCTGCGTTGGTACAACGACTCAACGTGGTAGTT
>QHZR01000472.1 GCA_003224755.1 Acidobacteriota bacterium
TGTTCTCACCGCCAGCGCCGTCGCCCCCCTGCCGTTCGGGAAAGGCAGGCGCTTCGCAACTTCCAGTCATGTTGTTGACGAGATCGTTGGACATTGGCAACTGAATGGTATCCTGACGCTCACTTCGGGCTTGCCATATAACGTTTACATCTCCTCTGACGTCCCCAATGTCGGCAATTCCGCTGCCTGGAGTGGCAACGTTCGGGCGAATCAGGTTGGGGATCCTAACTTGTCAAGTCCGAGCACCAAGGAATGGTTCAACACAGCCGCTTTTGCGCCCCCAGCGCCTTTTACGTTTGGCACTTCTGGCCGGAATTCGCTTCGAGCGGACTGGTTTAAGAATCTGGACATGTCACTATTCCGTGATTTTCCTTTCGGCGAGCGCAGAAGTCTTCAGTTCAGGGCCGAAGCATTCAACATTACGAATACGCCAACATGGGGACTTCCGGTCAACGATGTGAACAGTCCCAAGCTCGGAACAATAAACAGCACTCGCAGCACGGAGCGGCAGTTGCAAATGTCGTTAAAACTTTACTTCTAACTGGGTTGCGCTTTCGACTTCAAATGAACTGGGCTAGCTGGCGAACGCTGGCCAGCTAGCCCTTCTTCAGTGATTCGGCACAACGATCTGCTGTCGCCCGAGAGCCGTACAACATTTCTACGGTGGTGGTTGATCCGTATTCACTCCGTGAAAGCTCGTCTGCTTCATAACGACCAGAGGTTCGCCTGCCGCAGAATCAGATGATGTGGCTGCTGTACCTGGGCGGTCGCACGATCCGCCGGAGAGTAACAGTTGAAAATGTCCTTTCAATCTCACACCCTAAGCAGAAACAGCTTTTTAAAGGTTATGATGAGTGGCGTTGCCGGCGTCCTTTCAACAGGCTTTGCTCCCCCGCTGTCCCTTCGAGCTGCAGTTCCCACCGCAACAGAGCCTCTCATCCCTGGACTCACGCCATTTATCCGTCTGTACGGAGCAACAGCGACGGAGATTGGGGGCAACGCAAAAATGGACAGTCTGAAGATCTCTGTGAACTGTAAGGATTCGAGCGGCATTAAGTGGAACATTACTGCTCCACAAGCAGGTGAGTATGACTTGTTCATTTCGTGTGCTGTTCCCGGCCCCCACTTTCAACTGGAAGTCATCTCAGGCCCCAGTTCTGTTAAATCGGAACTAAAGATAACCGAAGGGGTGTATCGCTCAACTGAGGACGGCTGGTATTTTAATTTCGAAAGAAAGCGGCTCGATGGCAGGCTCCACCTAAGCCGCGGAGTAAACCCCATCACCCTGCAACTATCTGCGGCTGACAAGGACCAAGGGGTCCGCTTGCGGTGCCTTGAGGTTGTTCCTGTCTCGGCAAGTGTTGAGATAACTGCCGCTGAAGCAAGTGCGCGCCCTGAGCGGGCAAGCACCGATTGGTTTGTCAAAGCGGGCTACGGGGCGATGTTTCATTGGACAGATTTCACCCAACCCAGAGAGGGCACAAAAAAGCTGTATCCGGATGCCGTCGACGTTTTGGACGTTAATGCTTTTGCCAGTCTTCTAGAAGAGATGGGTGCGGGTTACGTCGTTTTCACGTTGAACCATGCTCATCCGCACTGCCCCGCTCCTATCCACGCGTGGGAAGCCGTCCATCCAGGATGGACAACGAGACGCGACTTGATCGGCGATATCGCCGGTGCCGTGGAGAAACGCGGAATCAGATTGATTCTCTATATCAACTCTCCCGTATTGACCAACTTTGGCAAGACCGGGGCAACCGGTCTCTACGAGCTGACCTTCAGCGAGGAGCAATTCACGGAGATTCACAAGAATGTTCTGAGCGAGATCGGATCTCGATATGGCGAGAAACTGGCCGGCTATTGGTTCGATTCCTGGTATCAATCGCTGGCTGCCTACCCCGATGTTCCGATTGAGGCAATCTTCCGTTATTGCAAAGTAGGAAACCCGGGCCGAATTACTGCCTTTAACTTCTGGATTTTTCCAGTCTTAACTCCCTGGCAGGACTACTGGGCAGGCGAGCTCAACGCTCTTCAAAATCCTTTTGAGTCTCGTTACATTCAGAGGGGGGCTGGCACAGGATTTCAGGCCCACGGGATGGTATCCATGCTGGAATCATGGCTACACAGCGAGACCGGCCCGATTCCACCGCCCCAATTCAGCACGGAGGACTTGATCGCACACGTGAAGGCCAACATGGAGCGCCAAGCCGTCACGACGATCAACATCGGAATCTACCAGGACGGCAAGATTGAGCAGAGTTCTCTTGACATGATGCGCCAATTGCGACGTGCAATCAGGGGGAAGTAGGAAACCTGGTCTCGCTGGACCCAGAGTGAATTCGCAGTTACCGGTATGCGAACCTGTGGCAGTCCTCACCGAATCGGTGTAATCACGCACTAGCCTTCGGGCGTAGCACGCAACATCCCAGGGATTCGAATTTCAATCCGCGTATAGGGAACAACCTCCCTCAAGCCGGATGTTGCGCTCATCGCAGAAACCCCAACCGCTACTCGCTGACATTCCAACCTCCATTATTTGATCAAGTCTCGGGGGCCCAATTCAAGGCTCGTACCGGGCTCACCAGAACCGTCCATACGCACCCGCCAACGGACGCGACCGCGCAGGTGATTACGAATGCCGTCATAAATCTGCCGGTTCTGTCCACCACAAGTCCAGTGACCGCCGGCGCCGCAACCCCTGCCAGATTGCCGATGAAATTCTGCAATCCGGTCCATTTCCCCGCTGCCGACGGACCAGCCAGGGTTTGGGTTATTGCCCATACGTTGGAAGCACACACGCCGTAAGAAGCGCTGCCCGCCCAAAGCAGAAGGATTGAAGTACGTGTTGGCGCGGCTACACAGCTGAGCAGAAATAGTCCCGCACAGACTAGGCCGCAGGCGACAAAGCCTTTTCGAACCCAAGTCGGACTTCTTCCGTTTGCAATCCAGCGGTCGGAAAGCCATCCTGCCGCGGCGGACGAAATTGCGGATATCAGATAACTCATTCCGCTTATGCTCGCCATGCCCTTCATGGAAAAATGGCGCTCCCGTACGAGATAAAAGGGCAACCAGGTGAGCAGAAAGTAAGAAACGTAATTAACGCAGAACAATCCGGCGCAGGTGCCCCAAACAGAACGGAGTCGCAAGAGATGCGCAAGAGTGGGAGCAGAGCTGTGCTGGGGTAAGTCCGCCGTAGGCTGCGTGCGCGGCATCAGACTGATCCAGGGTGCCAGCCATGCCAGGCTTGCAACGCCGAACACGATGAAGAAGGTCCGCCAGCCAACCCTACTCATCAATAAGCCGCCGGCAAAGACTCCGAACGCAGGTCCGCCCGCCGCTGCCGCGGCGATAAGAGCATTAGCAAACCCCCGACGTTCCTCCGGCAACCGCTTCGCCAATATCTTCGAGTAACAGGGATATGCCGCCGACTCGCCTAAGCCAAGGATCGCGCGCATAACCAGAAGCGCAACGAAGCTGTGAACCATACCCGCGCCCGCGGTTGCGAATGACCACAGGAAGAATCCTGCCGCAAGCACCCAGGTGACACTAAACCGATCAAGGATCACGCCGAAAACCATCTGAAAGCAGGCATAGGTCCAAAAAAAAGACGAAAGCAGGATGCCCAGCTGTGCGGCGGAAATTCCTAGTTCGTCTTTTATCAGAGGTGCAGCAACCGAGAGATTCCCACGGTCGATGTAGTTGATGAAGGCCGAGACCACCAGCAGGACGAGAATGGCTCTCATCACAGGCTGCGCCTTGGGGGCATTGAACGCCGCGACTGTCATTTGCGCCTTCTTTGCTTCGCCAATCCGACCGCGCCCTTTATAGAGATCGCAGTTGGCTCAAGAACGTCAACCAGAGCGCACGTAAATCGGCTGGAGGTCTGTACTCCAACCCTGAACAGTCTCTCAAGAATGGATTCCAGCGAACCTGCCTTGGCGATCGCACTTGATACAAACAAAACGCCAGTCCCGGCGAAGACATCACCTTCCCTTGCTGCTCGTTATGCATCATTCTTCTTAAGATTCATTCCGCTTTGAAGTCCCGCGCAGCTGGCCCAACATAGCCAAGCAAAAGTTGCTTCACCAACCCCACACTGAAACCACTGGGTACGAATAAAACTGCTTGACAAGCAAAAAGCGAGAGCGGTATACAATTCTAGTATTTTTATTAACAAATATGTACTTTTATATGCTAAATGAGTTTAGAGATTGCACGCACAGGCTGGTTTTCCGATCCGCCCAAATGGACGAACAGCAAGTTCCCATAATTATTGTGGCCCTGGACCGCCAGTCATGGCGATCCAGAGCAGCTACTCATATCCACCGCGGGACATCAAGAACGTGCAGTCAATGGTGGAAGACAATCTGTGAAATGGTTCGATAGCAGGCTGTAGGTCGAAAAAAGGAACTGCAAGTGACAATGAAGATCGGGGTGCACGAAGATGGAACTGCTTCACGTGCGACGCTCAAACGACCTTAGGAAGGGTATCAGGGGCTGTTGGAAATGGCTGTGATCAAAAAACACCGGTCGCTACCGCGAGTCGTGAACGTAAATGACTTGCTGACTCTTGCAAAGCGACGCTTGCCGAAAGCGGTATTCGACTACGTGGATGGTGGTGCTGAAGATGAGGTTACACTCCGTCAAAATTGTGAAGCATTCAAACAAGTGACATTCCGCCCAAAGCAAGCTGTCGCAGTTGGGGATTGCGAACGAGCACACAAGTACTGAAAGCCGACCTGGCTTTTCCAGCCATGCTTGCGCCAATTGGTTACAGCCGACTGATGCATCCTGGCGGCGAGGTGGCTGCTGCTCGCGCTGCCGGGAAAGCTGGCATCGGATACATACTGTCTACGATTTCTGGACACAAGATGGAGGATGTCAAAGCGGCGATATCGGGTCCGGCGTGGTACCAACTATATTTGTTGGGAGGCCGCGAAGCCGCCGAAGACGCTATCGATCGAGCACGAAGGTGCGGATTTCGTGCCCTGGTGATTACAGTTGATACTTCTGTTGCCGGTTTGAGAGAGCGCGACCCCCGCAACGGCACGAGAGAACTTCTGGGGGATAACTTGGTTCCTAAGATTCCTTTCTTGCCTAGCATTTTGG
>QHZR01000021.1:0-33992 GCA_003224755.1 Acidobacteriota bacterium
TTCGCTTGAAGTGCGGGTGCCTATGCTCGACCACGAATTCGTGGAGTGGGTAACGAAATTGCCGGTGGAATGGAAGTTTCGCAAGGGCGAGCGGAAATATCTGCTAAAAAAACTAGCTGCCCGGCTTGAAATTCCGCGAGAGCTGCTCGATCGCCCAAAGCAGGGTTTCCAGCTTCCCCTGGTGGAGTGGATGAAATATGAGCTCAAGCAGCAATTGCTGGAGGTATTGCTCGAGCCGCGCACGCTCGAGCGCGGCTACTTTAGGCCGCGAGCGGTACGCAGCTTGATTGAGGAACATCTGCGCGGTCGCCGTAACCGCTCGGGGTTGTTATGGCGCATGCTGGTGCTGGAATTGTGGCACAGAAATTTTGTGGACGGGATACGACAAAACCCTGCGCCACCAGCCATCGCCGGGAGCGAATGCCGCGTTACCGCGGGGTAGCCGGCAAAACTAGAGGCGGAGGCAATGGGGATAGTGACAGCACCAATTCAAGAAAGCTTGACCACGCGCAGCAAGGCGCCAGTGTTCGTGATCGGCTGCGGACGCTCGGGAACCACCCTCCTCTATCACATGCTGCTGTCCTCCGGCAACTTCGCTATCTACCGCACGGAATCGAATGTCCTAAACTTGCTGGAGCCGCGGTTTGGCGATCTCAGCAAAGCCCGCAACAAACGCCGCCTGCTTGAAGCCTGGTACCGGAGCCGCCTATACACGCTTTCTGGGTTGGATAAGGCCGGATTAGAAGCCAGAGTGATGGCGGAGTGCAGCAATGGCGGCGATTTCTTGCGCATTCTGATGGAACAGATGTGCCGCAAGCAAGGTGTGGCGCGCTGGGCGGACACAACCCCCGAACATTTGCTGTATCTGCCACGCATCAAGGCCACCATTCCCGGGGCGCTGATCGTTCACATCATTCGTGATGGTCGCGATGTGGCGCTTTCGACTGCCAAACTCGGCTACATCCGCCGCTTGCCTTGGGATCGTACCCCGGAGACGATGGTGGCGGGGTTGTATTGGGAGTGGATGGTCGGCAAGGGTCGAGAGGACGGCCACAAGCTGGGCAACGATTACCTGGAAGTCCGCTTTGAGGACTTGATAACCAACCCCGAAAAGACGCTGAGTAAAATAGGCGCTTTCATCGAGCACGAGCTGGATTACGAGCGCATCCGGAAGGCTGGAATCGGATCGGTGAGTGCACCCAATACATCCTTCCGGGACAACGGGAAGAATGACTCCTTCAAGCCACTGGGGCGCTGGCGCTCTGGTTATCGACGTGAACATCTCTCTCGGCTTGAGTGCCTGATCGGTCCGACCTTAGAGGAACTTGGATATGATCTGGCCACGACGGGCGACAGCGTGCCCGCTCGATCTCGGCTTCGCATCCTGCGCGAGCTGTATCGTGCCTACTTTAGCGGAAAACTCTTTCTCAAAGCGAAAACCCCGCTGGCCAGAATGCTGGTGACACGCGATCTTTCTTGGATATAGTCTCAATGAGTCGGCTTAACAGATGTTTTGGCCAATGTCCTTGGCTGGTCAGTTGGTAACGATTTGTGCCCACGGGGCGTTCACGTGGGGGTGGCAGTATTCCTGATGGCAGGATAATCAGTAATGCGCTTCCCTTGACACTGCGCGAAGTTGGTGGCTATTGCGGCTCTACTTTGCCTGTATGTATGGCTTGAGTTCTTCCCAGGGGATCACAATGTCACGACCCATCGTCAACATCCGAATTCTGAGGAATTTCCCCGCCGGCGGCGCCCATTTCAAATTCTCATAGAGCACCAGTGTCGGATGCGCAGGGTACACGTCATCGCCAGATATCGGAAATCTGCCTAGTTCCTTATAGCCAGGAGACTTCAAGATTTCCCGCAAGATCTTCTGCGACTCGAAGTTCAGCTTTGACTCATCTGAAACTACGATGAAGTGGACTCCGTCCTCGCGAAACATATCTTCGATCTCTCTCGCGCTGTGCACGAGTTCTTCGCTACCGCCCTCTTTTTTGATGTTGTAGGCGTACAGCGCTTTGCGGAGTACCAGAAACCGTCGAGCCGGGTCTTCCGCCCGCATGAAGAAAATGAAGTTCCCTGCCAGCGGTCCATCGAACAACACCACCGCGGATTTGCTCTGCTCCTGAATTTTCTTTGGGACCTCGGCATACCCGGCGACATAGGGTCGATGGAATGCCCAGGCTGAGGCCAGCGTCGTTGCCACCACCATGGTCGCCGCCACCGCAGCTGTTCTCTTAAGCACCGGCGCGCGAAAGAACGAAAATAGCAGACCACAAGCAAAGTATAAAAAAGGAGGGAGCCAGTAGATCACATATCGCGCCTCCTTGTGTCCGATCAGCGTCAGAGTCACATAACAGGCCACGATCCAGCTCAACATGATGGCAACCACTTCGGGTCGCGCCCATCGCCGGCTGGTCACGATGCCGAGAACTCCCAAACCCAGAAGCCCCCATCCCAATTGTTGCGGCAGTGCCTTGAGATAGAAAAACCAACGCTCGATCGCGTCGGTCTTTTCGTTCAAATCCATCGCGATCGTTTTCCAGTGAATCGCGTACACCACCGCATAATAGGGCGTGATCAATACAAGACAGATGGCTACCGCGTACAAAACCTCTTTGCGAACAAAGAATTTCCACCCTCCGCAAAAAAGCCCCGTCATCGCACAGAAAGGAATCAGATAGATTCCGTTTTGTTTGGTCAGTAATGCCGCACTGGCAAACAAGGCAAACCAATACACCTGCGATTTCTTGCCCTTGAGCAGGTAGGACACCCAGAAATAACTCGCCGCGAGGCAACACGCCAACGATGGAATCTCGAGCATCACTGTCTTTTCAAATAGAAGCACCGTGGGTAGCAGCGCGAGCCAGATGGCAGAAACTGCGGCCGCCCAATCATTCAAAAGCTCCCGTACCAAAAGAAACCAAAACACCGACCCCAAAATCGCAAAGAATAGAATCGCCAATCGTGCCGCGACCACCGTTGGCCCCAGAATGAGAAAGAACAAACCTTCAACGCAATAAAAAAGAGGTGGCCAGTGAACGACCCCGCTGAGCGCGGGATATTGTGCGTAGTAACGATAGGTATAGGCCACGGGATGCGCCGGATGGTCCCGCACCAAGTCCGCAACGTAGAGCCCTGTCATCGCATGTTGCGTCTCATCGACGTTGTAGCTGAACTCGCCCAGCCGCACCCCTTTCAAAATGGTTACGGTCGAGAGCAGCAGGACGCAAGACAGCAAAGCCGTGGTCCGGTTATCCCAGCCTCGTCGTTCCGGCACAGACCGGAGCCCCTGCATGGCGGGTGCCACGGAAAGGGTCGGAACGTCCGACGCCAATTGGGTTTGCCCTTCAACCTCATTCATAGGATTAGCGGTTCGCACCTCTATTGGTTGCAATTGCTAGCGGTTTGGACTAAGCCGGAATCTCTCTTTTTGACTTCAAAAACAGCGCTACAATTGTAAACCTATATTTCGCCTGCTCGCAATGGAGACTTGGAGGCGCGAAGGCAAGGCTGCCCCGCGTTACCAGATCTTCTGCGAACCGATCAACCGGAAAGTCGGATCGTGCGACAGCCGCTCGGCGTCGTTCACATCTTCGTATCCGGCTAAGCGGCTGTAGATGGATTGTCGCAGCAGATCCGGGAGTGGCAACTGAGTGTTCTTGCCCCGCCGATCGTCCATGATGTTTGCGGCGACGAGTGCGCTCAATCCTAGACGTTCATCCAATTCCCGCACAAAAGCAAACCACCGTCGGAAGTGACGCGAGAACCTTGGAAATCAACTTTCAAAGAGGGGTTGAACGAGAGCTGAAAGGACTGATTTTGTGTTTCACCCACTGGGTCAAAGCCTCCGCGAACCTCGTTTTGCGCTCAAAGCCGCATGAATACTGGCGTGGCTCGATCATACGGCTACTTACGCCGACTTCAAAAAGGAAATGTGGATTTAGTAGCTTGTATAGCCAGCAACGAGAACTTTGTACCCGCTGGCACCCTGACCTTCAGGCGGCTTGTCGAACCGACTGCTTCGACGAGATCATCCAGTGCTTTGACTACTACCAGCTACTGCCGATCGAGGGAGCTGGTTTTCTGCGCAGGACCATACCGATCGGCGGCAAAGGGCTGGAGAAATCCTGCAGTGGACTGGGTGCGGAATTGCTTGGCAATTTCGCGAAGCACCTGCTGACTAATGGGATAGATGTGACAGTACTGCCAGAAGAACCCAAGGACTCGTTCGGGTTGCTAGGAGGGGCTGGATTAGGGCGTTTAGCAAAATGCGGTCCAAGCCGCGGTAGGCGAAACGAATGCTATGCTTGTGGTGTTGGAAAAAGGCGTTGATGGCAACTTCCCGTGTGGCCAGACACTCAGGAGCATAACGTCGTGAACGCCTCGTGTTTATGCTTTCCCGTCACCTTGCGCGCAGAGCCCCCCTGCCGCGTCGAGAAGTTGCTCAGTGATTTGAACCACGGTTCCCCCCTAATAACTCCCGATACAGATCCAGCACAGCGCGCAGGTTGCTTTCGTCGGGTGCCGCACCTGGGCATGGCGGCTTTGGCTCAGCCAGGGTCTCGATGATTGCCTTGGCGAGCATCGTCACGTCGGACTTAGGAATCAGCCGCACCGCCGCGGGGCGCATTCTGTTATCGGTGGCAATGACCGGAGTGCCAACATAGAGCGCTTCGCGAACCGACACCGCATCCCCATCGTAGAGGGTGGTCCGCAACATCACATGGCTTTCTCGTATAGCTTCCATGGTGATGAGGTGGGGAACATCTCCGTTCAGGAGGATGTGTTCGGCATAGGGCTTGGATTGAATGGTTCGACGCAGCTCGCTTTCGAGGCTCCCAGATCCGATCATGATCAGACCTGACCTGGGAAACGCGCGCCGCACCGATTCGAGCACATCGACCTGCAAATTCAGTTGGTATTCGGATTCGAGCAGCCCTACCGAGATGAGTACGGGGCGATGTCGCTCAAAAAAGCTGTTCAGCGGCTCCGGAAAGCTCGGTGCGGTCTGATCCTCGACCAGGGCATGGGGATAGATGAGATGCCTATGTTCGGCGGGCACGCCGAGCCGGGCGAAGAAATCGATGATCTCCGGATTCACCCCAATGAGCGCGTCCAAACGTCGGAAAACAAAACCGGCGAATGATTTCGGGCGCGCTTGCTGCCCTTCGAGCGTCGAGGGATACCCGCCGGAATGGAAGGTCACAACCGACCTGGTGCCGGGAACGAGGGAGCAGACATAAGCCAGGCGAACCAGCCGCCGGGTCAGCATGCCTCCAATATGGAGGTGAAGAATGTCGTAGCGCAGGCGCAGAAGAAGCTGGAGCAGGCCGAACGCATTCCGGGGATAGTAGACCTCATCTCCTTCCGGCTTGCGATGACGGGTGATATTGATGACCGCACACGGAATCCCCTGCTTCCTGAGGAAGCGTCGCAGGGCCACCAGATTGCTTTGTACTCCGCCATGGGGTGGCGGGTAGGGACCGAGCTGGAGCACTTTCATGAGTCAGAAGGGCGAAGCACCGTATCCAAACTGATCTCGCAAGGCAGGGAAGTACTCGCAGACTGAAGCATGCGCAAACAGGCAATGGTTGCCCGGGCGCCGTCCCGAACCGTGACGGGCGGAATGCGGCCTTCACGCAAGCTGTCAAAGAAGGCGCGCATTTCCGTAGCGTATCCCTTCTGCGCGAACAGCGATCTCTGCTTATGGACGACCGTCCTGCGACCGGTGAAGCGCTTGAAGTCTTCCGCGCTTGCTCCTACTCCGGGAGCAAACACTTCCACCCGTTCGCCGCCGGAGGTGCGGCTGCCCACAGTCGAGTAGGTCAGATTAGCGATCGAGCCGTCTGCGAAGCGAAAATTCGCAACCAGATTGTTCTCACCAATCGGGTCTTTTCGTCCGGTAGGCAGCGAGAAGGCCGAAACCGCCACGGGTTCAGAGGAAAGCAGCCAATACATGAGATCGACGAAGTGGCAGGCCTCGCCGAGAATGGCTCCGCCGATCGAGGGATCGGCCATCCAGTACGATCCGGAAATTCCTGGGGAATTGACCCGGCAGTTCAAGACGGCTGGTCCGGTACGCCCGTGCAACTGTTTTTTTAAGGCCATGTAGGAAGGCGCAAAACGGCGATTGAAGCCCACCATTAGCTGCCGTCCAGTCTCTTCGACCGCCCGATAAAGAGCTCGGCATTCCTCCTCGGTCAGGGCCATTGGTTTTTCGAGAAAAACGTGCTTGCCAGCCCGCAATGCCGCTAGCGCCTGTTCTGCATGCAGCTGGTTTCGGCTCACGATCACCATCACCTGGATCTCGGGATCGCGCAACAACTCTCCGTAGTCCGAAGTGCAATATTCCGCCCCGAAGCGCAAAGCGTAACTCTTGCCCCGAGGTCCGTTCGAGGAATGGATCGAACGCAGGTAGGCGAAGGAGATTTTTTGTAAATTCGGCAGGTGTGCCCATTTGGCCAAGTTGCCAGCTCCCACGAGCGCTACACCCAGTCTGGAGTCGCTGCGGTCGCCCCTGGCCACTTCAATCTTGCGTTGGGGATGAAAACTCGAAACCGGATCTGCGGAACTGGCGGCTGGATAGCGCAGCAATACGGCCAGGCTACTTGCGGCAGGATCAAGGATGGTTTGATACGCTCGAGAAGCATCGTCGAGCAGGAACTGGTGCGTCACCAGCGGCTGGATTTGGATGCGCCCTTGTGAAACCAGGCGCAGAAACTCCTGCATATTGCGATTCTCGGTCCAACGGATGTACGGGAGCGGATAGTCTTGGCCCTGCTGTTCATAAACGGGATCATAGCTGCCAGGACCATAAGCGCGCGCCATCAGCAGCTGGATTTCTTTCCGGTACATGTCGTACCAGGGGAAGCTCAGCTCGACAGCGCCCACATCGATAATCCGTCCGCGATCCCGACAAATGTCGACCGCAAGCTGGCAGGGAGCTCGAGACTTGGAGGCAGCTGCGATGATCACGCAGTCCGTGCCTTGCGCGTTCGTCAAGGCGCTGATTTGCTCCTGAAGCTCCGCACTCCCAACCAATGCACGATCGGCGCCCAGCCGGCGGGCCAGCTCAACCCGGTCGGGCTTGAGATCAGTGGCGATCACGCTCCCCCCCTGCAAGCGCACCAACTGCGCAATTAGTTGTCCCACTAAACCGAGGCCAATGACCGCGACCTTTTCTCCCAAGGAAATACTGGCGATGCGAACCGCGTTCAGTGCAATACTGCCCAGGGTTGCAAAGCAAGCGTGCTCGAAAGGAACGTCCTCGGGAATCTTAACCACCAGATTACGGCCGACAACAATGGTTTCACCATGCCCGGTGCCTTCGCCTCCGTAGGCAACCCGGTCGCCGATGCTCAAATCGGCCACGTTCTCATGCTTGTCGACTACGATACCCGCGCCCGAGTAACCGAGAACGGCGTATTCGCTAAATTTGGCTTTGACTTCCAAGAAAGTGCGGACGGGGCCCTGCAGCTTGACCGCGTTCCAAATCTTGCCCAGATGGGAGGGGTTCTCGGCCACGGCTCGGACAATTCCTTCCTGGTGCACACTGGCCGTCTCGGTGCCACTGCTAATCAAAGAGTAGATCGGGCGCACCAAGACGTGATGGCCTAGGATGGCGGGATCGGGAACTTCATCGACGACGATCTCTTTTAGACCTTTGCGTAGCAGTTGTTTCATTCCGATCTTTCCCCTCAAGACTTGCAAACGCTGAGTGAAAATTATGGAGCGACGCCGGCCACGGCCCGATCCAAGGCGTCCATATCGGCGCCAACCCCTTTGCCATCGCTAGCGGCCTGGTGATACGGGCTGGTGGTTAGCAGGTGATAGTTGCCGCCATTTCCATCCTGGAAGTTTGCCAAGCTCACGGCCTTCCAGTTCTTTGGGAAAAACTGCGAGCAATTCTTGAGCACTCCACAGTGGGGAGTTTTCGGATAAGGGTCGCCTTCGGAGGCCAGCCTGCGACTATCGTATACAATCACGTTGTTAGTGAATACCCAGGTGCGGTTGAAGCAGCGTTCAAGCACCCCCCGCGCGCCATCCGGACCTGCGCAGCCTTTGTTTCCCCCGCCAATCGGAACGCCTTGAACGCCGTAGTCTCCCGAGCCTACGAGATTATTTCTGAACACAAAGTGGTCGAACATCTGGGGAGGGTTGGCAAAGGCCTTTAGAATACCAGACCCCACCGGGAAGCCCGTGTTATGTTCGATGGCGATCTCATGCGGCCAGTTGGAATGTTGGTCAGTCGTGATGGCCCAGAGCGCACCCCCGGTACAGCAACCACCATCGTACGTGGGTTCGCTGATATCTTCAAAAAGATTGTCGTGAATAGACACGTTGTAGATGGGGCCGGAAAGGAAGTTGCAGCTGCCCGTTCCATTCCCGGCTTCGCCAATACAGGTGGTGGCTTTGGTAGCCGCGATCGCCATTGCATTTGCCGTATGCCGGACAACGTTCAAACGGAAAGTGAGGTCATGCACGACACAGGCTGGGCAGAGCCCGTACTGGTTCTTGGGGTATAGCAGAATGGCTGTGCCTTTCTGCGACTGTGTCCAGTTGTTCTCGAAAACATTTCCCTCGATCAACTCGCGAACCGAGTTCTTGGTCTCGTACAGGTTCTTGACCGCGAACTTAGTCCCGAAGTAGTTTGGACTCTTTTCCCACCAGGTGAGCGGCTTAAACACATGATTGTGACGGAACTCAATATCGGAGAGGGTGGTCTGAGCGCGCCCGCCGCCCCAGAGGATGCTGGCGCCG
Organism: Acidobacteriota bacterium; assembly: GCA_003224755.1. Lineage (GTDB taxonomy): Bacteria > Acidobacteriota > Terriglobia > Terriglobales > Acidobacteriaceae > Gp1-AA145. The sequence goes on from QHZR01000021.1 coordinate 8,767, forward strand.
GCAGCTTCGAGGAAATTATTCACGACCTTAACCGGGCCGATTCCGGTCACCGAGCCGATAGCTGAGGAATCCGCTCCGTAAACCGAGGTTTTGGAATGAATGTCCGAGATGTAAGAGTCGACAACCCCAATATAGGAACTGTTCTCGAAATCGATGCCCTTGACGTCCTCGCCTAGGGCTGTCCCGTGGATCCAGCAACGGTCGAAGATTACGTGGTCAGCGTTTTTGAGCAAGATCAAATCGTAATAACCGCCAGCGGCGCCATTTGCTGCGGTGTCGGCAATCTCGAGCCCGATGAAGCGGTAGTGATTGGCCCCAGCTGTGTTCGTGAGAATTTTCGTTTCGCCCTTTGCTCCAGTGATTCGGGCCATCATCCGGTTGCTGGAATTGCACGGGAATGGAGGTCTGCCCGGCAGGGATGCGACTCCCGCATAGCAGGGGTTGATCCGAGTTCCCTCTGGAGGCAGGCTAGAATCGAGGCTACTCGTGCGTATCACGATCCAGTGAGCGTCATCGCAGGATTTGTCGGGTAATTCGAAATATCCCGCATAGGTGACATCGGGCTGCAACTCGACTGTGTCGCCGCAGGCGGCACGGCGCAGGGAATCCTTAAGGCCGTCGGTATCTTTGGCTCGAAGCCTGTGGCCCGGTGCGGGGGTATCGACGAGCGAAGTCTTGACGTATAACCGCGGCAGCTCCGCTGGCCCGTCAAAACCCTTACCATCGGAAACCTGTCCTGTGGCGGGCGAGCAGCTAGCGATGAATAGGAGAATTAAGATCCACACCGAATTCGGTGGCATAATTCTGACGATCATTCCGGGAAACTCGCGTTATTATACTGCATATCGTCGCGCCTCATAAGTTCTGTGAGTGCCCGTGGGGAGCGGTTACTTGCTAGGGAAGGACATGTTTACACTTCGGCGACCCGATGGCAGCCTCCTGATTGAGGAAATAGGGAACGGCGTCCGCAAGTTAACTGCCGTACCTTTATCGACGAATACTTTTGTTTCCCGCACCTCTTGCACCACCACTTATCCGGTTGAGCTGATCGAAAGTTTTCTGGACTTTGCCGGAATCACCGGCGTATGCGAGGTGATTGGCAGGGATAGTGATCCAGACACGGTAGCCAATAACATTGCGGCGCTCACCGCCGCGTATTGCGACCCGGCAGAGTTTGTCAACCGGAAGATTCTCGACTTTGGTTGCGGGGGTGGGGCGTCCAGTGTAGTACTGGCAAAGCTCTTTCCTGAGTCGCAGGTGGTGGGCGTTGATCTTCGTGCGGACAAAATCCAAATGGCTGCGGCCCGCGCGCGACACCATGGTCTCAAGAATGTTGCGTTTCATGTGGCCCCGAGCGGCACAGAACTTCCGTCCGGAATCGGTCAGTTCGACTTTGCCTATCTTTTTGCTGTTTACGAGCACCTGCTCGCCAGAGAGAGGCCGCTGGTTATGAAACTGCTCTGGTCGAAGCTGAGTGACGGCGGGATTCTCTTCCTCGATGCCACCCCCCACCGATATTTTCCGATCGAACTCCACAGCACCAATCTTCCCTTGATCAACTATCTTCCGGATCGTGTTACGCACCTCATGGCGCGCAAGTTTTCCCGCCTAAGGGCAGAGATCAACAAATCCCCAGTGTGGGAAGACCACCTCAGAGGGGGAATCCGGGGGGCTACAGAGAAGCAGGTTGTAGACAGCATCGGTCAGGATGGTCGCTCTGTACCACTGCTGTTGGAGCCCAAGAGGCTGGGCCTCGAAGACCGTTGCGACTACTGGTATTCGCGGCTCAGCCCGAGATACGGCATCATCAAGAAGGCGCTGCGAATGGGATTGAAGATGACCTACCGCGTTTCTGGAACCGTGCTCACCACAAATCTTTCGCTGGCCATCAAGAAGGAGCGATTTCCAGGCAGCCGCTAACCCCGTGAAAACCTCAGGCGGCTGATTGCCACCGCTGGCCGCCTACTTTACGCCAGCCGTTGCCGTCAGCAATCCGTTAATATCGGCACCCAAATCTTTCCCGTCGGTGCCGGCATTTTTGTAAGGACTGGCGGAAGAAAGCTGATAGTTGCCATTTTGCCCGTTGTTGTAACTTGCCAGTCCGACGGAGGACCAGGTGGTCAGGTAGTTGCCTGGCGGATAGGGCTGATTCGACACGGAACCGGAGGTGACAGCCAGCACATTGTTGGTGAAGGTCCAGGTCGATCCCATGCAGCCATTCAGCAGGCCAACCGTTCCAGAGCCGGCGATGGTGCCACATCCAGGCAAGCCTCCCCCGGGCAAGGTCTGATGAAAGCCATAGCTTCCGGCACCCAATACGTTGTTGCTAAAAACGAAATTGGTGAACACCTGGGGTGGGCCCTGAATAATGATATTTGCCGTACCTGAGCCTGTCGGGAAACCAGTGTTGTGATTGATCAGGATGTCATGCGGCCAATCCACGCTACTGGGCTCAAATGTATTGACCCCGAATAGGAACCCGTCAGAGCAGCACTGACCCGGGCTGTAGGTCGTCGCATTAATATCGTCGAGGACATTGTCGTGAATGCTGAAGTGGTTAATGGGGCCAGAATAGTACAAACAAGGGCTTGTAGCGCCTGGTGCGCAAGTCGTGGCAGGCGTGTTTGAAATACCGATCGCATTAACCGCATGGGTGACGAGGTTATAGCGGAAGGTAATGTTTTGGACCGTACATCCCGGACAGCCTCCATACTGGTTCTTCGGATAGAACAGAATCGCGGTGCCCCTCTGGGCCTGCGCCCAGTTGTTTTCAAAAATATTGGCTTCAACCAGCTCGCGTATTCCCATTTTGTTTTCAAACAAGTTCTTTACCACAAAGGCGGTGCCGAAATACGACGAGCTTTGCTGCCACCACGTAAACGGCTTGAACACGTGATTGCGACGGAGTTCGACATCGGTGATGTTGGTTGCCGAGTAACCACCGCCCCACAGGATTGTGGCACCAGCGGCTTCAAGGAAATTATTCACGATCTTAACCGGGCCGATTCCGGTCACCGAGCCGACAGCTGAGGAATCCGCTCCATAACCCGAGATCTTGGAGTGAATATCGGAAATATAGGAGTCGATTACAGCAATATAAGTACTGCTTTCAAAACCCACTCCCTTGACGTCTTCTCCGATTGCGGTTCCGTGAATCCAGCAACGATCCAAGATGATGTGGTCGGCAGCTTTGAGCAAAACCAAATCATAATAGCCGCCGGTAGCGCCGTTAGCCCCGGTATCGGCAATCTCCAGTCCGATCAATCGGTAATAGTTGGCACCCGTGGCATTGCTAATGATCTTACTTTGGGTTGCAACGCCAGCGATTTTTGCCATCACATTGCCGATGGAGGAGCAATTCAAGGCTGGCCTTCCGGGCAAGAATGAAACCCCGGCGTAACAGGGGGTGGCGCGCGTGCCTTCAGGTGGAAGACTGCTGAGCGCGCTGCTTCGAAGGGTTATATAGTGGCCAGCGTCACAATTCTTGGCATCCAAACTAAACCCAGCGTAGCTCTGGCCCGCCTGTAACACCAGGGTGTCCCCGCAGCTGGCTGTATTGAGGGCGGTTTGAACACTTGCACCGGCGGGAACCTGAATCACGTTACCCGGGGATGGCGTTCCTTGAGTGGCAGTGTAGAAACAGGTTGCGGGCAACGCGGCCGGTCCATCGCTGCCGCCGAAGTTAGGTGCGTCGCCGGGGTTGCAATAGCGATTGTCGGCTGCGCTTGGGCCGGGTCCCGGCGGTGGCGGCGGCGGAGGTACCGGTGGCCCCGAAGGTGGTGCGGTCACGGAAACTAACGCCGTGGCCGTCGAACTTGCATTGGCCAGCCTGGTGGCGTTCACGCTTACGTTTTGATTGGTGGTGACATTGGGTGCGGTGAAAAAACCGGATGACGAAATGCTTCCCGCACTAACCGACCAGGTAACTGCCGTATTGCTCGTGCCCTCAATCTTGGCAGTGAACTGCTGGGTTCCTCCCGAGGTAATGGTCGCGCTGGTAGGCCAAATCGATATCTGCACGTTGGTCGGGCCAGAAACAACAATCGTGAAGACGTGGTCCCCAGAACCGCTGTATGGTTGATCGCTAACCTGAATTGAGAATGCATAACTCCCGACGGTCTTGGGCGTACCGGAAATCACGCCAGTATTGCTATTGAGTGCTAGCCCGGGAGGAAGCGTCTGCTTGAGCGAAAACTGGTAGGGTGATGGACCTCCCGTCGCTTTGAGCTCGGCTCGAAATTCTGTCCCGACGTAGGCGGCCGGCATCGTGCCAGTAACCGTGAGTTTCGTCGTGGCGGTTGCTGAGATCGTCAGAAAAGCGATAGCCAAGACAAGACACAGAAGACACATCGGAGCAGCGAAGACGGTTGTCGTGCACACTACAGCTGTGAATTTCGATCTAACCCAGTCGAGGCTTCTGGATGAGGGGGACATGGCACCTTCCAAAAAATAAGAATCGGGCGAATGGCGATCTCTTCGGTACTCTATAGGCACGATTACCAACGTGGTAGATCACCAGAGGACCTGAACTTCGGGAACACACAGAAGTACATGACTGTTGACGAGTGGGCTTGACAATTAGAATTTCAGGAGATGTTTACGCCCGGCGACCGCCGGCAAAAATCGATGGCAAGCGATGGATGAGACGAGTAGCGAGCGAGTGACAGGTTACGGATGCGGAATGCTCTTAAGAAGTACGAGCGCGTTCTCGATTCAATAGCGACTTTCGCAGATGCAGATAATAGGATCCGCCAACCTGCTTGGCAATCTTCTTCAAGTTCCAATACAGATATTGCTGCGCCCGAGGTGCCCATTGGCCACAAGCAATGCACGCGACAGTGTCCGCCGAAAGTCCTTGCTGAACGGAATATCGTCCCAGAACCATACAGCCATCTACGCGAATGATCTCTCGAGTGGGCTCGGAGTTGAACAGCACTTCGATGCCTGCCGCGGCCGCGGTTTCAGCCACTTTCCGGCTGTAGTAACCTCCCGGAACCGACGCCACCCGCAGTCTCTCGCCGCAAGCATCCGACAACACACGCAAGCTTTCGCGCCACTGTTCGTCGAGCTGCGCACGCGAGCAGCTTGACATACGTGCCGGATGCGAACAGGAATGACTACCGATCACGTGGCCGCGGGTATGGAGCTCTCGAATTTCGGCGAGTGCTAAGAATTGCGACTTGCCGATCCAATCCGTAGTGATGAAGAAATGTCCGCGAAAGCCATATTGTTCGAGCAGCTCCGCGGCGTGAAGTGCACCACGGCCACCATCATCGAACGTGAATAGAACCGAGGCCTGATCGTCGCCGACGGTTGCGGCGCTCGCCAGCGTCTTGGAACTTTCGACGCGGCTGCCGATTTCCCCCAGATGCTCGCGAAATACAGGAATCTCCAGCTTGTAAATATCGGCATCTCCGCCGGAAAATCCGCTCGTCGAGAACTGACCCACGGGTACTACATCGTGATAGAGCAGGGTGATCATATGGGCCGACGTTTCGCCGCGCGCTTCCAGCTGAGGTATCTCGTCATCCAGGGCTGGCCCCATGCAGCCGACTTCCTGCCGGTCACGTCGATGGGGATGGCTTCGCGGCGGTAAATGCTGGTGAGTTGCGCTTGAATATCGTCCAGGTTCTCGAACACGGTTCGATGCTGGATTATGATGTGCGAATCTTCGATTTCATCGAGCTGACAATGATAGAAGGCGAAGATGGGGCCGGTGTCGACGCCACGATCGATGCGCAGCAGGGTCATACCCACCCGCTCCAGGTCACGATTCGCCAGCGCCCAAAAACAGCCGTGTGCGTTGCGGTATTCCGGACAGATTCCAGGATGCATGACGAAGGTCCCGCAAGTGGGAATGCTAAAGATTTCCTCTTTAAGGATCACCTTGCAGCGGGCGATCATGAGATCGGGTTTTGCTTGCGCTATAAAATTTTTCGCAGGCGCGGAATTGGGCGAGGCGCACTCGAGTACGGGCGTACGGACAGGTATTTCCGGGTAACGATCGAACAGTTCGGCCCGTTTCTGCTCCTCCCAACGCCGATCGGCGCGGGCCAGAAACAGGCGGTAGTAAAGGCGAAAGAGCACGACGTCCAAGAAGCCAAATAGACCCACGCGCTTGACCTCGCGCTGAATGCGACGCCGCTTTTGTCTTCCCGTCTCTCGCAGCGCGATAATGCCCGCGAGGGTAGAAAACGAAGCCAGCCAGCGCGGCACCACAACCCGGTTCAGCATCTCCTCTTGATGACAAATCAAGAGAATCCGCATGCTTTCGGCCGGGTTGCTTTTCTCGGCTGAGTCGAGTTGGTTCGGAGCGCTCATGGGGGCACGGACTATGTCCACACCACCGGTTGACGTTTCTCGCCGGCAGCAGTAGTTTGTCTTCCCGGCCAGATCACGTGATAGAACCAGGCAAATAGAGCAGCATTGATCATGCAGAAATAAAAAGGCATGCGCAGCAACTTTGGTTTCAGCCAACCGACGGCGCCGAGGGCAGCCAGACCGTAAAACAGGATCTCGAAAAACAGCAGGGCGCGATAGAAGGGTAAGCGCCACAGTGCCGCGTTCGCGGCGAAGGCTGCCAGCATCGCGATGGGGACTAGGATTCGCGTTCCCTTGTGAGAGAGAAAACAAAACAGTGCCAGCGGGCGTGAAACCAGTCCGGGAATCTCGCGCATCTGTTCCAGATTGCCGGCCATGATGCGAACCCGCCGTCCGAATCCCGCCATCTCGTCCGCCTCCTCATAGGCAACAGCTTCGGGTTCATAGGCGATGCGCAAGCCGCGCTTGAGTACGCTGGTCGGAATTACGAAATCATCATTAATGCTTGTCGGCGGTGGAAATGGGTACAGCTGTTTGCGCAAGCCGTAAAGGGATCCATGGGCTCCGGCCAGCGCACCCAGCCTGGCTTCCTGAAGTTTCACGAAGGTCTCATACTTCCAGTAGAAGTCTTCCTGGTGTCCGAGCCTGGTGGATTCCTTATCGAGAACCCGGTAAACCCCGCTTGCGGCTCCGACACTCGGATCGGCAAAGTTAGCTACGAGCTTGCGCAGGGCGTCGCCCGCCAGCATGCTTGAAGCGTCGGAGAAAACGATGATTTCCCCCTGCAATTGCGAGACCGCCTCGTTCAGCGCCGCGACTTTGCCGCGGTTCACAGGAAACTCCAGTAAGCGCACGCGATTTTCGCGCTCGGCCAAGGAGCGAACGATCTCGGCCGTCAGATCAGTCGAGCCGTCCGAGGCGACCACAATCTCCAACTTGCTTTGAGGGTAGTCGAGTTGGAGCGAATTGCTAATCTTTTCCTCGATGACTGGGGCCTCGTTGTAAGCGGCGATGAGCAGCGAGATCGAAGGCTCAATCGCAGACTTCTCGACCGGCCTCGGGAAGAGGCTCTGCAGGGCCCAAAGCAGCACGGGGTAAGCCACGTACGCATAGACAATGAGCGCCAGAGAAATCCAGAAGATGAGCTGGACTGCCATAGTTTAGACCGCTTTCGACTCCACACAGTAGAGCTGGCCGTAGATTTCTGAGGACTGAACTTGAAATCCGGCGCGACTTAGGTAGTCGGTCACCGCTTCTTCAGTCCAGAAGTAAACCGGGCAGCCGGCGATCTTGAGGCGTTGTTTGCGGATTCGAGCGCGCAAAGTTCCGGCACGCGGCCAGGCCGAGAGGAAGCGGTCCCGGGTGATGCTGCGAATGACCTGAAGGCGCGGCAAAGGATCGCCGACGTAATCCCAGAAGCCGATGGCGATCACGAGGTCAAACTGCCGGTCCGTCTTCCAATCCTGAATGTCGCTGAGAACAAAGTCGCAGCGCTCGAGGACACCGTCTTTGCTCACCAGGGCTTTGGCAAGTTGCAGCATGTTGGGAGCAAAGTCGAGCCCAGTTACTCGAGCGCCGCGCTGAGCGAGCGCGCTTACGAAACGCCCGGACCCGCAGCCAACATCGCAGACCGTCTGCCCGCGGCAATCATCAGCCTTGCGCACGACCCAGTGAAAGCGCTCGTACATGTCGCGGCGTAGCCACCGATCTAGCAGCCGCGCCACGGGATTCTTATTGCCGGTATAAATCGTGTCAAATTGCGGTGCAATACGGTCCCAGTATTCCGCTATCTGCCGGGTTTCATCTTGCATTGTTCCCCCAAGTATGAGCCTGAGCCAACCCCGCCAGGCCGCTATTTCGAAAACTTGTAAAACTGCCGCCGTCGAGCATGTCCGCCAAGCGACGGTAGGTTTTTCCCAGATTAGTGTAATGCCGCAGTCGTGATATTAGGCGCCCATTCAGTCGCGGTTGCCCCGGATCGATCTCCCAAGGGTGAACGTAGGCAATGACCGGCAGATTTTCGGCCTGAGCGCGTCGCATTCCTAAGCGCGTATACCAGGTTGGCAGCAGCCGTAGGTATCCGCCCCCGCCAAAAGGCAGATTGCGCTCGCCCCAAAGCCGGAAAGTGGCGATGGGATACTCGAGCAGTGGGCCGGAAGGGGTGTCCAGCTGAAAGGGCCCCCGCGGCGCGTCGGGGATGCCATAGCGATCGTGATGAATGGGAAAAATGCTGGAGTCGTAAGTAAAACCTGTTTCCACTAGGATCTCGGCCGCCCACAGCGAGCGAGTGACGATGGAATAGGTTGGAGCGCGATAGCCGCGGAGCGGAACTCCGGCGATCTGCTCGATGGTTTCCTTGGCCCGATGGGTATCTTCACGGAATTCACTTCGATCAAGCTGATACACCATGCGATGCCAGTAAGAGTGACAGGCCAGTTCGTGTCCAGCGGCGGCAGTGTCGCGCACCAGCTGGGGACAACGTTCGGCGACCCAGCCCAGCACGAAAAATGTCGCTTCGAGCTCGAGTTCCGAGAACAGGTCCAGCAAGCGACGGGTGTTAGGTTCGACCCGACTCTCGTACGATCCCCACTGAGAGCGGTCGACGTTGGCGGCAAACGCCTCGGCGTGGAAATAGTCTTCGACATCGACTGAGATCACATTTTTAAATGTGGCGTCGGGCGAAGCCACGGCCACGCTTTGGTCGAGTCCGAATTGTTCCTGCTTAAGCATCGCTCTACGCGCTCGCGTTCAAGACTGCAAGGCTTTGTTTGTCGACAATTTGGGCAAGGATATCGCCGAATTCACTCGCGACCTTTCGCCAGCTGTAGTTTTCTTCCACGAGTTTCCGAGAGGTCATGCCCAGCCGCAAGCGCTCCCCCGTGTTGGCAAACAGTGAGATTACACATTCGGCGAAATGCCAGGGTTCATCCGCAATGAGAATGTGTTCACCATCCCGCACCGGCAGACCTTCTGCGCCCACGGAAGTCGAAACCACGGGCTTGCCCATCGCCATGGCTTCGAAAATCTTGATACGCGTGCCGCCACCTATGCGGAGGGGAACGATCGATACCGCCCCACGGGCTAGGTAAGGCCGGATATCCTCTACCCAGCCGGTAATGTGAATGTTGTTTCGCTTGGCCGCCAACTCCTCTAAACTTCTTGAAGGCTTCCGCCCGATCACCCAGAGTGAAACGTCGGGAACCTGTTGGCGTATGAACGGCAAGATCTCTTCTACAAAATAGAAGATGGCATCCTGGTTCGGCAGCCAATCCATAGAGCCAGTGAAGACGATCGAATTCGGCATCTCTGGCCCGGAAGTAGGCTGGAAGTATTCGGTATCCACGCCGGTTGGAATCGTACTCAGCTTTCTGGACCCGAGAAAGCGTGCAAAGGTGCCACGATCGTTTTCTGAAACCGTGAGTACGTGGTCGGCGAGCCCAAGATAATGTTGTTCGGCACGCTGCATCTTTTTCCACTCCAGCCAACAGAGCCACTTCCACAGTAGATTGCTTGTGACCTCGTAATGGCGTCGCCAAATCAAAGCTTCCACATTGTGAGTGAACAGGACTTTGGGGCAGGCGAGGTCCCAGGGTATCGCGCCTGCGGCGAAAATGAAATCGCATAGGATGACATCATAAGCTTCGCGCTCGGCGAGCTTCCGCAATTCAGCTCTCACCCGTTGCCGGCAATATTTCCCGATGCTGTAAGGCTCGGGAGAAAGACTCCGGGCGGAGTAGTCCAGGAATTCCCCCCAACCCCTGGCCGCGGGCAGCTGCAACGGAATACAGACCACCCGATCAAAGATGCTCTCCAGGTCCGGGTGGGCATCGCTCGCGTGGGCACCATAGAAGGAGAAGAAAGTCACGCGATGATGCAATGCCAGTTCGCGAAGGATACTGTAGCTGCGGATTTTTCCTCCCGTATCAGGAGGAACTAAGCCACCGGCTTTAACCCACAGGATCTTCATAGGAAATTTCCCCAAGGCATAGGCCGACGCTACCAGCAAAGGCCTTGGTACGTGCCGGCGCGGTCGATACGGCGCTCTTTCTCCAGGTTCACTAGATCAATCACAATGTGATTCTCACGAATTCCAGCGGCCAGCGCTTGCTTATCCAGACCGCGGGTGGCGATGACGACAACCTGGGCTTTGCCTAGCACCTTCTCGAGACTGGCGCACAAAAGCGAACCGATATGGGGAATCACTTCCTCAATGTACTGACGATTGGAGCCGATGAGGCGGCCGAGGGAAACGTTATCGTCCCAGATCTGAACGTGCCGGCCCTCCCCGAGCAGACGTTTCACCAACTGCACCTGCGGGCTTTCTCGTAGGTCATCAGTGGCTGCTTTGAAGCTGAGGCCCAGAACGGCCACATTTTCTTTGCCGCTTTCAAGAATCATTTGAATGGCGCGCTCCAGATGCTGCTGGTTGCTGGGAAGGACAGCTTCGAGTAGCGGTAGCTCCAGATCCAATTCCTTGGCGCGGTAGTTCAGCGCCCGCACATCCTTCGGCAGGCAAGAGCCGCCGAAGGCGAAACCTGGTTTGAGATAGCTGGCTGAAATGTTGAGCTTCGCGTCAGCGGTAAAGATTTCGGTCACCGCCTCCGCATCCACAGCCAATTCCTTGGCCAGAGTCCCCACTTCGTTGGCAAAGGAAACTTTAAGAGCATGCCAGGCATTGGAAACGTATTTCACCATCTCCGCCGCCCGAAACGAGGTTTCAAAAATCCGGCCCGGAGCCCAGGCGTAAAGTTCACGTAAAATTCCGCTTTGGACGCGATCGGCGGCTCCGATAACGGTCATTGCCGGTTCCAGGAAGTCAGCGACAGCCGTACCTTCTCGCATGAATTCGGGATTGACACAGACGGAGAAATCCTTCCCCATGCGCTTTCCGCTCGCCTGTTCCAGTGTGGGAATGACGAGACTCTCCGCGGTTCCGGGCAGCACTGTGCTGCGCAGCACCACCAGATGAAAAGAATCTTTTTGCCTCAAGGTCTCCCCGATCTGGCGACAGACAGGTTCAATATGTCCCAGGTCGAGTTTGCCACTGCGCAGGCTAGGGGTGCCCACACATAGAAAGGAGATTTCGCTATTGAGAATCGCGGAGGCGAGATCGGCGGTAGCATGCAGTCGGCAGGCGCGATGGGCTTCGCTAATCAGCTCCTGTACACCCGGCTCCATGATGGGGCTACGACCGGCATCCATGGACTCGACCTTGGTGAGGTTCAAGTCCACACCTATGACCCGATTGCCCTTGTCGGCCAGGCAAGCAGCAGTGATCGTTCCCACGTATCCTAAGCCAAAGACGCTGATCGAGCGGCTCATAGCAGAAGTTGTATCCTAGATGCACCTGCCTGGGAGTAAGGACGCGCGTACGAAGTGGGGGCAACTTGCTTGCCGAACCCCGACGGTGAAACCTCGCTCTTCAGCATTGAATATTTATTTTCATTCATTTGGAAGGTTACCAATATTCGCCTAACAGTCATGGCCCGAGAAGCGGAATTATGTGCAAAGATTTTCTCATTTGTCGTAAGGCTTTCCTGTCCGAAGTTTGCGGCGAAAGGTAATATTTAATAACGGCTGGCTATTCATTGGAAAGTGAATTGCGAACTACAGAGTCTTAATTCGTCCATCTCAACAACATACACCATAGTCTAATGAATCCAACCGGTCCTGATACCGCGGCGGCTCCGATCGAGGTGAACGAAATAGATTCGGTGCCGGCTTCCGCGCGGGCGCATGCGCCCCAGGTCCGGAATGTTTTCTTTCTTCTCGATTCATTCGAAGTCGGTGGAACTGAAACGCAAGCAGTCGAGCTAGCCCGCCGCTTGGCCTCGGCCGGGCGTCGAGTGACCCTCGGCGTGTTGCGGGCCGAGGGGCCGCTCGCCGAAAGGCTCGAGGATTCAGCAGTTTCCGTTATGGAGTTTCGGCCCCGCGGTGGCATAGACTCTCCGGGCGGGATATACCAGTTGCTGCGCCTGGCGGCTTTTCTTCGCCGCGGACGTTTTGATGTGGTTCACACTCATGATTTGTGGTCCAACCTCATGGGAGTACCTGCAGGCTGGCTGGCCCGCGTGCCGGTCATCATCTCTAGCCGCCGCGATCTGGCGCATCTTGCATGGTACGAGGGCAGCCGGCGGGTTTGGCTGCGCCGAATCCAGAGCCTTTCCCATGCGGTATTGACCAATTCGACGGTGATCCGTCAAGCCTTGATCTCCGATGATCGCTTCGCGCCAGAGAAGGTGCGTGTCATTCCCAATGGGATTGATTTGAAAAAATTCTCCCGCCGCTTCCCCGACCGAACGCGAATTTTTCCCGGCCCTTTCGAAGGGAGCACGATCGTGCTCGTGGGCAATATGCATACCGATGTGAAAGGCCATCCTTGGCTGATATCGGCGGCTGCGGCCGTCATCCGCGAGTTTCCCAAGACCCGCTTTGCCTTCGTCGGGGATGGCCAGCAAAGGAGCACATTCGAACGCCAAGTAGCGGGCCTAGGACTGGGGCAGAATTTTCTCTTTCTAGGACGTCGCTCTGACGTTCCTGAAATTCTGGCCTGCTCGGATATTGGGGTGCTGCCGTCCCAGGCCGAAGGCTTACCGAACGCGCTACTGGAATACCTGGCGGCTGGTTTGGCCGTGGTGGCCAGCCATGTCGGTGGAAATGTCGAGATCGTCGAGGACGGTCAGACCGGGCTCTTGGTTCCTCCCCAGGATTCGCAGGCGCTGGCCGCCGCCATTCTTCGTCTGCTGCGCGATCCTGACCTGGCGCGCAGACTGGCACAGAGCGGCCATAACTACGTGGCTCAGAAATACAGTTTCGAGCGCCTGGTCGATAGCACGGATCAGCTCTATACCGAACTTCTCGGCGGGCAAAGGATCTGCTAGCATGCCAACCACTGGAGTGAAGAATCGCTGGCAACGCTTGCGCTCTATGGGCCGCGAAGAACTCGCGCTCCGCCTCGGCCAGCAGCTCCGCTCACGGCTCGATGTCTTTCGATACCGGAGTGGTTTTCCCATAAAACCGGAACCGTTGTTGCCCGTACCCCCTTATACGCCGAACTTCTTCTTTGCTGCCGAAGATGTTTCCCGATTATGCGACCTCCTGCGTCGACGCTTACCGAAACAGGCTGAGGAAATTCTCGCCCGCGCGGAACGGATTTGCCTCCACCGCTTCGATCTGCTGGGGTATGAGGATCTTTACTATGGCGAGGATATTGATTGGCACTGTGATCGCGTACACGATCGGCGGGCGCCACGTAAGCCCTGGTACAAGGTTCGTTACCTTGATTTCGCCGAGGTTGGGGACAGCAAAGTCACATGGGAGCTGAATCGACATCAGCACCTGGTGACGTTGGCCAAGGCCTACCGTCTTACTGGCAACGAGAAGTTCACCGAGGAATTGTTCCGCCAGTGGCAGCATTGGCATGCCCAGAATCCCTATCCGTTCGGGATAAACTGGGCCAGCAGCTTGGAAGTAGCTTTCCGCAGCCTGTCTTGGATCTGGGTTTATTTTTTGTTAGCGGGTAGCCGGGCCATGCCGGCATGGTTCCGCGAGGAGTGGCTGCGAGCGCTGGCCGTAAATGGACGCCACATTGAAATTCATCTGTCCAAGTATTTTTCTCCAAACACTCACCTGTTGGGAGAAGCCGTGGGATTGTTCTTCATCGGAACCCTGTGTCCCGAGCTTTCTTCCGCAGAGCACTGGCGGCAGCGCGGATGGCGGACGGTCGTCGACGAGGCCAACCGGCAAGTACAGCCGGACGGCCTACATTTTGAGCAGTCCACCTATTACCACGTGTACGCAGTCGATTTTTTCCTGCATGCGGCGATGCTGGCCCTCGTCAACAATACTCCGGTGCCCGCCGAATTTGAGCGCAGTCTCGAGCAGATGCTGGATGCGATATGTACCCTAGGGCGGGCGGGAGTGCCCCCGCAACTGGGCGATGACGACGGAGGGCGGGTGTTCGATCCGCGGCGCAATCGCGCCGAGCACATGTTAGACCCTCTGGCCACGGGGGCCGTGCTGTTTGAACGCGGCGATTTCAAGCGGGTTTCCGGCGGCTTGCGCGAGGAAACCATTTGGTTGATCGGCCACCAAGGTGTCCTAGAGTTCGATCCCCTGGCGGAGAAACTTCCTGCCTACGATTCGGTCGCGCTCGAGGCTGGCGGTTTGTACGCCCTGGCGGGACCAAGTGGCGAACAGTTGCTGATCGATGCCGGGCACCAGGGTGCTCTCAGCGCCGGACATGGCCACGCCGATGCGCTCTCGATTACCCTGAACTGCGGCGGTCAGATGCAGCTTGTGGATTCGGGTACGTGCGAATACGTGGGTGCCGGCTCGGAACGGAGTCGATTTCGCGGCACCGCCGCCCATAACACACTGGTCATCGACGGGCTGCCGCAGGCCGACCCCGGGGGACCGTTCGGCTGGATCAATTTGCCGCAGGTGAAATCGGAAGCTTGGATCAGCGGGCGACACTTCGATCTATTCATCGGCAGCCACGATGGATATCGTCGGCTCCCGAATCCAGTGCTGCATCGTCGATGGGTGTTTTCGCTCAAAGCTGATTTCTGGTTAGTGCGTGATCTCGCTCTCGGGCAAGGGCAGCACCGGCTGGATCTCCATTGGCACCTAAGTCCGCATCTTGTGCCCGGCAATGAACATCCGGAGGCGTTCTTTAGCCTTGCCGGAGGAAGCGGGCTATGTGTGATCACAGCCGAAAACGAAACTTGGGCGCGCGATGTCCGCCGGGAGTGGTTTTCTCCGGTGTACGGTCGCAAGGAAGCTCTGAACGTGCTGCACTTCGGTACCGTGGCAGCTCTACCTGCGGAATTTGTAACCTTGTTAAGGCCGCTCGGGGACGGGAGAGTACCCGCAACCACGTTCCGCCATCTGAAAACAGATGCAGCGGCGGAAGTCTCCGGCTACCACTATGAGGCGGCGGACGAGGAGCACACTGTTTTTTTCGCCAGTCCAGGAAGAGCCTGGAGCTATGGATTCTGGGAGACCGATGCTGAATTCCTGTATTGGGGCAGGAGGCGAGCGCGACACTTGCTCATCTCGTGGAACGGCTCCTTCATCAAAGCCGCCGGCCACAGTCTGATTTCCTGCCCCCGGCCAACATGGTGCGAGGTCTCGATCCAGGATGACGCGATTGAGGTCTCTGGCTCCGGTGCGGATCTCCTAACCGACGAACAAGCCCTGCGCAATTTAGCAGTCGACCGGGAACCGGCATGGACGAGTCCAGTGGCCGGTCCGAGTCAAGGAAGGTGAGAGTCGATGTGTGGAATTTGCGGGATTTTTTATCGCGATAAGCGCCGAGCGATCGATCCCGACACGCTCGCGCAGATGAACTGGCGCATCGCACATCGTGGTCCGGATGACGACGGCTTCTTCATCGAAGAAAACATCGGATTGGCCATGCGCCGGCTTAGCATCATCGATCTCAAGACTGGGCATCAGCCGATCACGAACGAGGATGAGAGCCTATGGATCGTCTATAACGGCGAGATCTACAATCACCAGCAACTCCGCGATGATTTACAGGCGCGCGGGCATCGCTATAAAAGCAAAAGTGACACCGAGAGTATTCTTCACGTGTATGAGGAATACGGTCCAGGATCGGTTGCGCACCTAAGGGGTATGTTCGCTTTTGCCATTTGGGATCGACGAAGCCGGCGTTTGTTTTTAGCGCGTGACCGCCTGGGCATCAAACCGCTCTACTACCGCTGGGATGGACAGACTCTGCTATTTGGCTCCGAGATTAAGGCTATTCTTGCCTATCCCCAACTGAAGGCGGAATTCAACCCCGGCACTTTGCGGGAATATCTCGCGTTCGGCTACATTGCCGGGGCGGAAACTATGTTTGCCGGAATTCGGAAGCTGCTTCCCGGACATACCCTGGAGCTGGACGAGTCGGGCGAGTTGACCGTCAAACCATATTGGGATCTGTCCGCGTCACCCGAGACCGATCACCGACCTCGTAGTTACTATGTCAACCGTTATCGCGAGCTGCTCGAGGAGGCTGTTTCCAGCCACCTCATGAGTGATGTGCCCGTGGGCGTGTTCCTCAGCGGAGGTCTGGACTCGAGCGCGGTAGCGGCGCTAGCCACCAGAATCCGCAAAGAGCCAATTGAAACCTTTTCCGTGGGATATGGCGAGGAGGGCTACAGCGAGTTGCCCTATGCCCGGCAAGTGGCCGATCACTTGGGCTCAAAGCACCACGAAGTTCGGCTCAGCCGTCAGGAATTCTTTGAGAGCTTGCCACAACTCATCTGGCATGAGGACGAGCCCATCGTTTGGCCATCCAGCGTTTCCCTGTACTTTGTGGCTCGGCTTGCCCGCGAACGCGTGACGGTGGTCCTCACCGGAGAAGGCAGTGATGAAACCTTAGCCGGGTACGCGCGCTATGCCTGGACACTCAAGAACACCCGCATGGACACGGCTTATCGGCTGCTGGCACCGGAGATCCTGCGCCGCTCAATTCGCGCTGGCATCCGCTCCAGCCCTCTTCCGGCCGCGCTCTATCGCAAGCTCGAGCATACGTTCCTCGTGCGCGATGGAAGTTCGTGGGCGTCGTTCTATTTCGACAATTTTTAC
Source organism: Acidobacteriota bacterium (assembly GCA_003224755.1). Lineage (GTDB taxonomy): Bacteria > Acidobacteriota > Terriglobia > Terriglobales > Acidobacteriaceae > Gp1-AA145. The sequence continues at coordinate 25,684 of QHZR01000021.1, forward strand.
TCTGCCATTTCATCCAGCGAAGCCGATGCTTTGTTGATGGATGAGGTGAAGGCCAGCGCAGGAGATGCCTATGACGCTTCCATGTTTCACTGGGCGAAATCTTCCGGCGACTTGCTTCATCGCCTTCTCTATACCGATATCAAAACCTACCTGGTTGAGTTGCTGATGAAGCAGGATCAGATGAGCATGGCGGCATCGATCGAAAGCCGGGTCCCCTTCCTGGATCACGCCTTGGTGGAATTCACGGCCCGTATCCCGGCGGAATATTCCATCCATGGTTTCGCTGGGAAATCGATTTTAAAATCCGCAATTGAAGATCTCCTACCCCGCTCGATCGTGTATCGCAAAAAGATGGGATTTCCTACGCCCTGGTCCTATTGGCTGGAACAGCCGCAACTTGCGGACTTGCGACGGCTACTGCTTGAAGGACGAACCCTCGAGCGAGGATGGTTCAAGAAGGCCACAATTGAACATCTGTTCCGAGAACATGCTGCCGGCCGTCGCGATCACGGAAACCGTATCTGGCGCCTATTAAGCCTGGAGATCTGGATGAGGGTATTCCTCGACGGACAAACTCCAGCCATGCAGCCACCAGTTTTGGAGTTTTCCAAGAGCGTGGCGCCGCGATAGCTGAGAGGCAGGCGTCCGCTGCAAAGATCAAGTCATTTCGAGTCCACATGTTAAAAACCATAGGGCGGGCGGTTCTCAAAGTCCTGCGCAGCGCGCGCGTTTTTGAAAGGGTTGCCAATAGTAGCTGGCGGAGGAACCGGCTGCTCATCCTGTGCTATCACGGCGTTGCCCGCGGCGACGAGCACCTCTGGCGGCCACATCTTTATATGCATCCCAGCCTCTTTCGGCAGCGGCTGGAGCTCCTGAAGCGCGGAAACTACAACGTCCTTCCCTTAGCAACCGCCTTGGCGCGGCTTCGCCAGCAAGATTTGCCCGAGCGTAGCGTTGCCATCACTTTTGATGACGGCGCCTTTGACTTCTACGATCAGGCTTATCCGCTCGTCAAAAGCTACGGTTTTCCGGTAACGGTTTACCAAACCACCTACTACAGCGAATATTCAAAGCCGGTTTTCAATCTGATTTGCTCCTACATGCTATGGAAGCGGAGGGGATCGGTGCTCCCGGATGGAAAACCAATCGGGCTGCCCGGATCGCTCGACCTGAAGACAGAAGCGAGGCGCATCGAGATCGTGCGCTCGTTACTTCGCACCTCGGAGGCGGATGGGATGACGGGAGCGCAAAGGAATGATTTGGCTGCGCGGTTGGCCGAGCTGTTGCACTTGGATTATGACCAGATTCTGGCCAACAGGACTCTGCAGCTGATGAACCGTGACGAGATCGCGCTATTGGCTGCCGAAGGCGTCGACTTCCAACTGCATACCCATCGCCATTCGACTCCGATTGATGAGAAGCTCTTTCGCAAGGAGATCCAGGATAACCGCCGCTACCTCCCGCAATCGGGCAGAAATGCCGTCCACTTTTGCTATCCGAGCGGTGTGTATCGCGACGATTTTCTACCCTGGTTGCAGGCAGAGGGAGTCATTTCGGCCACCACATGCAATCCCGGCCTGGCATCGGGCGACGCAGACCCGTTTCTGCTTCCTCGGCTGGTAGACACCTCCGAGATCAGCGCCGTGGAATTCGAGAGCTGGCTGACAGGAATCCGCCCGCTGCTCCGCTCGCCTAAACCTGCGCCCAGGATCGTGCCCATCGCGGCTGGGCGCAGCTCTCAAGTAATGATCGACTGAGCGCGACTAGCGACCCGATGATTGGGCGGGCACATACTCTTTGAGCAGCGCTGCCAGGGGACCGGCCAGATCAGGCCCACACGCGAGCAGCCCAGGTAACCAAGGATGCGGCTTATTGCAGCGCAGAGGTTCATTGTTGAGCGTGCGCAGGAAGCCTCCAGCGCTCTCAATTAACGCAGCACCCCCGGCTACGTCCCACTCATGCTTGGGAGTCAGCGTGAAGGTGCCATCCGCCATGCCGGCCGCGACCAGCGCCAGCTTGTAAGCCACCGACCCTGTGGGTCGAATTCTGAATTTTCCATTCTCGAAGATCTTCCATTCGCCGCGCTTGACCTCGCTGCGGCTGGCAAGAATAACCGCACCCTCGAGAGTAGTTCTTCGAGTCGGGCCAGCGGGTTTGCCATTGTATGTCAAGCCGGTATCGAGCGAGCCCAGGAAAGTTTCTTTCGTGGCTGGGTTCAATATTCCCGCGGCCACGGGTCGGCCATTTTCGACCATGGCCACTGAGACACAGAATTCCGGAATACCAGCGACAAACTCGCGCGTGCCATCGAGCGGATCCACCACCCATACCCGCTTCTGCTCCAGTCGCACCAGGTCGTCCACGCTTTCTTCCGACAGCCAGCCTTCTCCATCCCTCAGCAGCAGCTTGCGCAAGGCCGCATCCACAGCTTTATCGGCTTCCGTGACCGGATCATGTCCAGCCTTGAACTCGGCTACGATTTCGCCGGGCGTGAAGCGAGCTAGGATTTTTCCGGCGACATCGAGCGCCAATTGAATTCTCTCCAGAATTTCGGGGTACGAGTGTGTGGTCATCATTTCTTGAAGGGAAGCATTGTGGGGTCCCAATTCTGGTTTGATCAAGCCCAAAGCATCCGGACTCCGCTGGCCAGGAGAATCACGCACAGAATTCGCCGTAGCCAGGGCACGGGAACGCGAGTGCTCAGGTGCGAACCGAGCAGTCCGCCAGGGATGGAGCCGATCAGCAAGGGACCGACCAGACCTGGATCGACGTTCCCTAAACGCCAGTGCAGCAGTGTGGTTAATCCCGTCAGCGCTACCGCGTGTACGATGTCGGTGCCAACCATCACTTTGGGCGGGAAACTGTAAAGCAACAACAACAGCATCATAATAATGCTGCCCGAGCCTACCGAAGTCATTCCCACCAAAGCGCCTGCCAGCAGGCCCACGAAGGACATTCCCACAAAAGACTTCATGGTCGGGGGACGATTGGACACGTGATCCTCAATCCGTCCCTGGAACATGAGCAGGCTAGGAATGAAGATCAGCAGAAGTCCGACCGCAGACTTGATGAAACTATTCACCTCACCGCCGTACAAGGTACGCAGGTGAGCCAGAAAACTCACTCCGATGATGGATCCGGGGAGGCTACCCGCCGCAAGTGCGAGCACTACCTTGCGGCGGACTGTCCCTTTGCGAAGATGAACGATGCTGGATCCAATCTTGGTGACGAAATTGAACGCCGCGTCCGATCCCACCGCCACGATCGGAGGCACCTTGAGCCCGAAAATCAAAATTGGTAGCAAGAGCACGCCGCCCCCGAGCCCGGTCATCCCGATCAGGGTACCCACCACCAAACCAATCACGATCTTGGCAACCATGCTCTTTGCTGAATCGCTCGCTCCGAGATCTGCGCTTTCGTCTAAGCGGGGGGGGCGCTGGAACTGATTCCGATGAAGCCTTCTCGCTCAAGATGCAGAATGATCTCTTGTGCGGCTTCTTCGGGTGTCATTTCCGCGGTGTTAATCACCACCTCGGCATCCCTGGGTTCCTCGTAGGGATCCGAGATGCCAGTGAACTCCTTCAGGATTCCGGCGCGCGCCTTGGCGTACAATCCCTTGCGATCCCTCTGTTCGCAAACTTCGAGCGGCGTCGAAACATGCACCAGGATGAATCCGCCCAAGGGCTCGATCATGGCGCGTACGTGTTTACGGATGGCGTCGTAAGGCGCAATCGGGGCACAGATCGCGATCCCGCCGTTCTTCGTGATCTCCGAACCAACGTAGCCGATGCGGCGGATATTGATGTCGCGGTGCTCCTTCGAGAATCCCAGTTCAGAGGAAAGGTGTTTTCGCACCAAGTCGCCATCGAGCAGGGTCACAGGACGGCCGCCCAGTTCCAGGAACTTCGTACGCAGAACGTTAGCGATGGTGGATTTGCCCGAACCGGAAAGACCGGTGAAGAAAATTGTCAGGCCTTGCTTGTGTCGTGGTGGATAGCTGCGCCGCAGTTCCTCGACAACTTCCGGGTAAGTGAACCAGCTTGGAATGTCTCCGCCTTCGTTCAGACGCCGGCGAAGATCGGTGCCAGAAAGATTGAGCACGCGGGCTCCGTTCAAGACCTCGTCCTCGGGCACGTAGCGGTCCTGGTCTGCGAGGTAGACCATCATGTTGAACGGAACCATGGTGACCCCAATCTCGGCCTCGTGCTTTTGGAACAGATCCTGGGCTTCATAGGGACCATAAAAGGGTTTACCGTCACCGTCTTTGCCGGGACCGGCGTGGTCTCGCCCCACGATGAGGTGCGTGCAGCCATGATTCTTACGGATGAGTGCGTGCCAAATGGCTTCCCGCGGCCCGCCCATGCGCATCGCCAGCGGTAGCATTGCCAGCTTCACGGTTCCCGCCGGGTATTTGGATATCAGCAACTGATAGCAGCGAACGCGGGTAAAGTAGTCCACGTCCCCCGGCTTGGTCATTCCCACCGAGGGGTGCAGGAGGAGATTCGCTTCTACGCTCTTCGCGGCACGAAAGGTAAGTTCCTGGTGGGCACGGTGCATGGGGTTTCGGGTCTGGAAGGCCACCACGCGGCGCCAACCCAAGCGGGAAAAATCCGCCCGCAGCTCGGCGGGGGTGAGGCGCAGAGTGCGGTAATCATAGTGCGCGGGCATGACCCCCCCTCGGATCCGGCCGCCCACATACCAGGGACCGCTTTTGTTCAAAACGTAATCCGCTCCCGGATGTGCGGTGCTGGTAGTCCGAAACACCGCTTCCGCCTCGGCCTTGCGGTTGGGCTGCCAGACATCTTCTACCTCAAGCACCGCCAACATGACACCTTCGGCATCGCGCAGCGCAACCTTGCTGCTCCCCGGCTTTAAAGACTTCGCAAATTCCTCCGTGACATCGAGCGTGATGGGGATCGGCCAGATTAGGCCGTTCGCAAGCCGCATGTTCTGACAAACGGATTCATATTCGGCGCGGCCCAAAAATCCGCGTAACGGCGAGAAGCCACCGCTCATGAGCAATTCCAGGTCGCAAATCTGGCGCGGGCTCAGGTCCCAAGAAGGCCATTCCCGCGAGTGAGCCTTCAATTCGCTGATTCTTTCCGGTTCTTCGATGAGATTAACGAGTTCCCCGCCGTGGGGGGCAATCAGATGGCCTGTCGAAGCAGTCAACTCCCTACACCTCCTTGGTCCTTATCCATTCCACTTGCCTATCGCGGTGGATTTTTCCAGACCGTCTGACGATGCTGGCCGTGCAATCTAGAACAGAAGAAGCGGCACACATGCAACAAGGTTCCTGCAGAGTACCGCCTTCCCATACTACACAAAAACTTGCCTTCGGAGAGAGCAGATTTTCTCGACCGAAAGCCCCCAGCTACACGCCGGTAGTCTATTGAACGGTTAAAACTGCCATCCCGCTGACCCCGTCGAATTTTGCCTTTATGCTCGTCGTTCCCGCTGACACGCTGCTTGCCACTCCCCGAGTGTTGATCGTGGCGACGCCGGCATCCGATGAGCTCCACTGTGCCTGATAAGTGAGGGTAAACACAGATTGGTCGCTGAATGTGCCCGTCGCAGTGAACTGCTGTGAGCCGCCCAACCCGATCGCGGCACTGGCTGGCGTCACGGCAATCGATGCCAGGGTCGCACTGGTCACGTTAAGCGTTGCCGTCCCGATTTGCCCCGCGAAGGCGGCAGAAATCGTCGTAGCTCCGGGCGCGGTGGCGGTAGCTAGTCCAAAACTCCCCTTGGTATTGCTGATCGTCCCTACCGAAGAAGCAGACGACGTCCAGGTCACAACCGAGGTCAAGTCCTGGGTATCGCCATTGGCGAATGTGCCGAGGGCCTTGAACTGCACATTGATGGTGGCGGGCACGCTTGTGTTGTGAGGTGTGACCTGGATGGAACTCAGGGTCGCGGATTCCACGAGCAATTGGGCACTGGCACTCAGAGAGCCGGATTGGGCACTGATGGTCGCAATTCCACCGGACTGTCCTGTCGCCAAGCCAGCAGACACAGTTGCAATGTTCGTATTTGAGGATGACCAGGTTACCCAAGAATTCAGGTTCTGTGTAGTTCCGTCACTAAAGCTGCCGACGGCATTGAATTGCAGACTCGAACCCGGCGCAACCAGCCCGCTCGAGGGGGTCAGCGAAATCGATGTCAGGGTCGCCGAGCTCACGGTCAACCTACTCGATCCGGCGGCAGAAGCGCCCGCATAACTGAAACTGGCAGTGATGTTGGCGCTTCCGGCACCGGCTCCCGTGGCTATACCAAAGCTTCCTGGAGAATTCCCCACGGTTGCGACCGCAGTGTTGTTTGAACTCCAACTGACAGTGCTGGTGATGTCTTGCGTCGTAGAATCGTCAAACACCCCTGTGGCGTTGAAATTTGCATGCGCCGATGTGGGGATGGTCACATTCTGCGGGGTAACGGAAATGGAGACGATCTTGGCGCTGGTCACGGTAAGCGTTACTGAAGCCGTGGCCGACCCTAGAGTGGCGGTCACGGTCACGGTTCCCGGAGCAACTCCGAACCCAAGTCCATTGGACGCGCCGATCGCTAGGACGGATATATCGGACGACGACCATGCCGACTGATAGGTGACGCCACGCGTGCTGCCATCATTGAACGTACCGATTGCCTTGAACTGAATGTTCGTGCCCTGCGCGATCACCGCGTTGGCCGGCTGAATCGAAAGGGAAGTGAGATTGGACGCATTCACGGTGAGCGACGTAGAGTTCGTTAGCGACTGGAACACCGCCGAAATCGATGTAGTTCCAAGATTTCTTGCCGTCGCCAGACCGCTAGTGCTGATCGAGGCAATCCCGGTTTGGGAAGAATCCCAGGCAACCACATCGGTGACATTCTGGGTGGTGCCGTCGGAGAAGCTTGCCGTGGCGGTAAACTGCTGGGCCAGTCCCAAGGGCATTGTGAAATTCACCGGACTAATTGAAATCGAGGTTGCGGACGCAGAGCTCACCGAAACCGAAGCCGCAGCCGAAAGCGATCCCGAAGTGACCGTGATCGTGGTTGCACCAGCCGCCAGTCCCAAGACCAAGCCCTGGGTCGGGGCAGAATTGCTTATCGTAGCTACGGCGGTACTTGATGAGGTCCAGTTCACGCTACCCGTAAGATTCTGTTTGCTGCCGTCGCTGTAAGTGCCCGTGGCGATGAATTGCTGGGTGGTTTGAGGAGCGATGGAGGCAGTTGACGGAGTTATAGCAATCGATACCAAACTGGGAGCTATGGTCAGGCCAAAGGATCCACTGACGCCAGAAATTGTTGCAACCACGGAGCAGGCGCCGCTTGCTTTCGCCGAAAGCACGCCACTAGCAGACACACTACCGACCGCCGAGTTGGATGAACTCCAGGCCGCCGAGCTGGTCAGGTCCTTGGTCGTGCCGTCGCTGTAAGTGCCGGTCGCTTTCATCTGCTCGCTCTGGCCCACTGTCAGGTTCGCGCTGGGCGCCGTTACCGCTACCGAGGCGAGATTTATCTGGGGAGTAGGGATCGGGGAAGTATTCGGTCCATTTCCGCCGCCACAACCGGTCAGCAACGTGGCAGCCAGCAAAGCTGTTGCTGGCAAGAAAATCCGCAGTGAACACCCCCCATGTACAAGAATCTTCATTCCCTTCAACTGAACAGCAATGCGGTGACCAAAAACAGAGCCGTAATTCCACAGAAAAAAGGCCATTTAACGCGACCACGAGACGAGTGCAGTAGGTGAGCGAAGTTTTTTGCGACCTCTAGGGAAACGAAATGCGCAGCTATTACCGAAGTAATCTCTAGGGCTTATCTAGCCGATATAGCCCGTACCGCGCTTATCGAAGGTTCATCACCGTCAAGAAATGTGCGCTGTTTGTTCTCGCTCGACCTTGACATTTAGGCGCAGGCATTAAAGTGTAGAGGGAATTTCTTCGGAGTCTAAAGGGTACATTGGCACGTATCTTAGTACTGGACGGTCACAGTCCAGCCGCGCTGGCATTCACCCGCTCGCTCGGCCGGGCGGGGCACTGGGTTGCAGTGGGCGCGCAAACCAACATTCATGCCCCTGCCTTAGTCTCGCGCTATTGCCGACTCGCTTTTCGTTATCCTGTTTCGACCGATGATGCTGCCGGCTTCATCGATTTCCTTCTCGATTTCCTGCGGCAACAATCAGTCGAACTAGTCGTGCCCATGACCGACTGGACGATCTCGCCCCTTTCCCAATACCGCGATCGTTTTTGCGAAGTTTCAAAGCTCGCCTTAGGCCCACATGCTGCGCTTGAGACCTCGTCAGATAAATTCCAGACCATCTCCATTGCCCG
>QHZR01000021.1:34010-41442 GCA_003224755.1 Acidobacteriota bacterium
AATTTTCCGGTGGTCGTGAAAGACCGGTTTTCGGCACGATGGCAGGGCAACCGCGCCCGTTTTGGTTCCGTCAGCTACGCCTATTCCGAAGACGATCTCCTAAAGCAAGTGGAGGAGCGCTTGGCCGCGGCCGGCGATGTTCTGGTGCAGGAATTCGTGCCGGGCACGGGGGTCGGCTTTTCTTCGTTCGCGGTAGGGGGCGAACTTTATGCCCCGTTCGAATGGGTGAGAGTTCGAGAAGTTGATCCTCGCGGATCGGGAAGCAGTGCCCGTAAGTCGGTTTCGCTGAGCCCGGAAATTCTCGAGTTCAGCTGTTCGTTGATCGGGCGAGTAGGATTCCAGGGGATCTGCATGGTGGAATTTAAGCGTCACCACACCACGGGTCGTCCGGTTCTGATGGAGATCAACGGGCGACCCTGGGGCTCTTTACAACTGCCGATTGAAAGCGGCATTGATTATCCGCGCTTTCTCGTTGACTGGTATCTGGAAGGCAAGCTGCCGCCGGTCGAGATCGCCTATAAGACCCCGATCTTGCTGCGTCGCATGGTGGGTGAGCTTTCGCACCTAGAGAACATCTTGAAAGGCACACCAAAAGGTTGGCCCATCCCGTACCCCGGAATCGTCGCGACATTAGCGAGGATCTCCGTGCCCTGGTACCCGGGTATGCGTTATGACGATCTTTGGTTCAGCGATCCACGGCCCGGCCTATCTGGGTTGAGCCACTGGCTGCGAAGTCGCTTAAGAGAATCTAAGCTTCCCGTCTGAGATTAGTTATCGGAATTTATTCGGTGGCCGTCGCCGGAATGGTGTCGGAACTCTCGCGCTCTCGACCACTCAGTTCGTAACCGAGTTTCTTCATCAAGGGTCTCAGTTCCGACTCAAGCAAGGAAACGGCTGTAGGCGACAGAGCTGTTATCCAGCTGCCTGCGACCGCACTACGCACGAAAGGTTTATCGCGGCGAGTCTTCTTGGTAAGCACCCAATCTCGTGATTGCTGGCTTTCAAGTTCTCGCATCCGTTCCGGAGTGCTCAGCGCAATGGCCCGGCGGAGGTGCTCGGGAGTCGCCAGGAGATTCGGGAATGAGCGCTGGCTGAGAAAATTCGCTACCTTCGCCAGTTCTCGCGCGGGATTCTGCTTCATATCCTCGTAGCGCAGGAGCAGAAATCCTGGCTGGCCTTCGCGCATGGCTAGCCAACTGCGCACGTTATCCGCCCAGGAGCCAAACTGTCGATCGAACTCTACCCGGAGAAAGCGCGGGACAAAGTCTTCCATGGGGTAGCCGTCGGCTAAGTTTCCGGCTTTCAGGTTGTGATGATAGTTGGACACGCAAACGTCCCGGGGATCACGGACGATGTAGATGATGGAGGGATATCGGGGCTGAAAACACTCATGACTCTTCAGAATGCGCGGGCGAGCGAGTCGGCGCATGACGTGGTCGGGATTGAAATAAATCTCGGGAATGCGCGATTCGATATTGCGGAAGCTAACTGGATCGTTGGGATCGAGCAGGTTGCCGATCAGAAAGCGCGTCCAGGTGTTCCCCGAGCGTGGATAGGAGACCAGGAACACGTCATCGTCAAAGACGGTGAGATTGCGTCCAGCCTCCTGGCTACCCGTGATCAGCTTCCAACAGGCTCCGAGCATACGAGAAATTTTGGCTGGAGTCGAATCGTTTACTCCGGGTGCCATCTCTGCTCCTTCATTTGCTTAGCGGGCGCCCCAGGAAAGCGCATTCCAAGTTCCAGCGCAGTCCGTCGATGTCGCGTGTCGGCCGGACCCGATGCATGGTCAAGGGATCGTCGCCCTCGGAAACCGCGCCCGGGTCTGTGGTCACGGCCGTTGAATACCCTAGTTGACGGCAGAGCTCAACCGTGCGTGCCGACCAATGCGGCTGAAGGACCGGGCATGGGTAAGAGAAATGGATCACGGGAGAGTCCAGCTTTTGTTCCAGCCGCCGCTTGGATTCTTCCAGTTCAGAGCGCAGCTCAAGATCATCCTGAACGTGCGCGAGATTCGGATGGCTCATGGTGTGCGAGCCCACAATGTGCCCCTCGTCAATGAGTTTTCGCGTCTGCTGCCAAGTCATCATCAGCTGGCTTTCTTCTGGCATGGCTCCAGTTTCGAGCTCTCGCTCGACCTCAGCCACGAACCCCTCTTGTATGCGGCCAGTTAAACACGCGCAATGTTCAAGGGCGATGGTAAACGCCCGTTCGCGACCGCCGCTAGTTGCGAGCGGGTAAACGTCGCCATTGAAGCCTCCCCACGCTCCCTTACCCGTCGTTGAAAAGGCATATCGCAGTTTGGCTACCCAGGGTGGCATAGCTCGATCGATACTACTGACGGTGACGTAGAAGACCCCGGGAATATCCAACTGGTTCAAAATCGGGGCCGCCACTTCGGCGTTATCCCGATAGCCGTCATCAAACGTGACCACGACAGGTTTCGCCGGCAACTGCTTGTGTCCTTGAATGAATTGGAGCGCATCATTGAGGCTAAGCGGGTTATAGTCTCGTGCCAGAACCTCCATCTGGCGACGAAAATTCTTAGCGGAAATGATGATGTTGCCGAGAGTGGTGGCGTGGCGTTCGGGCTCCTCCATAACCGAGTGATACATCAGAACGGCGACCCTCGTTCGCTGCAGCCGGTGGATGACGTCAAGGGCGCGCGTGGCTATTAAGGAACGTTTAATCCAGTTCTGGGCAGTCGAGTGAGCGCTCACAGTTTGTCCCTCCCCTCTGGAGCCACCGCCACCGCCTCTTGTCGGATAGAGGAAAGTTCGTACCCGAGCTGCTGCATGGTGCTACCCCAGGACTGTTCAATTTGCCGCACCGAGTGCTCCGATAATTGTTCTCGCCACGTACCGGATCTTGCTTCCCGGATAAAAGCGATATCTTTGCGAGTATTTCTGGTGGTACGCCACTGGTTCGACTGTTGCCGCTCGAGCGAACGCATCCGCTCAGCCGAACTCAGCCGCACCGCCTGCTCGATGCGCTCCCGACCTAGAGATTTGGGCAAGAGCGGGATGGTCTTCACTAATTCGCCGATTGGATCGGCAAGCAGATCTTCGTAGCGGAGCAGCCTATAGCTAGGGTTCCCGCGGCGCATGAGAATCCAGCTCAGGGTGTGATCTTCCCACGAACCTAAGCGGTCGGCATAGCCCACCGTTTTGCCCGCCAGGAAAGCGGCGACGAAGGCCTCTATCGGATAATTGTCGGCCAGCACACCGACCTTCCTATTGTAGTGGTAGAAAGAGACGGCGACGTCACGTGGGTCGCGCACGATGTGAACCACTTGCGGGTAGCGCGGGTCAAAACACTCATGACTCTTCAGCAGACGCGGCAATCGGCGAAGCACGCGATCGGGGAAGTCGTAGATCATGGGAACGATGCGATCGACGTTCGAAAAGGTGACCGGCTCATCCTGCAGCAGGTTCCCAAATAGAAACCGAGCCCACGTGCTCCCGGAGCGCAGGTAGGAGACAATAAAAACATCATAGGGCGCAACCGTGAGTTCGCGAGCGGCAGGCCTCGTAGAGAGAACCGCCGAAGCCATGTTGCTCAGGTAAAATTTGAATCGCTTGCTCAGCGTGCTCATTCCTTCCTCGAATTCGAAACCGCTAGCGGAACGAAACCCCTGAACCAAAACTTCCCGCGAGCTCCTGTGCCCGAAGACTTCGCGTGGGAACTAGGCTTATGGCCAAGTTCTGGACCGAGAGCTGGAGAATCGAATAGCAACGCCTGGTTTCATCTTGATCGCCAAAAAACGGATCGGCAATTTCCCGCCCGCGCTGGTTACCCTCGGCATAAGCACTCAACATGAAAGTCCGATGCCGCGCCTGTGGGTACCTGGCTAGCAATTCCGCTAGGTTCTGGAAATCCATCACCAAGATGGCATCTGCCTGCGCCACCATTTCGGCTGTGAGCAGAGTAGCCTGGTGATGGTCGAGGGGCAGTCCAAGCTCCCGGGCCGCGATTTGGGCCCAGGGATGAGCTTGCCGCCCGTTCAGGGCATGGATTCCGGCTGAACGCACGGCGATATCGTCTACTCCGTGTTCGCCTAGCGCCTGTTTCAGCATGAGCTCCGCCATGGGACTGCGCATAATGTTGCCGAAACAGACAAAAATCACTGACCGAATTCCTGGCGGCAGCTTCCGCCAGTTCGAACCACGGACTCCTAGCCAGTCCAATAAACGCAGCCGAAGGTAAATCCTCCCAGCAGCCGGAGCGAGGCGGTGGACGATCTCACGCTCAGCAAGCATGCTTTCGGGCACCAGGGGCCGAACGAGCGCTTTCACCAGAGCCATGATCTCTCTCGAGCGGGCCTCCTGATAGCTCTCCACCATGGCAACACTCACTTCTGGGCGGGCAGTGGCTTCACCGAGCTCTCCAACTGCCCAGACACTTTGGTTCCAGATGGCCCACCCAAGTCCCACGCCGTATACCATCGAGGCAATCGCCAGCTGAATCCCCAGCCCGAGATAGGTATGGGCGAAGTACCAATGCCTCATCCAGAGCAACACTGCAACCAAAGGGAGCAAGAGCAGTGTGGGTAATAAATATGCCTGACGCAGATAAACCGCCAAACGAATCTTCAGAACATGACATAGATGCTGCGGGAAGAACAATATGGTGGTGCCGGCGAGCGGGATCGCAGTCCCCAAGGCATCGCCAACGATTCCGTAACGCCGAACCAAGATAATGCTCAGAATCAGATTCAGAGCGCCCTCGGCCAAAACTACGTAAGCCAGAACCCGGTGCCTGGCCATACCCCAGAGAACGCGCCCCGAGGCCGCCTGTGCCAGCATGAGCGTTTGCGGGAGGATGAGAACGAGCAGCACCGGGTAGCTCAGAGGCACGTACTTCATGCCCACCCAGGTTGCGATGATGGATTTCCCGAGGATAAGCAGCGTGGCGCTGATGGGGAAGATGATCAGCGCACAGGCTCGGTTTCCGGCTAGCAGAATCTTCTTCAATCGCTCGGTATCGCCAGTCGCATCCGAGTGGCTAGACATCGGCACAAAGATCTGCGCCAGGCTGCTCACCACCTCAGCGGCGTAATCCAGGAGACGGGAAGCGATGGCGAAATAAGTGATCGCCGCGGCGGATAGCATGGTTCCAATGACCATGGCATCAGTTTTGAAACGCAAGCGGCCGGCAATGATAATCATGAAGGTGGTGCCGCTGTAACTGGCGATTGTTCGCAAGCTGCCGCGGTCGAGGTTGCTGCAAGCGAAGCGCACGGGCGTGAGTCGAAGCGCGATAATGGCGTTCAGGAGCCCGGTTCCGAGCGGCATCGCTACCGTAATCAGCGCGACCGTCAACAGTTGGGCGCCGTGCTTGAGCGCGATCACGATGAAGAGGGCGCGCGTGAGCGTTGCCAGAACGCTACTGAAATTCAAAAAATAGAATCGCTGCAGACCTTCGAGAATCCCGCCAAACACCCCAAGCGGGAACCCCAGCGCGACCGATATGCCGACCATCAGGAACAGGAGCCGCGCCGTAGCCAAAAAGTTCGGGGGCACATGAAACCAGGCATCCACGTATCGAGTGCCGATAAAGGTGAGCAGCAGGCAGATGATACCGATTGCGCTGTAAGCGAAAAAGGCGGTGTTTACCAACCGATTTAGTTGGTTGTGGTCGGCGCGCGCCGAGTACTTGGCCACGTATCGCACGATTGAGGAGCGAATGCCCAGATCGAAGAGACCATAATATCCGGTCACCGAAAATATGAGCACCCAGAGGCCGAAGGCTTCGTCGCCCAGTCGATGGAGAATGTAGGGAGATAGAAAGACTCCGACCGATACGTTCATGCCCAGCGCGATCCAACTGGAGCCGACGTTCTTCAAAATTTCGAGTTTCTCGATTTTCTTCATGAAAACGTCAGCTCCCGTCGCATTGGGAGTGTCCCGTTGGAGCGAGGGATGTCACCTGGGGTCTCAATTGCGAGCGCGGCTACGTATCCGGCGGGGACCGGGACCGCCTGGATCGACCAACGGCTAGCTTCAAGAGCGTCAGGCCGGGTGGAAATGAGCGCCGCCGAGTCCGCGGCAATCGAGACATCGAATTGGTCGAGAGGGTGCGAGAGGCCGTCCCCAATGGCCTTAATGTACGCTTCCTTACGGGTCCAGCAGCGGAAGAAGGCATAATAGCTCTCTTCAGTTGGCAAGCCGCACAACGCTTGGCGCTCCGCCTCGGAGAAGAACCGCTCCGCAATCTCTTCCATGGCAAAATCGCTCCGCACCTTCTCAACATCAATTCCGATGCGCTGATGCGGCGCAAAAGCGCAGACAGCTAACCCTTCGGTATGGGAGAGATTGAATTGCAACTCCGGTTCTGCGCCGCCTCTGGCGAAACCCGGCTTGCCATTCGCGCCATAGGTAAACGAGATCTGATCGGTCTCGAGTTCGAGGTAGCGAGCGATCAGCAAGCGCAACATGACATGGCTGAGAATGAACTGGCTTCGATGGCTTCGAAAGCGGAAGCGTGCAGCCCGCAATTTTTCCCCAGGGGAAAGAATGCTCGTCAGACGCTCAATATCGATTGTGCATTGGTCGGTGGCAGCGTGCCAGACGTGCACTTCCCCTTTGCCGGGAAGGGCAAGGAGAGATTTGATCGAAAAATCGAATCGTTCCACCTTCAGCTGGAAATCCCGGCCGCTCACTATGACATCCTTTGGCCGGCTAGCGCAGCAGTTCCGGCGGCAGCATCCAGGGATTTAAGCTCGGCTTTAGAGTGTCGCCAGCGCTCCAGGTGTTGGGCGAGCAGCTTACCCACAAGCCCAACATAGGGCTCGCGCAGCATTTCCCGGTGATGGAAGTCGATGGGATGAATCTCCACTCCCCCGGCCGAGCGCCGGCCCCAGCCCAGCTCCGGGTCATCAATGTAATGGGAGGGCTGTTGGGGGCGTTTGAACAGTACTACCGGCACCTGAAAACGAGGGGGCTGGAAGTCCTTGTCCGGCCAATAGGCGCGGTGCCAGAGCACGCTCAGCTCGGGTTTTTCGAACGTGGCAAGGGTACGCAGGTTCGTGCCCAGCGCCTTCTTGAGCTTCGATACCCTGCGCGAGAAAGACATGCGGCGGAGCTCGCGCAGCCGCTGCTGGTAGTAGTTGATTTGCCAGCGCCAGCGGATCTGGCTATTTTCCAGTACCCAGGTGTCGAGAATGGCAAAAAAGCCCACCTGCTGACCTTCGGCTTCCAGATCCAAGACCATCTGTTGCGCAATCTGCACGCCTTCGCACATGGCGATGAAACAGTAAGGGCCGTCTGCTTCGACCCTGCGCATGGCGGCAATGTACTTGCGCGATAAGTCAGCCAACTCTGCTTGGGTGAAAGGGCGTTGCCCGGGATCGGGTGCGCTAGCCTGTAATTTATAAACCGGCTGCTCGGCAGGGAGATGACGCGCCAGCAACGCGTACCCTAAAGTCTCCACT
>QHZR01000460.1 GCA_003224755.1 Acidobacteriota bacterium
CAATTCGGCAAGCTGAGCACCGTCAATCAGAATGACCTTGGTGTCGAGACCAGCGGCGTATTCGACAGCGGATTTTGAGAACGTGGAAGTCGTTATGAATATGCCCTTCTTCGCTTTCTTACCATGAAGAGCACCGACGAACTTTTGGATTTCAGGGCTCCCGACCGTGGCGTTGTCCCAACGTTTGGCTTGGATATAGAGCAGGTCGAGCCCGAGCTTGTCTTCCTTGATGACGCCATCGACACCGCCATCCCCAGTCTTGCCGATTGCTCGACCTGTATCCGCCAATGAGCCACCGTATCCCATCGTGGTCAGCAGAGTCACAACTAACTGTTCGAAGAAGTCCGGCGCACAGCCCTTAACCCGCACCAACAGACCGGATTCAATCTGCTTTCGAGCGTCAAGTACCCAGCGGCGACTGCCTCTTCAGGCGTGACACTTGAGGCTTCCGGGGTGTCGGATTCCACTGATTCGACACCTATGCTCGGCTTCTTTGCAGACCAGAACTCAACGAACTCGGGATATTGCTTCAGAAACGCAACATCTACTCTGGAAACGTTCTGCGAGATTAGCTTTAACCCGCGCTCCGTCGCCTTGAAGTAGCCCCGCTTGGGGTAATCGATCAGCCCTGCCTTTTTCAAATATGTGCGTGCCCATCCGATTCTGTTGTTGAAGACGCGGTCAACGCCACTCGGAAGCAGTTCTTTCCGCTCTTGTTCAGTTAAACCAAACTGGTTCCCAAGCGCGTTGATCGCGTCTCGGATGTGGTGTTCCTTGCCATCCGCCGCAAGCTTCAATAGCGGCAGCATGACCGTTTGGTAATCGGGAATCGGCATATTCTGATTGGGGAACTTTGATTCTGCCTTCCCAGCCCAGTTCGCGCAAGTGGTAGGCATGGTCTTTCGCAGGCCAATGCCGATCAATCTCAGCCATTATCTGCTCAGCCCAACGGATCACATCGCTACAAATTCGCGCTATCACAGCAAAGCACTCGTGATGCTGAGCCATTCCGCATCCAGTGGCTCTCGGCAAATGGGCTTGCCTGCCCGAGCGTACCAGTACGCTGCATTGCCCTGATCGCCCTCCTTGCGGTGAAGGTAGGCGTGCACCCACGAACCTTCGCGGCCTTCGTCCTGCTGAGCAGATTCGTGCGCTCGTTTCCAATCGCCCTTCGCATCCCACCATAATCCAGTGAGGGCGAGTGTGAGTCCCGCTGGCGGTTTGGCTTGGGTGAGTGATTTACGAAAATCGTCCAAGGTCATGTGGGGTACTCCGGGACGCGATGGTCGGATGCTGCTTTCCTCATCCTTTCCCCATTATCAAGCTTTCGCATTCAAGGTCTTCGGCGGGTTAGGTGGAAGAAGTACTCGTCGCTGAGTTTCGAGTATAGTAGCAACTTCTGCTTCCCACTGCTCGGAGTGATATGAGCGCCATTGCCGATCTGACCGTCGCATCTGACCCTCATGTTTTCCTAATCGGGCGTCCACCGATTGGCGAGCTTCTGGGCTTCTTCAGGACTATGTGCGTCGATGGCCAGAGCATTGATCTGGCGTCCGTGACTGCGGAATGGCGTATTGCAAACGACCATGTGCTCAAGCTCGAAAACGATGAGGCAGGTCTTGCAGATAATCCGCCAGTTATAGCTCTCGCGGAATCGCTAGCTCCCCTTGCTGCGTCCGTCATGTCAGATAGTGTTTGTAGGCGGGCTTATCAGTTCGTACCAACGGATGTGGCCGTGATTGACTTGAATCGAGTCGGGGTGTTCCAGAAATTCATCAATCTCGCATATGTTGACGAACTTAAGCGCCGTCTGGGCCCAACGCCATCGCCAGAAGCAGTTTTCCGTTTTGCGCTACCTCTTCAGCCGGAGCAGCCACAATTCCACATGATGCAAAACGCTCAAAATATGTACACCATGGTCTCCCCCTCGACTGACTTCAGGTTTCTTGAAGCTCAAATTCTGCGACCCCGGAATGTTCAATCCTTCGACTCGACGGGCCGCCCCGTAGCGATACTGGGGCTCGCTATCGGATACGGCTCAAACTTCCTAAATGTCATATACGCGGAGAATCGGTTGGTTATGGGAAACGGTAGTCATCGCGCCTACGCCCTACGTGACCTCGGCATAAACCAGATTCCTTGTTTAATTCAGCGCGTGACCAGACGAGAAGAGTTAGACCTCGTTGCGTCTGGAGATTTTGCTACCACTCCGGATCGGTACCTCAAATCTCCTCGACCGCCGATGCTCCGTGATTACTTTGATCCAGCATTGCGGAAGATAGTGCCAGTCTATCGCAAGAACCGGGTTGTCCGAGTTCAATTTGGGATCGAGCAAACCGATATTCCGGCGCAGTGAAGTCCTGCTGTAATGCCCCATCGAATCGGCTCCGTACACGGTCGCTCTGTAGACATCTCGGACTCGACCTTCCGACCGCTTCGCTCAGTGCCTTCAATCAAGGCACTAGCGCTGTATGGGCTCGTCGATGGTCGCGAGGACTTCGCCATCGAACCGATGCAGTGTTTCGCACTCGGTTCGCAATTGATTTCTCCCAGACGCCACTTCGGTCTTGCAGCGTGGAGGGT
>QHZR01000194.1 GCA_003224755.1 Acidobacteriota bacterium
AGCGTTCTGATCGCGCCCGGACTCACTGATGACCGCTCAACAGCAACTCTGATGAAGATATTCGGAGTGCCCGCAATCGACCCCATTTCGCTGCAGCTGCTTAACCTAAAATTCCCAAACGGACAGTTTCTGATTCCCACCCCCCAGAATGCGGAGGGCAGAGTCACCGGAACGGCCCTCTCCACTTACCATGAAGAACAGTTCAATGCCAATCTCGACTACCACGCGGGTACACGAGATTCCCTGATTGGTAAATTCTTCTCCGCACACGCTCCGGTGTTCACCGCTCTCTCTGGATCGTACTTCGGCACACCCGCCAGCTTGCCCGGCTTCGGCACGCAGATAACGATTGACAACCGCGTGCTTTCCTTAGAAGAGATCCACACCTTCAGCCCGACCGCAGTGAACGAATTACGGTTCGGCTATAGTTTGATCCGTCATGACGAACTGCCGCAGGAATCTGTGAAAGACAGTTCTCTTGGAATTCAGCGCTCGACGGCAAACCAATATCCCGGCTTGCCATTGATTCTGCTGGCCCGCGACCAGGGTGGTGCTTCCATCGGAACCTCTGACATTACCTATCGCGGCAGCACGCCATCTGTATCGATTGGCGACGTTCTCTCCCTGCAGCGAGGAAAGCAGAGTCTTCGCTTCGGCGGCGAGATCCTGCATTCCGAATGGCGGGTACACGCGGCCGTGTTTTCGTACGGAGAGATTGATTTCCCAACATTTAACGACTTCCTCGTTGGAAACACCGCTGCCTCACAATTTCCGGGTGGGAGCTTCGGGTTTGCGCACCTCGGCACGGGGTTAACTGATCGCGACTTCATCACGACTGACTACCACTTATTTGTGCAAGATGACTGGAAACTCTCCTCCAAGGTCACTCTAAACTTGGGATTGCGATACGAGCTGGATATGCCGCCATACGATTCTCAAGGCCGTATCGGCGGCTTCGACCCCGCGCTTTACCAGCCGCGCATGCAAGTCGATGACAATGGATTCCCATTGGGCCCCCCTGCAGCCGGCATCATTGAAGCGGGAAATGCACTTCCTCAATACAGCTTGCCCGGTGTGACCAGAGTTGGGAAACGCATCGTGAAGAGCATTGACCCGAATAATTTCGGCCCACGGGTCGGGCTGGCGTGGTCCCCACTGAGTTCTGGACGACTCGCCATTCGTGCTGGCTACGGCATCTTCTACTCGCGCCCCTCATTCTTCTATCTGGCGCTCGGATATTTTTCGCCGCCATTTTTCCTGGATACCGATACTTCCGGACAGCCATTCAGCAATCCCTTTGCTACTGCACCTCCGGAAAAGAGCTTTCCTCTGATTCAACCCGGTAGTTCGGTTGCCGCCACTGTAATTGATCGTAATGCGCGGACTCCGTACACCCAGCAATTCAATACGAGCGTGCAATACGAGTTGCCGCGCACAACACTGCAGGTCGCTTACGCCGGCTCGCATGGCGTGAAATTGTTTCGCGGTGTCGCTGTGAACCAAGCGCAGATCGCGAGCCTGAATCATCCCATCACAAATACAGTGACCGGCCAAGTAATCACGGACGATTCAATTGAAAACGCGTCGCTGCGCGCGCCATTGCAGGGAGTGAGTTCTGCGTTTTTCCTGCTGAACGAGTCGAATGCGCAATCTACCTATCATTCCCTCCAGACAAGTCTGAACCGGCGGTTTTCCCGCGGGCTGCAATTCTCCGCCTCTTACACATTCTCTAAGTCCATCGACAATGCTTCAAACCCGGGCGGGGGCGCAAATTCCAACGGCTCACTGGATCTCGGCGGCGGACTTGACACGGCGAACGCGTGGGGCAATCAGTTGAATCCACGCGCAAATCGTGGACTCTCTGACTTCGATCGCACTCATTATTTTGTACTTAGCTCCGTTTGGAACTTGCCCGAACCATCGTTTTCTCGTGGTTCAATGGCGACACGGCTCTGGTTCTCGAATTGGCAGGTGTCGGGCATCGTAACCGCGATGTCAGGTCTGCCGGTAGATATCTTTGACCCAACCGGAGGTCTCCTTTACGGATTGTTTGGCGCGCGTCCGAACTGGATTCCAGCAGCAAACGCGAAAACTGCGAAGAACAGTGTGCCCGCCGGGTATTATTTCAATCCCTCAGCTTTCTCCCAGGCCATCGTGCAGCCAGGTGAGCCGATTCCCAGTGTGCATGATCCGACGGCGATCGTGCACCCGGCCGCCGAAGCTGCTACCGACATCGGCAACGTGGGTCGCAATGTGCTGCGCGGACCCAGTCAGAGCAATTTGGATTTTTCTGTGGGGAAGCGGTTCCCACTGGCTGAATCGAAGGCCCTCGAGTTCCATGCCGACTTCTTCAACCCATTGAACCATCCGAATCGGGACAACCCTGTCAGCGACATCACCACTGCGGATTTCGGCAAAGTTTTGAGCTTCAGCTCTAGTCCCCGAATCGTTCAAGTTGACCTGAAGTTTACCTTCTGATATCAGCGCGAACGTCCCCACTCGCCAAATCAACGAGATGCGCAATCGCCAGTGTTTATACGGCGTTGCGCGATTTGCATATAATGCACAATCTGCCCTGACCGACTCGGATTGCTCCTAATAGAGCAGAAACCGCTAATAAACCGCCAATAAATTTCGGAACGAACTACCGTATTGCCCAGGACGATCCGCGCCGATGGCCAGGAAGAGAACAAGGAAACGAACCTCGCAAAAACATCCTAACAGCTTCCCTTCCAGCGCGAAAGGGCGCGTCACCGTTTTCGACGGACCTGCGATTCTAGCGATGTACAGCCCCCTTCGAAGTGACACACGATTTTGTGATCAGCCTCAGAGAGGGTGCTCGCCTCAACTGGATGTGAAAACTGGGTCTGCCTCTCAAGCATGATTCCTTCCGCAACCTCCGCCCTAAGGCATCGCGGTGAAGGGGCGGCCATGCGCAACTTCACAGGACTTCGAACAGGCGACCTCCAAGATTGTTGGCAACGGGAGAAAAACCGTGGCGTAACCAGTAGCGCGGCGCAGCCGAGATGAACATTGGATTGAGCCCAGTTGTTCTCTGTTCCGTTGTCGCCGGACTGTTATGTTTCGTAGGGCAGGAGTTGACACATTTACTCAGGGTTCGACTATTAGCTGGCCCTTCATTGCTCTGTGATGCCAGCCGCAGCGAGTGCAGCACCTGAAAGGGTATGACCCCGGTGTTTGGGCCACAAACTCAATTGTTGCCGTCTGGCTTTTCTCAATCTTCTGACAGTCCTGTGGAGATGAGAAAACAAGGCCCGCGTTTCCCTTCGTGTCGGTTCCGTCCGGAAACAGCTTGATCCGGAATCCATGTGCGTGGTCTGTCGCTGTGATTTTGAGTTGGACCCTCGTACCTTGCTTGACTCGGATCGGTGAAGGATTGAACTCGTACTTTTTCGCGATGACGTCGATGACTTGGACGCCCTCCGTCGCACTCGGCGACACATTCGCCGGTCTGGTGCTGCTCGTGAGACAGAGCGTCGCAGCCAAAAGCAGTGAAACGAACAACAGAGATCTCATCGTCGTCCCCCAGCACCATTCACATTACAAGTGTGGCTATCCTTAGAGGTGCGTATAAAACCTCTTGTTGTGTAACCGAAAATGGTTGCTGCCCTCTCCCACTGGGCGCCCTTACTGTCAAGCAGTGCAAAACCGGGGTGCAGCCTGCATTCGCTCATCGGCGTCCATGCCTGAGCTGTCACGGCTGCCGCCTTGTGGAACCGGGGAAAGAACCCTCGCTCGTTCGAAACAAGTGAAGGTGGTGTTCGATGGCGCCGGACCTGAAAGTAAATGGCACGAAGGGTGAGGACAAGAAGGGGGAGCGAAAGGGCGAACCAAAGAAAAAGGGAGAAGAGCCGAAAGAGAAGAAAAACGGCTGGGGGAAGAATGCGCTAGTCAGAAACGGAGAAAAGAAAAACGGCCCGGGGCAGAAAAACGGCCCGGGGCAGAAAAACGGATCCGAGAAAAAGGACGAAAAGAAAAACGGTTCGGAGAAGAAGAATGTGCTCGCAAAAAATGGCGAGAAGAAGAACGGCCGCGGGAATAAGAATGGGTTAAGGAAAAACAGGTTGAAGTTAGGGAAAAACGGGTTGAAGAAGGAGAATTGCCGTGAGAAGAAAAGGGCTCGCGACCTTGGTTCAAAGAGCTGCCCATGACTCCCGAAGCGAGTCGCGGGACGCGCAGCGGCTGAAATCCCTGCTTGAATTGGTCGAGCTGAAGTCCGTGGCGGACGCGCTACAGCTGAAGCCTCTGCTCGAACAGGCACAACTGAAGCCTGCGGTGGGCGCGGCACCGCTGAACCCGAGGCCCGAATTGGCATGGCTGAAGTCTGTGGTGGTCGCGGCACAGCTGAAGTACGGCTTGTTGCGGAAAGAGAGGGTTGGAGCGGCGGGCGTGGCACAAGTCGACGATCCCGCCCGGAGCCCCTCTCGAGGCCGTGGTCCCGGAAAAACTGCGAGGGTCCGGGCCTTTCTTGGAAACCGTGCATGGATGGCGCGGATTGCGAACGGGGAAAGCCTGAGAATGCGGGGGGTCTGCCGGAAAAGCGCGAAACATTGCCACGCTGGCTGAACCCGCGGCTACCCATGTTGGTAAACCCTGGCCCGCGGCCAAAACCGCCAGCATGGGAACCGAAGGAACTCATTCTTTGCGCCGAGCAAGGAATTCCGCAGACGACGATGACGATACCAAAGGCGAACCGAATTCGCGGAGGCATTCTGCACCTCCTTTTGTCACAAATTTTCTTACCTGAAGCATAGCGCACAAGGGCGGAACGATTGCCACAGAAATGTCAAATTCCGGTCTTCTACTTGTTCCTAATCGTCAACATCGCTCAGGTGTTAGAGAGCGCGGGTTCAGGCATTTGGAGGCATCGCGGGGATTCTTCTTCATTCATATCATCGTTACGCATGAATTCCCATTGCTGTCATGTAGTATCCCTTCCTGCAGTGGACGTGCATCCCTTTCCGTGCAAGGATCGTCACCGAATGAAATAAGCCATCAGATTCGCAAGCTGCAGCAGTCCTTCTTTGAATGACGAAACTTGCGATCAAAACCTTAGTTGACGGGGCCTGCGACGGCAAGCCGTCCTCGTAACTCACTCACGATGGCAGTGGCGATCGCGTGAGCGGCGCGCGGATTGGGATGTCTGTCCCAAGGCAGCCGCCACGACGAATCAACGTTGACGAACGTATAAGGTATGCTCGCGTCATCCAGGATTCGGCGACGCAACATCCGCTCGGGCCCCTCTTCCTGGCCAAACTGCAGCACGACGAGTAGTGGCGTTGCCCCGTGCGCTCGTGCCAGTTCGCTGGTGGCGCGAAGCACCTCCTGGGTCACCATTACACCTCGCTCGACGGTCGTGTCGGCGCGGTATGGCACGATCAGCTTCGCAAAGGACGAAAGCCGCGAGTGCTGTTCTGCCCGCAGCCAGATAAGACCGGGACCAAGGTGTAGTCGATCCTGATCGAGGTTCCTCCCGAAGAGGTCAGTCATGAACAGCGACACCACTGCGACTGGCCGACGAAAATGTGGCAGCTCCGACTCTAGCTTCAGGTAAGCCTGATCGTTACCATAGCCGTGGACTGCCAAGTTGGCAGTCTGTATTCCCGTCATGGCACCGACTTGCGCAGGTATGCTCTCGGCATATGTCAGTCCCTCACCAAACATCACTGACTCACCGGTGAACAAAATAGTTGGTCGCTCAGGATCGACTGGTTCGTCCACATTGCTGACGCGATATCCTGCCGGGTCGATGGCGTAGTCGACGACACGCCCACCGATGTTCTTATGTCCGGTGCGCCCAGGCACCCAGGTCCAGCCAAGTCGCGGGTCGGGCTGGCGGCGTGGTTCGTCTTTCGCCGATAGCCATTCGGCGGGACGCAGGTGCACAAGCCGCAGCATCAGGTTGCTAGCGCCGAGCGCCAGAACGACAGCGATGACAATGCGGAGCGCTCCTGCAGGTGTTCGTGCGGCAAACTGCCCGATACGCCGACGCGCAACGAGCGCCAGCCACGTGCCAAGGACTGCCATCGCCAATCGTGCGGACGTTTGTATCAGCACGTACCAGTGGCGCGGCAGGAAAAAAGACGGCACGAAGTGCCTGTCGAGAAACCGTTGATTCGCGATGATTGCGCAGGCGAGGAACGCGGCGCCGACGGATGCTACCACGATCTCGGCAGTCAGACGGGCCGCGAGATGTCTGAATACCCGCGGCTCGCGCATCGGAGGAGTGTTTCCCAAGGCTGACCTCTACGAGTTGATGCGAGTACGCATAGAACCGGATGTCGTATCAGCTCAAACAATTGTCAAAAGCTTGCGGGTCTCGGAAAGCCCCCAGATGAGCTTCGTTTTGATCATACGGAAGGAGGTGGGAGTAGATGGAACGATGCCAATTAAGGGTAAAGTTGCAGACAAAATTTTGACGTTTCCAGACTCCAAATCTCACATCTTATTAGGCTCATGATGGATTCTGCGCGGCCCCATGAGCGACCCACAGCATTTGATCGAATGCTGACTCCTGTGCATCGCTGGATCTGGAGCGATACCGATCGGCGTGTGCAGAAACTACTCCGCTTCAGCGAAACCGAGACTGACGGGGGGCGCGATATTTTGCGCGCAGCCGAGGTTACCTCAGACCCTCTGTTGCGACGCCTTTATCTAGAGCACGCGATTGACGAATTCCGTCATGGCGTTTTGTTCCGTCATCGGGCAGCAGAACTTTTGAAAGTCTCAGCGGGCCGTTCCAGTCCCGGGTTCCACGGTGAGTGGCTTGCGCCGGGTGGCCACGGTCTCGATGATCTACAGGTTGACAGTGAATCGGACATCGACATGCTGGCTTTCCTACATCTATCGGAGAAGGCAGCCGCCAGCCGGTTCACCGTTTATCGCGATGTAATGCAACACGATCCGCCGACGCGGGCTGTTTTTGAGGAAATTCTGCACGACGAAAACTTTCACATGAACTACACACTCACACAACTCGCACGAGTTGAACCGAAGCGGCACAAGCGTCATTTGTGGCGTGCGCGCCTCAGCCGGCTCTGGAGAGCCTACTTGCGGTTGGCAACGGGCCTTGCGGGAATACTGGGTTCAATGCTGCTGACAATTCAGTACTTCGTCTTATTGCCACTGTTTGCCTGGCTGGCCAAGCGTGCCGCAAGGCGGGAACCATCTGGATGGACTATAGTCGCCGCCGAAACGAGTCAATCACTCGACAGGCAATATTGAAATGAACATTCTCGGCATTTCGGCACATTATCACGATTCGGCTGCAGCCCTCGTTGTCGGCGGTGTGCCCGTCTGCGCGGTCCAAGAGGAACGGCTATCACGGCACAAAGGCGATGCGGCCTTTCCGCTGTTAGCGATCGAATCGTGTCTTCAGCACGCGGCGATCGAGCCGGATGAACTCGACGCCGTAGTCTTCTACGAACGCCCAATGCTGAAGTTCGATCGGATACTCACCTGCGCGTTACGCGCGTTCCCACAGTCCTGGCGGGCATTTCCCAAAGCAATGAAGAATTCGCTCGGCGAAAAAGTCTGGATGCGTGGAATTATTTCATCCCATTTAGGCGTGCCCGGAGGCAAGGTCCTGTTTACCGAGCACCATCAGTCTCATGCCGCAGCCGCGTTTCTCACTGCACCGACGCGTCGCGCGGCAATCATGACAGCCGATGCGGTAGGCGAGTGGGCGACACTTTCAGTTGGTGACGGCGAGCGAGTGCCAAACGGTCTTACGACAATCAGGCGCTTTCGTGAAATCAGGTTTCCGCATTCTCTGGGGATGCTGTATTCGACATTCACTGCATATCTCGGCTTCAAGGTGAATGAAGATGAATACAAGGTGATGGGCCTTGCTGCCTACGGCCAGCCCACGCTGGTCGAGCAAGTCCGTAAGCTGATCCGCCGCACACCCGATGGCGCGTTCGCGCTCGATCTGAATTACTTCGAGTTTCACACCACCGCAGAACGCTCTTATTCATCGCGTTTCGTCGAACTCCTTGGTCCGCCGCGAAATCCGTACGAACCGATTGACCTGGACACCTCGGAAGGTCAGCGGTTCGCCGATTGCGCTGCCAGCGTGCAGCGGGTTCTGGAGGACACACTCGTGGAGCTTGCCCGAGCGCTCCATCAGGAAACTGGCTTGCCCGACCTATGCTTGGGAGGAGGTGTGGCCTTAAACGGCGTAGCCAACGCACGTCTCCTCGCAGAATCCGGCTTTGAGCGCGTGTTCGTTCCGCCCGCGCCCGGAGATGCCGGATGCGCAATTGGCTCGGCGCTTTATTGTGACCGCATTCACTTTGGAAATCCGGACCGCGATCTACCCGACCATCCTTTTTGGGGACCTTCGGCTGATGGATCTGAGTTGGCACGGCTCGCACGAGAAGACGGTCACTTCGTCCAAGAATGCCATGACAGCGCACTCATCGATCAGATTGCTGACGATTTGGCGGCTGATCGCATCGTCGGATGGATGGAGGGCGCTCTTGAGTTCGGACCACGTGCGCTAGGTCATCGCAGCATCCTTGCGTCGCCTCATACGACTGAGATGCGCGATCGCCTCAACCGCGAAATTAAGTACCGCGAGCAATTCCGCCCATTTGCTCCGGTGGTGTCCATCGAAGCCGCAGCGCGCTATTTCGACATTTCACTAGCTGGCACACGGTTGGCCCGTTTTATGTCGGGTGTGTTTCCGGTTCGGGCCGAATGGCGGTCGCGGCTCCAGGCAATCACACATGTCGATGGGACAGCTCGAGTACAGGTGTTGGAGCGAACGATGGTACCACGCCTGCACGCATTGCTGGAGGCGTACGGACAGCGCACCGGGATACCGGTGCTGCTCAACACATCGTTCAATCTGGCCGGAGAACCGATTGTCAATCGGGCGGTTGAAGGGTACTCAACATTCCTGCGCTCCAAGATCGATGTTCTGGTCGCCGGAGGGACTCGAGTGCTGAAGCGCACCTCGGCACTGGCAAAAACACAACTAGACAAAATAAAGGAAGAAAAGGAGGTTGCGTGATTAAGACGCGTGGCAGGACCAGACGCGGACTAATCGTGTTCGGCAGCACTTTCGGATCCACGGCACAGTTGGCGCGCGGATTGTGGCACAGCGATTCCGACAAGCGCTGGCTCATGCCGCTGGCTATCTTTCTGTGCGTGACGGGGCTGCTACTCATTGTGGCAGCAACAGTCGAAGCACTGGCCCCGTTCATCTACTCCATCTGGTAACCCGTGGACGCTTTCCTGGAGTTATTGGCCTGCCCGTTGTGTGCGGGGCCACTGAGGGCCGATTGGTCTTGCCGCAACTGCGATATGCGCTACGAAGCGCCCGATGGCATACCTAACTTACGACTGTCGGGCAACACGCAAACCGAAGTTGTGCGCGGCTTTTACGAGTGGGCACCTTTTCCCGACTATCCTCCAAGCATCAGCCTGCGTTGGTTGCGAGCACGCGCAGAGCGCAGTGAGTTCGCGCGCTTAATTGACCGAGCAATTCCGGGCGATGCGCGCGTCGTAGAGATCGGGTGTGGCACCGGCCAGATGAGCTTGTACTTGGCGCGTGGCGACAGAGTTGTAATTGGCGCGGATCTCACACGCGCATCGCTCAGGCTTGGCGCTGAGGCAGCCCGACGTTTCGGACTTGATCAGGTGCAGTTCATCGAAACCGACTTGCACAATCCAGGCCTGCGGGCGGGCGCTTTCGATGTGGTGTATTCGTCTGGGGTTTTGCACCACACTCCAGATCCGAGTGCGGCATTCGCTCGCATCGCGCATCTTGCACGCCCAGGCGGGATGATAGTTCTCGGCGTCTACAACGCATTCGCACGCATTCCTCTCCGAGCCCGGCGCTTCGTTGCGCGGCTGTCTGGATGCCGATTCATCCCGTGCGATCCGGTGCTACGCGACCGAGAGAGTGAGCCGGCACGCCGTAAGGCATGGCTGCGAGACCAATATCAGCATCCCGAGGAGCACCGTCACACGCTTGCCGAGGTCCAGGGCTGGTTTGCGGAAAATGGTGTCGAATACCTGCGCGCATACCCAAGCGCAATGCTGTGTGAGGAATCGGAAGAGTTGTTCGCCGGCGCTTCAGATAACTGGCGGTTTGAGGGGTGGCTGGCGCAGATAGGATGGATTGGGGCTCTCGGGCATGAGGGTGGCCTGTTCGTTACCGTAGGTCGGCGCCTTTAGATCTTAAGAATTCGCAAACTCGCCCGCCTGTGTTTCATCGGCCAGCAAATTCGGCGCGCGTCTTGCGGCCGTGGCTTTGAAGACTCCTCGTGCATATCCTTCCGCGCCCGGAGGTTGCTTTGCTGAATAAGCTTGTCTTTGAGAACCTACGCCAGCGGCCGGTCCGAACGTGTTTGAGCGTGCTCGCCATCGGGGTTGAGGTCACGATGATTCTCACGCTCGTTGGGATCAGCTACGGAACGCTTGACGAAACAGCCCGCCGTGCACGAGGAGTCGGCGCGGACATTCTAGTCCGGCCTCCTGCGAGTTCCATCATTAGCCTTAGTTCCTCTCCAATGAGCGAAAGGCTGGTGCCCTTCCTGATGAAGCAGCCCCATGTCACATTCGCGACCGGCACGATGGGTCAACCCCTGACTGCTCTTGACGTCCTGACGGGCATTGATCTCGCTCAATTCAACCGATTGAGCGGCGGCTTCCGATTTGTCAGGGGCGGCCCGTTTGAAAATGATGATGATGTAATTGTCGATGAATACTATGCCAGGGAGAAGAAGCTGAGCGTTGGAAGCACAATCACACTGGCAAATCACGCCTGGCGAGTGTCGGGAGTCTTTGAGTCTGGCAAGCTGTCCCACATCTGCGCGCGGCTGAATGTTCTTCAGGCTCTCACCGGAAATCCCGGGAGGCTCAGCCAGATTTACGTGAAAGTGGATGATCCAGCTCGTGCGCCGCTCGTCGTTGACGAATTGCGGGGCAAAATGCCGGGTTACTTCATATACACGATGGAGGCTTTTACTTCACTGTTGACGATCAACAGTGTTGGGCTATTGCGAGACTTCATCGGCGTTGTGATTGGCATCGCGCTAATTGTGGGTTTCATAGTCGTCACGATGGCCATGTACACCGCGGTGCTGGAAAGAACGCGAGAGATCGGAATACTGAAGGCGCTCGGGGCTTCGTCCGGCTACATTCTGAATCTGCTTTTTCGGGAGACGCTGCTGATCGCGATACTCGGCAGCGTCCTAGGAATTGCGATGACGGGTGGAAGCAAATGGCTGATAATGCATGCCGCTCCGTCGAGTTTAACTCAAGAAACTGTGTACAGTTGGTGGCCTATTGCGTCAGGCGTTTCGGTCATTGGGGCTTTATTGGGAGCTATCCTCCCCGCATGGAAGGCGGTCAAGCAGGACGTAATCCAAGCATTAGCCTATGAATAATGACCGCTCCCATACGGACCACTTTCGTCTGCAGTCAGCTCGGACTGCGGGCCGGAGCTGCGGCCGCTTTGCAG
>QHZR01000458.1 GCA_003224755.1 Acidobacteriota bacterium
CATTGCCGGAGAAGGATTTGGGCTCAAGCACAGTGAACAGGACTGCGTAGTAGGGCTTCTGCGCATGCCAGCGATACTGCACTCGCTCAACGCGAACCAAGAAAAGACCATCGGGCAAACTTTCCGCCGAAGTTGCAGAGGCTTGGCCCAGGCCAGATACGTAACGCCTCATGCCGCACCTGCCTGCGATCGGGAATAGCTGTTGAGTTGGCAGAGGAGAGCGTTGCGATCTTTCTCCGCCCAATCGCCGAGATGAACGACGAAGTTTTCGACCTGTTCGCGTGTGGCATCGCGCAGAGCCTTCGTGCCACAGAAGTCCACTGCGTATGACTTCACCAGGTTGGCATCGAGTTCATGCTGTCGGATCAGCTGGCAGAGGCGGTCGCGGACGCGCGAGCCATTGCCATTGTCTTCGTTGCCGTTTACCGGCTGAGGAGGGACTTTCTTGATTTCGGTTTTCGGTTCGCGTCGAGTTGGTGGTGAAGCGGCCAACGATCCGATTTCTTCAACCGAGCAGATGCCAATTCCGTACGCTTTTCGTAGTGCTCGGTTCACAGCTCGAGTTTCCGCTACGCGCATTTCGGCGCCGTGCACGAGTGGTGAAACATTGGATGGATCGGCATCGCCGTAACCGGTGAATCCTTTGCAATCTGGAGACGTATAAACCGTTGCGCGAAATGCGTAACGTGAAGACCGGACG
This sequence comes from Acidobacteriota bacterium, assembly GCA_003224755.1. Classification (GTDB taxonomy): domain Bacteria; phylum Acidobacteriota; class Terriglobia; order Terriglobales; family Acidobacteriaceae; genus Gp1-AA145. The sequence continues at coordinate 701 of QHZR01000458.1, forward strand.
TCGCTGAGTTCTGCAACTGGTAAGGCTCTGATCCCACTGCAGCGCCGCCGCGCCGCAACTCGCAGGAGGCCTGCATGCGTCACATACCACGTTCGGTTCAGGAATAGCAGTTCCCCTCTTAAGACAGATAAACCGTGAGTATTCATTAAACGTAAGAGATTCCGAGTCTGTGACTTGTCAATGTCGATCCAAGTGGCCTTCGCAGTCCGAATGTCCTCGCGATAACGCAGTGGTGTTTTCATTCCCTCTCCTAGTCCTATACATAGCGCTAAGCATATGCTTAGCGCTATGCACTGTCAAGAGGTACTTGATTTTTGTGTTGGGCACAAGCTAAGGTGCTGTAACAAATGCAACGAAAGAAAACAAAAGATCCTCACGCTGTGCATTTGGGGCAGCTGGGTGGAAAAGCTCGCAAGAAGAAACTTACTGCTGAACAGAGGCGGGACATCGCGCGAAAGGCAGCGAGAGCTCGATGGGACAGGGAAAAGCCGGGGGAGTCCGCCTGAGTCGATGATTCCTTTGCCAGCAATCACGGGCGACTAACGATAGACCATGCCGTGTGCTAGCGGATTGTCTTCAGGACACCGACAGAAATAAGTGCTCCAGGTAACGCTTTCCAAGCTGCAAGGACTGGGAGCGACAATCCTGCGACAAGACAGATTCCAAGCTCAAATAACCACGCCGTCCATTCGAAAGCTTCGCCGCGATGCTTTAAAAGAGGGAATTGGCTTGGTTTGACATGACAGGAGAGTTTTCCGGCCGAAAGGTGCGAAAATAGCGTTTCTTCCCTTAGCGATAGAAATCAAAGAGGTAAATCTGGTCACACTGGCTATAGGCCGAGAACCATTCGTCCGCGTCTGGCGATTTCGGCCTCGTGCAACATGGCAAGTCCATACCTTGCTGCTTCTTTCTCGTAGGACAGAATTGCGGAGACAGCTTTTCATCAAAAGGAGGCTGAAGCTGTCTTCCAATTTCGACAGCGCCGGGATCCGACCCGCTGGATTTCGTTTCTCATCAGAAGAAGGAGTGGTCATTATCGGGACTGTCGTATCACCTCCGAGCGCAGCTGATCGATGTGACCTCACCTTGAATTTGCTAAACCATGCTGACTACGAACGTATACACAAATACCCGCCAAGGGTCGCCCCAAAACATCGCTAACCGACTCCCAGCGGGTAGTAGGACGGCATACAAATGTGCCGCCCAGCCCTTTGGTGGAGCGGGCAGGCGTCGAACCTGCATCTTCGGCCCATGCGAAAGGTAGCAAGCCGCTGTGTTTCTCTACACCACCGCCCCAGCACAATCTTGCGTGGGATGTGGTGCAAGTCGATCACCATTTGCAAGCGCATCCATGTGCGGGCGGCCATGGAGACAGCAGCCGAGTCCAATCCGGTGCTAATGATGAGTGACACGTAAGACGAGCCCGACCAAAGACGTGAGAATCATTCCCCAAAAGAGCACGTCTTGCCATTCCCAACGGCGTTGAGGATGATGTGCCTTAGCCATCGCCTACCTTTCGCGGCAATTCACAACTGGGGCCTCGAATCAAGATCGGGAATGCTTGCGCATCCCCGGCCTGGCCGGTTCCGGGTTTAGGTGGTCGTGCGAGACACCGCCCGAAATTCGAGAAAACGATTGTAGCGCCATCTACAACTTTAGTTGTATTCCACTTTCGTGCCATCTTTCGTCGCAGTACGGCTTTTCCCAGTTCTGGTTAGCGGACGAATGGCTCGGCGGCACTCGATGCTCCCGTTTCCGCAGCGCAAAGGCGGCAACGATGTACCCTGAATGATGCTTCGCGGTACACCCGTACTGCTCAGACCCGAATTGTCCGTATTGTAAGGACTCCGGAAACGCAAGAGCAGATCAAGAAAGATAACGGATTGAGGGGATAAACGCGGCTTCCCGCGTGCAAGGGCCATTGGCAAAGCTGACGGCCTTTATCTTTGCCGTGGAAACCGCTCAAGTGTCTGCGCTCTACTGGCAACCTGACGATGATCGTCACCTGATTACAACACTCGCCTACAGACATGTCGTAGATCCTTTTCCATTCCCGTCTATGACTCTCAATAGGCCGATGCACAAGACGCGTTGAGATTTTTGTTATTGCGCTTGACCAAAATCGAAATCAGGATTTGCGCTTCTAGTATCGTTGAAGTTCCGCCGGAGTATTTGTGCTGATCTTTTTCACGCTGACGGCGGCTGTTAACGACAATTAATTTCCGGATTGTCGCTAGCCTTGATCGGAAACGCCTCGGCACAAAAATTTCCAGGCAGACGAGCTGGACCCGAGGCGTTTTCGATGAGGAGGCAAGTAGGAAGCCGGTGGCGTTCGCGGCGGACGCGGTTAGCTATGGGATTTGAATGGCGTTTTTCTTGACAATCGGACACTCAAGATCAGGTTTCTGTGCCGGGTAGTCTACATTTGCCATGGCAGCTAATCATACGGCGCTTCGAGTTGAGCGACAAGACTTATTCGAAGACCAACTTCGAGCCAGCAACACGCGTAGCGTCCGTCGCGCCAGCGGCTTAGTACTTGCCGGTTACTCGAGAATAATCCCGAGAAGTCCTTCCGTCGGTCGCGAGGGAGGTCACTTCAACCTTGTAGCCCGAAGGGGGCGGCATTGGGCGATCCACCAACCATCGGCGCGTTCGCAACACGGGATCGCATGGACCCCGTTCACGGCCCCAATCTGGCCTGTTTCTCAAGGAAGCTTTTGGCGGAGTGCAACTTCGGTCGCTCTGACGCTGCGTTCTTGCACATAGTTAAAAGTTGACCGTAAATAAGTCTCAGCCGTCGAACGAGCACCTGCCCAGTGCGAGACTGCAATCGCGTCCAGATGTAACGATCAGAAGGCTTGCCGACCTACTTTGTGTTGACTATGAATACCTTCGACTACGGACGTTCGCCGCGCAGCCGCTGAGCCTCGCGAGGATTGGAGCAACCGCGAATGGATGGACCTCGTGCGGGAAATAGTTCCCTAGTACTACTGTGTTATAAATGTGGAGCTCCGCAAAAAGGACAACTGGAGAGTTGTCGAAGAAGAATTCGGGCGATGGTTTGTCGGAGCGTGGCAATCGACCAGGGATTATGCCGCTCGAGGCGAACCCGGCGATCCCCGAGGGCGGAACTGGGGCGGCATCTTGGGGATGGATAGTTCCAGTCGACCAGGACGGGCAGAGGGGGAAAAACGGCTCCGCTCGGCTACGAGGAACCCATAGGCCGCAATACAGAGAGTGGCGTGATGATGAAAACCGCGCCAGCCTCTTCCTTCATAGTGACCCAATCCCAGTTCTTGCTTCAGTTCTTCGTAGTCCCGTTCGATGATCCAGCGCTGCTTTGCCCTACGGACCAACTTGTTGAGTTTGGTCTTGGCCGGGAGGGTTGCGAGCCAGTACTTGGTGGGTTCGGCTTCTCCGCTGGGCCACTCGATCAGTAACCATTGCTCGGGATAGGGCTCAGTGCGTTCGAAATCGCGGTGAGCCGGACGGACGCGCACGGCGGCGAAACGCGACTGCAGCGGGTGCCGGGTTCCTGGTCGCCAGCCTACGTTCTTCCACGCTTGTAGCGGCAATTCCAGAGCGAGGTCCTTCACCGTGACCGGGGCATGCCGTCGGTTGCGGCGAAGATATTTCGTGGGCCGTCCCTGTCCTGTCCAAGTCGCTGCGGGCAGCGGTCCTTGACCCGCCTTCCATACTGTCACCGAGGACATGATCCCCACGACATAGAGCAACCCTAATTCCGTGAGTTCTTCGCGAAACTTGGTATCGGTTCCGTAGGCCGCGTCGGCCAGGACTACCCCGACAGGAATCTCGCGCTTTAGAGCCATGCGAATTTGTTCCAAGGCAATCGCGGGCTTAGTCTGAAATCGAATCTGGGTCGGTACCCCTGTCTTCTTTCTACGCTTCCCGTCCTTCGCCCATACTTCCGGTAAGTACAGACGCCAGGCGATGGGCAGGCTGGCGCTCTCTGTGCTCGCCGACAAACTTACCGCCACGCGGCAGTTCTCTTGCTTTCCGACCTGTCCGCAATACTGCCGGGTCACGCCTACCGAGTGGGTCCCCTTTTTTACGAAGCCGGTGTCATCCACAATCCAAGCCACGATCGGTCCCTTTTGCTCCATCTGGGGCAGAACACAGGCCCGCACCGCCTCCAGCATGTCTTCGTCACTCCAGGCGGCATCGGCCACGATGTGGTGCATGGACTGATGGGCTTGGCGCACCGTGTCGGGATATAAGCGCGCGGCCATCGGCTCCACGCTCTTGCGTTCTCCAGGTAACAACAAACCGGTGCAATAAGACTTCAGGGGAGTCGCACGATCGGCATGCTCCGCAGCCTCCGCCAGGCGATCGAGATAGGCCGCGAAGCGTTTTGCTTGGGCGCCTGGCGCCACACGGTGGGCGCTCATGAGCGCACCTTAGCACGGCGAAGTACTCAGGAGTTCTATCTTTCAGCAACCGGGGAATCTACTTTATAACACAGTAGTACTAGCAGCCCGTGGTGCAAGTCCAGATTCGTAAACAAAAACTTCTGAGGTATCCACAGACTTTGTTCGTAGAATCGGCGCATGGCGATGGGGACGCGCAAGCAGCGGGAGAAGCAAGAGGACATCTGGATCGCGCACGCCGAGTAGGCGAGGGCGCCGGGACATCCGTTTTATCAGCGTTTGAATGAGTTGCTGGAGGCCGAGGGCTTCGACCAGTTTGTCGAGCAGCGGTGCGCGAAGTTTTATGCGGAGA
>QHZR01000459.1 GCA_003224755.1 Acidobacteriota bacterium
AATTGAGATTCGGGCCAATCACGTTGAAGACAAACTGATGGTTCGGCTGATCCCATAGAACAGTCCCCGTCAGCGCCTGTTCGAATCTGATCGTGCCCAGGCTTGAGAAACCGTAAAATGCGTTGGGCGAGAATACAAGAGCTGACAAGAGTAGAACTCCGGGAGGAGTCGGTGGATCGTGTTCCACGATAAGAACGGCGGCTACGTCATCCCTGGGGTCGCCAGTTCCAGGATTGAAGTAATTGCCTCCGAAGATCGTCTGGCCCAATGACGAAAAAGGCGTACTGTTCGACGGGCATGCTACCGCTTCAGCACCTTTGACTCTCAGAGTTCCGGTAATACTGTTGATGGCGTTCGGATTGACGAAGAACAATTCCGATGGCCCGAATTGGCGACCGGCGTCTGAAAGCCCGTTGCCGTATGCCCTGACCATTAGCCGCAACTTGTTGCTCTGGATTTCGCGTGCGCAGTCCAGGAGGTTGATGGAAGCAGTTGTATCCACGAACTGTGTCGCAGAACATGTGGGCGTGGTAAGCCACTTCGAACTATCGAGAAATGGACCTTTGAACTGGTCATATACTTCGGATGCTGCCGAAGGCAGAGTCTGTGCTGCGCAAATTCCGGACAGTAGAATAACGATCAACAAATATCGATTCATTCGGATCTCCTTGTTTTGACTTCAAAAGCCAGCGTTTCTCCGGGCCGCAGTTCTGTTCCCTAACCCACGAAATCACTGCGAGCGTGAGAGGTTGGGCCAGCTCCCACGTGCGCGTCCCACTTCGAGTCGCGCCGTAACACTTGCATACATCGCTACTCGACGTTTGCCAAGAAATATCCGTGGGTATTGCCATCGGGCGTTGTATATTGTCCGACCACATCTCCTCGGGGGTCGATCCCGTTGCCCGCGGTCCCGGTTGCACCAGGGATGTCAAAGGAAATGCGATGGCGCCCTGTGTGATGCGGTGTTTCTTGGTGTACTCATACGAAAACTTATCGAGTTGGTCGTAGGGCACTATTACGAAGTCACGGTCGGCGACGCGCACGACGACGTTCTTGTTGTTGTCGCTAAAGACCAGGCTAGCGTCCGCCTGTTTCCCTTTCGCGTCTGCCAACTTTACCCCGCGAAAGGCGGTTTCTTCGGCCAGGCTGACATTGATCATCGCGGAAATGGCCAGAAAAACAGAAATGATTCTTTTCATGTACTTGTTTCTCGATTCTCAAGAGTGTCAGACCCTTCTTGTACGGCGTCACCGTGTAAAAATGAACGGTGAGGAAGCCGCAGCAAGGTTAGCGAGTCGCCAGTGCGCCAGCCGCGGACTTCCGGACTTGTCCGATCTAACCTTCCCGATGTTTTGCTTGCACGCGACGAAAAACGACACAGCTAAAACGTCGTGCTTCGTCAATCAGCTAGAGGCTACCTTTCGCACCTAGCACCATCGCGGAATGTTTAATGCGAACACGCACAAGGGAATAGCGCGAGGCGACTGTTTCGGTCAATGAGTGGAAGATGAGGATTCTGTGAGTTGTGTAAATTAGTCAGATTCAACAGGGTAGATGGTTGTTACAATAGCTGCTTACAGCGTCGTGCGGGTTCGACCTCGGGGTGGGGCGTGTCCATAGTTCCCGGACGGGAAATTCTTGTTCGCTTCGCGGAGTTCGAATTGGATCTCCAGAGTGGTGAACTGCGCACCAACGGAACCTCGGTCAAGCTCCAGCCACAGCCCGCCAAAATTCTGGCTTTGCTGGTCCGCCGTCGGGGAGAAACCGTAACCCGGACCGAGATTGTTGAGGAGGTTTGGGGCTCCGACACTTTTGTCGATTACGAGCAGGGCCTCAACTTCGCCATACGGCAGATTCGAAATGCGCTCAGCGATGATGCCGAACGTCCTCTCTACGTTGAGACCGTTCCTAAACGAGGTTATCGCTTTGTAGGGCCAGTGGTTGCTGATGTGCCACCAGTTTCAGGCACCCGACCGTACGGGAGAACTCTCTGGATCTCCGTTTTGTCCGGCGCGGTCGTAGTCGTACTCGGGTCGCTCTTCGCAGTCAATATTGGTGGGATACGGGACAGATTAAAACCCAATGGCCGCGCCCACCAGCCTGCCTCCAGTCCGCCGGTCAATATGCGGCGCTCAATTGCTGTTCTGGGGTTCAAGAACGTGTCGCAGCGTCAGAACGCAGCATGGCTCTCGACCGCACTGGCGGAGATGCTGACCACAGAACTGGGTGCGGGAGAAAAGTTACGAACCATTTCCGAAGAAAACGTCGCTCGCGCCAAGAACGATCTTTCTCTCTCGGATACCGATGCCTTTGCCCCCGACACCCTTCTGCGAGTTCGCCAGAATCTGGGAACGGATTTGGTGCTAGCCGGCAGCTACGCCGATCTAGGCAGCAGGTCTGGCGGACAGGTCCGGGTTGATTTTCGCATTCAGGATGCCGCAAGCGGTGAAACCATTGCTTCAGTTGCAGAGGTCGGAACCGAAAATGAGCTGTTTCAGTTGATCGCGCGCGCCGGGTCCGACTTACGAGCAAGAATCGGGGCGAGTGAGGTCTCCGCGGTGGATCAGGCGATCGTTCGGGCTTCCTATCCCTCCACCCCTCAGGCAGCACGCTTCTATGCTCAGGGTTCGGAGAAACTGCGTTTATATGATGCGATCGCTGCGAAGGCCCTGTTGGAAAGAGCTGTGGCCGCCGATCCTAAGTATCCACTCGCACATTCTGCGCTAGCCATGGCATGGTCCGCGTTGGGGTATGACGCAAGGGCTGCCGACGAGGCCAAGACTGCGTTCGAGCTTTCCGGAAACCTCAGCCGGGAAGAGCGATTGCTAGTGGAAGGCCAGTATCGAGAGCTCAGCAAGCAGTGGCCGTTAGCCATCGACATCTACCGTACGGTCTTTGATTTCTTTCCCGACAATCTGGAATACGGATTAAAACTTGCGGCAGCTCAGTCCTCCGGAGGTAAACCTCAAGATGCTCTGAGCACAGTTGCAAGCCTGCGTAAACTGTCATCACGTTTGGGAGACGATCCGCGAATCGACCGGGAAGAGAGTCAAGCATTCAATTTCCTCGGCGATTACAAACAGCAGCTCGCGGCCGCGAGCACAACGGTGAAAAAGGCAGAAGTGCGCGGCGCACGGCTGCTGGCCGCATCCGCGCAGCTTGGTAAGTGTTATAGCCTGGCAGCCCTCGGCACCAACAAAGAAGCGCGGCCACAATGCGAGAGTGC
>QHZR01000195.1 GCA_003224755.1 Acidobacteriota bacterium
ACAATGGCTCTGCCATCGCTGTGGACTCCTCGGGCAACTCTTACCTCACAGGAACTGCTAGCTCGAGCGACTTTCCCACCGTGAACCCAATCCAGGCTTCACTCAACGGCCCAAAGAACGTCTTCGTGAGCAAACTGAACGCCGCGGGTAGTTCACTCGTATATTCGACGTACCTGGGAGGCAGCGGCTATGCGTTCTACGGCGACAGTGGTTCCGCCATCGCCATAGACTCATCGGGGAACGCCTACGTAACGGGGAACACCTGCTCGACCGACTTTCCCACCGTGAATCCCATCCAGGCTTTCCTTGCCGCTTGTTCCAACGTGTTCGTGACCAAGCTGAATGCGGCGGGCAGCGCTCTAGCCTATTCTACATACCTGGGGGGCAGCATCGACGATGCCGGCTCTAGCATCGCCGTGGATTCCTCGGGCAACGCGTACGTGACTGGGTTCACGGTCTCGCCAAATTTCCCCACTGTGAACCCAATCCAAGTCACGAGCGGCTACCCCAATAGCGCCACCTTCATTACCAAACTTAACGCGGCAGGCAGCGCGCTGGTCTACTCGACATACTTAGGGGGCGCGGGGGCGACTTATGGTAACGGCATCGCCGTGGACTCCTCGGGCAACGCCTATGTGGGGGGATACACAGCCTCGGGAACCTTTCCCACTGTGAGCCCAATCCAGGCTGCGAATGCCAGCTACAGCGGGTGTTGTGACGTGTTTGTCACCAAACTGAACTCGGCAGGCACTGCGCTAACTTATTCTACCTACCTCGGCGGTTCGGGGTACGACTTTGGCCTTGGCCTCGCCGTGGATTCTTGGGGGGGCGCCTACGTCACGGGATACAGCTACTCCGCTGGCTTCCCCACCACGCCTGGTGCGTTTCAAAGTGCACTTCCGGGCAAACGCGTGTCTCCGTACATCGGAGCCTTCGTAGCGAAGATCATCGACGACTCTACACCGCCGACCATCTCGTGCGGCTCTGCTGACAGTCTCTGGCATGCCTCCGATGGGACGATTGCCTGCACTGCGAGTGACAGCGGTTCCGGTCTTGCCAATCCGTCCGACGCGAACTTTACGTTATCTACTTCCCTTGCCGTAGGTACAGAGACAGCAAACGCCAGCACCGGCTCCTATCAAGTCTGTGACAAAGCCGGCAACTGCGCCACCGCCGGGCCGATTGCTAGCAACAAGGTGGACAAAAAGACTCCCACAGTGTCAATTTCCACTCCAACCGCGACAACTTATTTGCTAAACCAGATCGTGCAGGCGCAATACCAGTGCACTGACGGTGGATCAGGCGTGGCATCGTGCTCTGGCACAGTCGCGAACGGGGCGGCGATCAACACTAGCATCTTGGGTAGCCAGACGTTCAGTGTCTCCGCCACGGACAATGTCGGCAACGGATCCAACGGCAGCGCGGGGTACTCGGTGGCTTATGCCGCTAGTGGCATGTGCTACGGCGACATCGGGCATCAGATTCTCCAACCGATCAATGCTGACGGAACAAGCGTCTGGAAACAGGGGAGCACTATTCCCGCCAAGTTTCGCGTCTGCGGCGCGAATGGAGTATCCGTAGGAACAACGGGAGTGGTCAGCAGCCTCTACTTGACCAAGATCATTTCCGGGACCGTGACAACAGTGGACGAAACTGTTTCCTCAACCACTCCTGACGCGGTTTTCCGTTGGGACTCTACTAACCAGCAATGGATCTTCAACATCAGCACGAAGAGTTTGACAGCCAACAACACATACGTGTACACGATCACTCTGAACGACGGCACGACTATCGTTTTCCAGTATGGGCTGAAGTGAATTTCGCGCGATGCGTATTTAGGCTGACCGTAACAATGGAGGCCGTCACGCCGGCGAAGCCGGTGCGGCGGCCTCTTGTTTTGCTCCGGGATGCGACGGATTCCACGATTTAATGCTTTTTCGGCTCTTAGACAAATCTCTGCGCAAACACTTGAGGAGGGAAACAATGAAACTACGTAGCTTCGTGCTGGTACTTTTTACGGCCGCTTCCTTCGCGAAGGGTCCACAACGAGTCAGTAATCTGCCTATCACAACTACTCTGCTCGGCACAGATCCTTCCGGCGTTATCGCGGACATCCAAAGCGACGGACTGGGTTCTTACTTTGACGGCGTCGGAGGCGTAACCAGCTTCCTGACGACCAATGGGTACAACGGTATCGTATGGGGTGACTGGCAGTTCGGCACACTGGACTCGACCACTCGCATAGTCAGCATCAGCTTTGCCAATCCCATTCTGGTGGCCAATGGTGGAACCGCAATACCCAATCCGCCATTCACCGTTAAAAATGTAACTGCGCACATCGAAGACAAGTGTACGCAGATCTTCAACGACATGATCACCATGTCCACCAACCAGACCTTCCAATGCCCGCTGATTACCCACTTCTTTGACAGCAACGGAGCCGAATACCGGATTTACATGGGCCCAAATTGGGAACCGGAAACTACATTTGCACAGGTCACTTGTAACGCGGTGGCTTCCGACGGTTGCAACGACTGGTATATCGATCCCATTCCCGCGGGTTATGACGCGAATGGAAACCCCATTCCGGGCACGGCAATCGGCCGGCTTGTGTACTTCACCAAACGTAGCACTCCGAACGAAGGAGATTATTCCTTCAGGTTCCATTTCCATCTGACCCGACCGTAGCGCTGGCGTTTTATTAGCGCAAGATGCAGCGATGCCCATGCGGCCTTTAGAAGCTTGGGCATTGCCTTGGCCAGTCAAGCCTCTTCGTCGAACGGCCTACTATTAGAGAGGACGTTTCTCCGGGCAAGGCAATGGATCGTAACTACAGCCGAGATCTCACCGACGCACAATGGCAAATCCTCGAGACCTTTATCCCTCAATCAACTCCTCGCCGAGATAGACGGGGCGCCCATGGAAGGATTGGCGCTCAGTCCTGAACGGCATTCTGTGGGTGCTGCGGACAGGTGCTCCTCGGGCGGATGTTCCTGAACGCTATCCGTCTGCCGACAGCGTGCATGGCGGCAAGCACACGGTTGACCGCGCTTAAAGAAAACTCTGCAACGACATCGAAATCACCGGTAAGATCGTTCGCCATTCAGGCACCGCCTTGGAAATTCGGCTGGGTGATTGAGAAAAGGACTCTGCCAAGCCGTTGAAGTGTCTTGATACAACAGGGCCGAACCCGACGCTTACTGTCGCCAGTAAAAAGTCAGGGTAGAAACAGACAGTAGGGTTATGACGATTGAAATGACGTGGGCAATGCTCAGAGCCGAAGCCTTGGGTTTGCGTTCACGAGCGAACTCCATTAGCAGACGGCCAGCAGCGTAACCGAGCGAAAGCAAAAAAACAGCGCGCCCGGAAATGGCATGGAACGGCGCACCGCGACAGCGATATTAATAAGGATGACGGCCCATCCTGCCTCGAGGGCCTGCGTGGGAATACGTTTCTCCCAGATGCCGTCTCGATTGGGCAGATAAAAGCCGAACCATCCACGTGACGGCCTGCCGGCACAGCAACCATTCAGCAGGCAGCCGATGCGAGTAAAGACCATCCCGACGAGCATGGTAAAGATGGCGACATCCCAAAAAGCAGGAATACTCAGATGAAGGATGCGCAAGAGCGGGACCGAAACCAGTAACGCAGCAGGGAGTCCTCCGTACATGATGTAGCCGCCGTCACTGCGGTCCCAAATGCGGTGTACGTGGTTGCGATAGGTTGGCCACTCAGCAGCTACGTATAGCAGCCGGGCGCCGGCGAGCGCGGGCACGATCAAAATAATGGTGGCGACGTAAACGCGAAAGGCGTCCACGGCGTTTGCGTGAGCGACCACATTGCCGGCAACGACACCAAAGACAAGGCCGAAGTAGCATAGCGGGATAGCTCCACACTGTGACGCCCCGCCATTTGAACAGTACCGGATGCAAAGAAATCAGCTCAACGCCAAAAAGCCAGCAACAGCCCTCCGACGATACCGATATCAGCGATATTAAAGACCGGCCACCAGCGCAAATCAATGAAATCAACGACAGCGTGGTGGCGAACGATGTCGAGCATATTTCCCGCGGCGCCGCCGAATGCCAGTCCCAGCCCGATTTGTGACACTCGTCCATGGAACCAGATGCCGGAACGATGCAGGGCAACGGCAGACGCGAGGGCCAGGAGCCAAACGAAGACGAAAGCAGCCCGGGCGCGGGCGCTGCGATAGATCCTGTTGAGATTGGCAACGCGACGAATGTAGACGAACGGCACACCAGTGACGAATCGGCGTGGGGTAAGCAACTGCACGGCCCTCTTGCTCCACTGATCGAGCAGCAGGAGGGTGGCGCCGGAGGCAAGTAGGCGTATCACAGATTCACTCGAACCGGAAGGTTTGACCTGTGTACATGATTGAGGGAGGGGTGTCAAGAGGGACTCCCATGAACCCATGGAAGCCCCGGAATTCCATGGGCTTACGTTCGAGGTTCCCACATCTCGAACCTCGCGAGACCCTTCGACTGCGCTCAGTGCAGGCTATGGGGTACCTCCATTTCTCTTATCTTCCTAGACCTGGGTCACCCGCCTGGACACATCCGTGAATCCCACCCTACGAAAAGCGCGAAGGGTGGGGCAACCTCAGTGGGGGTGTTTCAATCAGTGAAAACCAAAAGGTGGGCCAGGCCTCCCGAGACCCTTCGGCTCCGCTCCGTGCGGCTGTGGAGCACCCCATTTTCCCTCAGTCCGCCGGCCCAGTTCCGCTACGCACAAGGCCAATTACCAAGGTCATCTTGGGGAGGGTACGAATTCGCGGGATGATGAGGGAGAGACAGCCGAGCCGGCTGTCCCACATTGGGGAATTTCTGCATGCATATTGATGATCTCCTGCGAATTGCGATGGAGCGCAAGGCCTCTGACTTGCACCTGAAGGTCGGGAACTATCCTCACCTGAGAGTTGACGGCGAATTAGCGCCACTGACCGACCAGCCGCGCGTGACCGCGGAAGACATGCTGACCATGGCGTTCAGCATGATGTCGGCACGGCAGAAGCAGAAATTTAAAGAGACCAGCGAAATTGATATGGCGTATGGAGTCGCCGGACTAGGGCGCTTCCGTGTGAACGTATTTCAGCAGCGCGGAAACGTAGGACTGGTGCTGCGCGTCATTCCAACGAAGATTCGGGCGCTGGATGAATTGTATTTGCCGAAGGTCATCGAGCAGATTTGCGAAATGCCACGCGGGCTGGTGCTGGTGACGGGCGTGACGGGCTCCGGTAAATCAACGACGCTGGCGGCGATGATTGATCGCGTAAACTCGACGCGGGCGGAACACATTATTACGATCGAAGACCCGATCGAGTTTCTGCATCGGGATAAAAAGGGTTATGTGAATCAGCGCGAGGTGGAAGTGGACACGCCGAGCTTTTCAACGGCGCTGCGAGCTTCATTGCGTCAGGACCCGGACGTGATCCTGGTCGGCGAAATGCGTGACATGGAAACGATTGGAACGGCGCTGCATGCTGCGGAAACTGGACACATGGTTTTCTCGACCCTTCACACGCTGGATGCGGTCGAAACCATCAACCGTATTATTGCGGTATTTCCGCCTCCGGAGCAGAAGCAGATTCGCTTGCAGCTGGCGGCAGTGCTACGCGCGGTGGTCAGCCAACGTTTGGTGAAACGGAGCGATGGCGAAGGACGAGTTCCGGCGGTGGAAGTGATGATCAACACGGCGTACATCCGTGAATGTATTCTAGTGCCGGAAAAGACGCGCGCTGTGCGCGACGCGATTTCGGCGGGCACGTCGCAGTACGGCATGCAGACGTTTGATCAGTCGTTGTGGGATCTGTTCCAGGCAGGACTGGTCGCGTATGAGACCGCGGTCGAGAACGCGTCGAATGCTGACGACTTCAAATTGCGCATGCAGGGAATTTCGTCCACCAGCGACATGTCGAAGAACTCGATGCAGGCGGCCGGGTTCGGAGGAAGATAAAGCAGGCGTGAGGCTCTAGGCTTCAGGCTCTAGGCTCGGTGATCGGAATTTCCCAGCGGACTCGACGATCTTGGCAGTGAATTACCCGCCCCCCACACCATTCGCGGGCGAGGGCGCCCATTCGACTTGGCTCAGGGCAGGCTCCGCGCCACACCAAACTCATGCGGCGGCGTGGGCGGGGAGGGCATTACACTCGCAGTTCCCCAGAACTGCGAGCGCATGATGCAAAGAGGAAATATCAAAAACGCAATCGAGATGAGTGCGGGTGAGCATTTCGTACACGAACGGACGCGGATTCACCAGCTTGAGATGCGCATGCCGACTCTCAGTCCAGCGATGAAGAGACACAAGCAAAGTGAGTCCGCCAGCGTCGAGCGTCTCGACATCCGACAAGTCGAGCACAACCATGCGCGCCCGCTCCTCCCCGAGCACTGCGGTCTTTAAGGGCCACTCCTGACCACGAACAATTCTGCCCGCGCACTTAACCACTGCGACATCTTCAGCACGTTCAACCCTTACGGTAAGCATGACCTGCTCCTGTTTTCAATTACGTATATAGACGGCGATAAGTTCCCATTGTCATCAAAAATTCTGTAAAGAATTGTTAACAGTTTCTTAAATCTCATGCGCCTGCTAACGTATAGGGAACATGGGATTTGGGCGTCCGCGCAAACTGGAAACAGAAGGTGATCTCTACGAATATGCCGTGGGCGCACTCGGGCGGCGAATGCGTTCAATTGCTGAGCTGAAACGATTGCTCCGACGGAGAGTGGATGACGACAGCGAGATTGGGAAAACGCTGGTGGAATTGGTGATTCGCCGGCTGAAAGATCAGGGATATCTAAATGATGCCAAGTACGCGGCGGCGTACTCGTCGTTTCGGCGCGACAACGAAAAGTTTGGCCGCAGACGCGTGCTCACTGAATTGAAAGTGAAGGGCGTTCACGGTGAGGTGATCGAGAAAGCAATCGTTGCGGCGTTTGCCGAAGTGGACGAAGAGAAGCAAGCGCGCGAATATCTACGAAGGAAACGGCTGAAGAAGCCGGACAATAAGAAGGATGCGGCACGGATTTTTCGGCAGTTGATACGGGCGGGATTCGGGGCGAAGACGGTCTTCAGGATTTTGCGTAAGTGGGACGTGGACGAGGAGATGCTCGGGGAACTGGAGAATGAGCCGGAAAGCTAGGGCCTGCTTCGCACAGGCGAGCCGCCTGTGCCACGTGGTTAGTGGATAGGCTAGCCGCCCATTCGATTCCCTGCCTGTGGTCGGTCGCTCAGGGTAGATTCTGTCTCCTGTCAGGTTCTACGCAGCTTTGGCAAGCGCGGCGCGGCGAGCTTCGACTCGTTTGAGCATCGTTTGCAGGCGGTCGCGTCCATCTTTGGTGCGGGTTGCCAGTTTTTCCACGCGGGCAAGGTAGGTCGGCGTCTGCGCCTTCTCGCGAGTTTCTTTCAGAAAGGGATAGACCTTGGCCAGCGTAAACCACATTTCCGCCCCGCTGTCGAAAAATAAGTCTTCGTTCAGAGCACCGCGCATTACGAACGAGGCCGCCATGTCCCAGTAGCCGCTGACTTGGCGGAACCAGGCGTTCTCCTGCGGATTAACAGCTTTGATGACTTGCACGACGTCGTCGGCGTTCTTTGGCCAGAAACTGCTGGCGAACCAGGCGCGCGCTTTGCGCATTTCAGGCTCGCGGCGAAGATCGTAGAGGCGCATGATGATTTGAGCGTCTTCGGCGGTGGGTTTCTTGGGCATAAGTTTCTCCTGAAATCTTTCGCCCCGGCGGGGCTTAGGCCGCTTCCAACGTTTCCCCAGGGCTTGCGCTCTGGGCTGCATTCCATCGCCGCGTCGCGGCTGGAGCGTTTGCCCTGCGGGCAGCGGCATCAACTCTCATCCCACGGCAGGGGCGGGTTCCGCCGGACGCTCGAAATCGCATTCCTTGTTCGGGCATGCAATCACTGGTCCGGCCTTCAAGAATTTCTCGACCAGAAATTCGCTGCCGCAGGCTGGACATTTTTCTGCGGTCGGCTTATTAGCCGACGTGAACTTGCACTTGGGATAATTGCCGCATCCGTAAAACGTGTTTCCCTTGCGGGCTTTTTTCTCTACCAGATCGCCTTCTTTGCACAGCGGACACTTCACGCCGATGAAATTCTGCTTCACATATTTGCAGTCGGGATATCCGCTGCACGAAGTGAATTCGCCGTAACGGCCATGACGAATCATCAGATTGCGGCCGCATTTCGGGCAGAGCTCTTCGAGCGGAATGTCTGGAACCTTCTTGCCTTGATCGAGACGCCGCGTGGTCTTGCAATCCGGATAGCCGGTGCAGGCCATGAATTGGCCGAAGCGCCCCCGCTTCAGGACCATTACGCGGCCGCAGTTCTCGCAATATTCTTCCTGCGTCGTCTCCTGCACATCAGCCGAGTCGAGATCGGGCAGATTGATCGGGTTCTCTTTGGTGAAGGTGCAGCTCTCGGGATTTTCCTTGTCGTAAGAACTGCATGCGTAGAACGATCCGTGCTTGCCCCACTTGATGACCAGCGGCGAGCCGCAGCGCTCGCATTTTTCGTCGGTGGGCTTCTCCATGCGCTTGACGTTTTCCATATGCTTCTGCGCATAGCGAAGGTCTTTTTCAAACTTCTTGTAAAAATCCCCGAGGGCCTGAGTCCAACCTTCTTTGCCTTCTTCGATTTCATCGAGCTCTTCTTCGAGGCGAGCGGTGTACTGAATATCGAAAATGTCGGGAAAGTTCTCGACCAGCAGATCGGTTACGACCAGTCCGATTTCCGTCGGACTAAATTTTCCTCCGAGCTTTTGTACGTATTGCCGCTCCTGAATGGTGCTCAAGATCGCCGAGTACGTGGACGGCCGGCCAATGCCGCGTTCTTCGAGTTCCTTGACGAGCGAGGCTTCGTTGTAGCGCGGCGGCGGCTCGGTAAAATGTTGCTCTGGGTTCAACGATTTTAGCGTCAGCTTTTGTCCGGTTTCTAGCGGCGGCAGCTTGTGCTTTAATTCCTCGTCCTCTTCGTCTTTGCCCTCGCGGGACTCTTTGTAAACCTTCAGGAAACCATCGAATTTTTCGACTGATCCGGTCACGCGGAACCAGAAGATGTCGCTTCCGGACTTCGCATCGATATCAACCGTGGTCTGAT
Organism: Acidobacteriota bacterium; assembly: GCA_003224755.1. GTDB lineage: Bacteria > Acidobacteriota > Terriglobia > Terriglobales > Acidobacteriaceae > Gp1-AA145. Next base: position 9,127 of record QHZR01000195.1, read on the forward strand.
CAAAAACCGCCGGCGTGATTTGTGAAGCCACAAAACGCTGCCAGATCAGCGAATAAACTTTGAACTCATCTTCTTTCAGATACTGTTTGATCTGGTCAGGAGAGCGCATCGCCGAGGTTGGACGAATGGCCTCGTGGGCACCTTGCGCATCCTTCTTGTCCTTATATGTATTGGGCGCCTGCGGGAGATAAGCTGGGCCGTAATTCGATCCAATGTACTCGCGCAGTTCAGCAAGAGCATCGTTTGAGACGCGGGTCGAATCGGTACGCATATAGGTGATCAGGCCGATGGAGCCTTCCTCGCCCAGTTCGACGCCTTCATACAGACGCTGCGCGATCATCATGGTGCGCTTGACGCTGAAACGAAGCTTGCGTGAAGAGTCCTGCTGCAATTTGCTGGTGGTGAACGGAGGAGCTGCATTCCGACGGCGTTCTTTCTTTTCTACACTGCGGACCAGCCAATCCGCGGTTTCGAGTGCGGTGCGAATCTTGGTCGCTGCTTCCTCGTTCGGAACTTCGATCTTCTCTTCGCCTTTACCGAGGAAGCGCGCATCGAATGCCGGAGGCTTGGGACCCGCAAGATTGGCATCAATGGTCCAATATTCTTTTTTCTCGAACGCCTTGATTTCGCGCTCACGCTCGACAATTAGCCGAAGGGCGACGGTCTGGACACGACCAGCCGAAAGCCCGCGGCGAACTTTATCCCAAAGCAGCGGCGAAACCTGGTAGCCAACCAGACGGTCGAGCACGCGGCGGGCCTGCTGCGCGTCAACCAGATGCTGGTCAATATCGCGCGGACGCTCAAAGGCCTCACGAACGGCGCGCTGAGTGATTTCGTTGAAGGTCACACGGCGGAAGCGCTCGTGTCCGTTTTCTTGCTTCTTTTTTTTCTTTTTTGATTTCGCTCCGTCGCCAAGTTCTTCGGCGAGGTGCGCAGCGATGGCTTCGCCTTCGCGGTCCGGGTCAGGCGCGAGATAAATCGTATCCATGCCAAGCGCCAGTTTCTTCAGCTTGGCAACAACCTTCTCTTTGCCGGGGATAACGATGTATTCGGTTTCGAAGTCGTTATCTACGTCCACACCGAGGGTGCTCTTGGGCAGATCTTTGACGTGCCCGAGCGAGGCCTCGACGGTGTAGCCTTTGCCCAAATATTTCTGAATGGTTTTCGCCTTGGCGGGCGATTCGACGATGACGAGTCCTTTTGGCAATGTGTTCCTCGGTTGGTTTGAAGCTAGCACGAATGAGCGACTAGCAACAAGTTGCTGCGTGAAGCCGTGAGCAATGAGCGGTGAGCGATGAGCAACAACAGTTCCCGTTCAATGCTCGATAATCTTTACCGGTCGGAACCTTTGTATCAGCGCTGTCAACATCCTCTGCAATTCGTCAGCTTGACGCGACAGGTGTCGGAAATCGTTCTCGCACAGATAATGGAGGTCTCGAGCTAGAAGCACGTGATACTCGGTTTCACTCGCCGACCCACGTGCTATCTGGAGAAAGCGAGCTATTTCGCCATCCGAGCGGCGACCACAGCCCTCGGCGATGTTTGCCGCAATGGAACAAGCAGAACGCCGAAGTTGACCTGTAAGGCCATAGAGTTCCTCGCGCGGAAATGTTCGCATGATCTCGTATATAGCCTGCGTTAATTCGTGCGTCTTGTGCCACAGCTTGAGCTCTTTAAAACCCTTCACAGGAATCCTCCCTCTCCTGCTGATTGCTCACAGCTCATCGCTGGTCAGCTAAAAGCACGTCAGCGAAAAGCTCCTCACGAAATTCTTGCCGGGCCGTTGCTTCACCTTGCCAGCCAGCTCGAGCTCGAACATGGCTGCGAAGATTTCGGAGGACGACAGCTCGAGTTCCAGCTTCTCGATGATCTCGTCAAGGTGCATGGCTTCGTCAGCCTTGAGCACCTTGTAGATCTTCTTTTCGTGCGGAGAGAGCGAAGGTTCCTGAAATAATGATGCAGTTTGGGCACCCGGCGATTCAGCGCCAGTTTCTGGGGTCAGCGCAAGTCGCACATCTGCAGGGAGTTCCTCCCCAAACGTCTTCCCATGTTGCGATCACGGCAATGCCAGGTTGCGAGAGTGCTGTGACGTTGCCGCGCACGTAGAGGA
>QHZR01000463.1 GCA_003224755.1 Acidobacteriota bacterium
CGGAATGGTAGATAAAATGGTATAATGCCATTATGATTACCACTATAACGATCGATAAGGCGGGCCGGGTGGTGTTGCCCAAGCAGATCAGGGACGAGTTACAGCTCGGACCTGGCGATTCTCTGGAATTGGAAACCGTGGAAGATCGCATTATCTTGCGCCCGGCACGTGGCGGCGGACGAATCTACAAGGACCGCGGAATGTGGGTCTTTGATACGGGACAGCCGTTAACTGTCGAGACGGTGAATAAGACACTGCGCGGGGCACGAGAGGAGCGGGACCGTCGCAACCTCGGTAAGCTCAGTTGAAATATTTCTTCGATACGTCAGTACTCGTGGCTGCGATTTGCGTGGATCACGTTCACCACGCACCCAGCCAGGCAGCATATCTTTCAGCCACCAAGAACAGCTCCGGTTGCGCTGCCCACAGCTTGGCCGAGGTTTATGCGACCCTTACACGGCTTCCAGGCAAACAACGCATGACTTGCCAACAGGCGTTATTGTTTGTTGACGATATAAGAAAACGGCTCACTATAGTCGCGCTTGATGAGGACGAATACTGGTTGGCGATAACCGAGTCAGTCGCAGAAGAAATCATCGGCGGAACGATTTACGACGCCCTCATCGCCCGATGCGCACTCAAAGCCAGAGCTACGATTATCTATACCTGGAATCTGACTCACTTTCGGCGTCTTAGATCTGAGATAGCCAAAAGTGTCGCGACCCCGTAAGAACTACAGCTTCACCTTCCTCAGCCTCAGTGAATTCGCAATCACTGAAACCGAGCTCAAGCTCATCGCCGCCGCGGCAAAAATTGGACTCAACAGCAGGCCAAAAAAGGGATACAAAATACCGGCTGCGATCGGCACTCCAATTGAATTGTAGATAAACGCGAAAAACAAATTTTGACGGATGTTCTTCATCGTCGCCCGGCTCAGTTTGCGCGCGCGCACAATTCCAGCCAGGTCGCCCTTGACCAGTGTTATGCTGCCGCTCTCAATCGCAACATCCGTGCCGGTCCCCATAGCGATGCCGACGTTGGCTTGCGCCAAAGCAGGAGCATCGTTGATGCCGTCGCCGGCCATGGCCACGATTCGTCCCTGCTTCTGTAACCTAGCAACCGCTTCGGACTTTTTCTCTGGCAGGACTTCAGCTTCGAATTCCGGAATCCCGATTTCGCGCGCAACCGCCGACGCCGTCGCCCAACTGTCGCCGGTGAGCATGGCAATTCCAATGCCCTCTTTCCTGAGTTCGTCTAGCGCTGCGCCGGTGGATGGCTTGACCGGATCGGCAATACCGACCAGGCCCGCTGCGTGTTGATCAATTGCGACGAAAATCACGGTCTGCCCGCGTGCGCGGCATTCTTCGGCTTCATCCCACAGGCGATCAAGCAGCACACTATGGTCGGCGAATAGTGCTTCATTGCCAGCCACAACAAGTTTGCCCTCGACGTTCCCCGTGATTCCGCGTCCTGCGTAAGAATGAAAGTCGCTGGCCGTTGCCATGCTGAGACTTCGTTCGCGAGCGGCAACCAGGATTGCAGAAGCCAAAGGATGTTCGCTTCCTTGTTCGAGTGAAGCCAGGGCCCTCAACAGGTCGTCTTCGGAAAATGCTTCCCTTGTCTTGATCGAGACCACTCGTGGCTTGCCTTCCGTCAACGTCCCTGTTTTGTCCACAACCAGCGTGTCCACTTTTTCGAGTGTCTCCAGAGCTTCCGCATTCTTGATGAGAACGCCGGCGTGAGCGCCGCGGCCGGTTCCGACCATCACAGCCATTGGGGTCGCGAGGCCCAAGGCGCAGGGACACGCAATTATCAGCACTGCCACAGCATTCACGATGGCATGGGCGAAGCGAGGCTCAGGACCGAACAGCGCCCAGGCGATGAAGGTGACAACGGCGACCGCGATCACCGCAGGCACAAACCAACCCGCAACTTTATCCGCAAGACGCTGTATAGGAGCCCGGCTCCGCTGCGCTTGTCCGACCAGCTTGACGATCTGCGCCAGCATCGTTTCACTTCCTACATGCTCGGCCTGCATGATGAAAGATCCCGAGGAATTCACGGTTGCGCCGATCACGCGGCCGCCTTCCGCCTTTTCGACGGGCACCGATTCTCCAGTGATCATGCTTTCATCGACCGAGCTGTGCCCTTCGAGGACAATTCCATCTACTGGGATTTTTTCCCCAGGCCGCACGCGCAGCCGGTCACCAACCTTGACCTGATCTAGAGAAATGTCCTCTTCTTTAGCATTGCGGAGCACGCGCGCAGTCTTAGGCGCCAAATTCAGCAGTGCACGTATCGCGGCTCCGGTCTGGCTTCGGGCGCGAAGCTCCAGCACTTGTCCGAGCAACACCAGAGTGACGATAGCTGCCGCTGCCTCGAAGTAAACCGCCGGCCTCCCGCTCATCTCTCGAAAAGACGCCGGGAAAATGCTTGGAACCAGCGTCGCCACCAGGCTGTACACATAGGCAACGCCGGTTCCGATCGCGATCAGCGTGAACATATTGGTCGAGCGGTTTAGCAGCGACGTCCATCCTCGCTGAAAGAACGGCAATCCTCCCCAAAGAACCACGGGGGTGGCCAGGAGGAGTTCGATCCACGCCAGCCAGCCTTTCGGCAGTGCAGGCTGCATAGGCATTCCGCGCAGCATGTCTGCCATGGCGATTGCCAGAAGTGGAGCTGTAAGGGTCATACTCCACCAGAACCGTCGCGTCATGTCACGCAATTCTGGATTTTCTTCTTCGACCGCCGTTACAGTACGGGGCTCAAGCGCCATCCCACAGATCGGACAATTTCCCGGTTCCGAGCGCACTATCTGAGGGTGCATCGGGCATGTGTACTCAGTTTTTGTCAGCGCCTTTGGCCTCTCGGGTTCGAGTGCCATACCACAACTGGGACACGGGCCAGGCTTTGATTCGCGTACCTCCGCGCACATCGGGCAGACGTACATGTCCTGCGCAGAATTCGTATGCGGTGCGGTAGAGGTTGGCGCAACTTGTACCTG
>QHZR01000464.1 GCA_003224755.1 Acidobacteriota bacterium
GCCAGTTGGATGTGTCCCCGTGTCTACTTTCCATCTAACGAGCAGGAAATTCGTCAGGGCTTCCTAACAGTTACGACCTCGTAGGTTGTAGCGGTAGGCGGAAAACCGGTATCGTATTTCCCATTAACGGCAACAAGTCGATCGCCGAATCTGGCTGCCGTTGTCGGCGCCTCGAAATCCGGGCTGGTAATAAGCGCTGTTACGGTCCCACTGGATAGGTCCGGGCTGAGGTCGACTTGCGCGATTTGGTTTAGATCCACCTGCACGGCGTATAGTCGACCGCCGTCCAGAAGGATTCCGTCTACTGCCGGGACAACCACTCCATCAATAAGCTTGCTGACACCTGTTGTGGGATCGACGGTTAAGATCGCGCCCAAGCCAGAGTGTGACACGATAAGTGTCTTCCCATCGGGTGTCGCAGCGATTCCATTCAGATTCGGAAAACCGGACAGGTCGGCAGCCGGCCCAGTAACGACAATGGTCCGCTGACTGCCTCCGGGTGCAATGGGGATTCGATAGATATGAGGCAGCAGTGAATCCGTGAACCAGGCGGCCTCCTCCGTCACGACGACGTCATTGATCAGCCCACCAAGCTGGAATGTTGCCAAGTCTGCTCCAGTCTGGAGGTCGTAAACGTATGCCTGACCTGTAAACCCACCGGCGACGAACAGCAGCCCGTGACGAATATCCGCCTTCAGGCCGACTGCTTGCCGTCCGTTCGGCGGATGGATGAATCGCTCGACCTTGCCTGTACGTAGATCTCCCCGAAAGATGTCGCCAGCCAGGAAGTCGCTCGCATAGAAGATTGAACCCTGTCCGATCGCAATACCCTCCGCCGATCGTGCCCCCGGCAGCACGATCGTGTTCGGGAACTCATTTGTGGGTGCACTTAAGGTTTGCCCCGAAACGAATGTGACTGTGGTTACCAACATAATAATTGCAGCGGCGGCCGCGGCAGCGATGTGTGACATCTTTGGACGAAGCGCGGCACTGGACGCGCAAACGACTTGCGCTTGTGAATTGATCTCAGTTCTAATGGTCATCTCGAACACTCCTTTCGGGCCGTCCGAAACAAACTGACGGCAACCACTCGTGGCTATCCTGAAGAAATTCGTTACATGAGGCCATGGAGAAGATGTGGAGATTTTCTGATTATGTAAGTAGCTAGATCTTCAATAGTTATGGCATGCTCTGCTGCCATGTGATGGCATGAACGCACCATACCCACGAGAAATAGTTCGCTTTGCGCACTTCGAACTCGACATTGCCGCTTACGAGCTGCGGCGCAAGGGACGGCCGATACGTCTTGAGCGACAACCCATGGACCTGCTCATCCTGCTCGTTACTCGGCGCGGTGAGCTGGTGACCCGCGACGAAATCATCGCAAGGCTTTGGGGGGACGGCGTCTTCGTCGATGTTGAAACCGGCGTAAACACCGCGGTTAGGAAGATTCGGCAGGCCTTGAACGATTCGTCCGATGACCCAGCATTCATTGAAACGGTGACGGGCAAAGGATACCGTTTTGTCGCAAGTGTCGAGGCGAAGCACTCTCCTGGCGGTTGCGAAACAACGATCATGGTGGCTGTATTGCCGTTCGTGAATCTCAGCGGCGATCCGTCACACGAGTACCTTGCCGACGGCCTCACCGAAGATATGATCGCGTTGCTCAGCCAACTCGACCGACAACGCCTCAGGGTCATTGGACGAAGATCGGCAATGTCGTATAAAAGCAGCCCCAAGCCACTTGCGACTATCGGTACCGAATTGAACGTAGAGTTTATTGTCGAAGGTTCGATTCGCAATTTCGGAGATCGATGGCAAATTCGGTGTACGCTGAACCGCGCAAGCGATCAGGTACAGTTATGGTCGCACTCATACCATCGCGACCTTGTGAGCATAGGGGCGCTGGAGCGTGAGGTGGCCTTTGCCATCAGCGAACAGGTCCAGCTGCACCTCTCGCCCGAGCGATTGGAATCAGTTGCCCGACGACACAGCGTGGACACGGCGGCGTACGACTTGTACCTGCGCGGCCGCCGTTTCTGGAACCAGTTGACGCCTGCGACGACACGTCTCGCAATCGAATACTACAACCGTGCGACGGACATTGATCACGATTATGCGTTGGCGTGGGCGGGTCTTGCAGAAGCATTCGCCTCTGCACCGATTAATGGAGATGCGGACCCACGGGTAATGTGGCCTCGAGCGCGAGATGCGGCCGAAAGCGCTATTCGCGCGAATCCGAGCCTCTCGGAAGCGCAACACGTTTCGGGACAGGTACAGTGGTTTTTCGACTGGGACTTTTCGGCTGCGGAGACCGCCTTTCGTAAGGCCGTCGCACTCGATCCCAGCAACGCCTGGGCACACACGATGCTAAGTCACGCCGTGTCACAGATGGGCCGCCACAAAGAAGCTCGCTTGCTGATGGAGCGGGCTTTTTTGCTCGAACCCCTCTCGCCGCTTCACCAAGCCATGTGGTCGCAAGTGAGTTTTCAAGCGCGAGATCACGAGCACGCTGCTGAGCGTGCAAGGCGAGCCATCGTAATTGATCCCGAATTCTGGGTTGGCTACATGATGCTGGGCCAAGCGTCCGAACAGCTCGGCGAAACGGATATTGCACTAGATGCGCTCACAACGGCAACACGCCTCTCCGGCGGAAACAGCAAACCAGTTGGTTTGAGAGGGTACATACTGGCAAAGATTGGACAAATCAGACCAGCACACGAAATGCTTACTATGTTGGACGAACTTTCACGATCTAGGTACGTGCCGCCATATGCCCCAGCGCTCATCTATGCTGGCCTGCAGGAAGACCAGAAGGTATTCGACGCCCTTGAGCATGCCTACGCATCTCGTGATGTCCATTTGGTCTTCCTGCCGGTAGATCCCAAGTGGGACCGCTTTCGAGCCCAGCCTAGCTTCGAAGTTCTGCTTCAACAGTGTGGGTTTGAAACAAATGATCAACCGTAAATGCGCCGCAACAGATTAGGTGCTGTTCTGGGTGGATTGTCGGCAACTCTTACCTAATCGCGTTACGTCAGGTTGCTCGTCAACCTGAACTCGACGCTTCGGTTCGGTGAGTCACTTGGCGATTGTTCGCTTGCGGCCCACTTCCGAGCCAGCTTTGTGAATTGAACCCAGCGTTCAGTATCGAACACAGCATTCCATTTTCGGACAAGGAAAAGCAGAAAGCAATTTGCTCTTGTGCTCGAATGTG
>QHZR01000461.1 GCA_003224755.1 Acidobacteriota bacterium
CGTCGGACAGCTGACCAATCATCTGCTGTTCTGGAACGGGCGGGAGCTGGCCAAGTTCAAGGGCGAGCCGGAGCAGAAATTCAGCGGCAACAACGACGAAACCTTCACCAACTTTGACAGCAAAAAGTGGAACGATACGGTCAAGCAGCTCGACCAGGTGATGACCGAATTGGAAAAGCTTATCGAAACTGTTGATGACAAGAAGCTGCAGGCCGGGGCTTCGGAAATCGCTCACATCGGCACGCACAATGCGTATCACGTGGGGCAGATCATTTTTGTCCGCAAGCTACAAGGCTCGTGGAATCCCGAAAAGGGCGTGAAGTAGATATTGCAGATCTAGTTGTGGAGAATGGAAGGAGATCATGATGGCCAAAAATGAGCAGAACACATGCGCGCACATACCATGCCGTTGCATAGTTCCTGTAGGTCAAACGTACTGCGGGCAATCTTGCGAGGAAGCGGGATCAGAGGACGTAGAGATCGCGTGTGAGTGCCGCCACCCAGCTTGTGTGCTTACTAAGGCGGAAGAGACCGCCGCCTAAAGACGCCATTTAGCCCGGGATGCAACAACGTCCGGGGCAATCGATAAATTCATACAAAATGCGGATTGCTCCGGTCGCGTTTCTCCTGATCTCACTGATTTCTGGCCCCTGTGGCGCACAAACCAGCGACAAGCTGAAGTTCGACATCCACGCGGTGGACATGAGTGCCGATGCCTGCGCGGACTTTTACCAGTATGCGTGCGGCGGGTGGCTCAAGAGAAATCCGATTCCTGCCGACCGCCCCTACTCGGCGGTATTCCAGCAGATGCGAGAAATAAACCAGACACGGGTAGGCGAGATCTTGGAGCGGGCGGCCACCGAGCCCGCCACAACGGATGAGCGGAAGATCGGCGATTATTACGCCTCGTGCATGGATGAGAAGACGATTGAGGCCAAGGGCCTGGAGCCATTACAGGCGGAGTTGGCGCGGATTAGTGCAATCAACAATCCCAGCGAGTTGGCGAATGAAGTTGCACGGCTGCACGGTTTTGGCTCCGATGCACTGTTCTCGATGAGCGCGGACCAGAAGCTGGAGGATGCCACGCAAGTCATCGCATATCTGGACCAGAGCGGATTGAACCTGCCGGAGCCGGGGTACTACACCTCCGAAGACACAGAATTAGTGAAGGCGCGTGCGGAATATCGAGCGCACTTGGAAAACGAATTCAGGCTGCTGGGCGAGAGTCCCGAGCAGGCGAAGGCAGCAGCCGAAGATGTGATGAAGATTGAGACTGCACTGGCGCGGACCGAACTGACACCAGTAGAACGGCGCGACCGGAAGGCCTGGTATCACCTCATGGGGTTGGCAGAACTGGAGAAGCTAGCGCCCGAATTTCGATGGAAGGAATATTTTTCGGCAATCGGATTCGCACCGATGGGACAGATTAACGTTGCGATCCCGAAGTACATGCAGGCGATTGGCGAGTTGATGAAGGCGACGGCGATTGAGGCATGGAAGAGCTATTTGCGATGGGAACTGGCACGGGTGGCGACCCCGGTACTGCCGAACCGCTTTCGCGATGCCGAATTCGATTTCTATCAGCGCACGCTGGCGGGCGTGAGGGAGCAGGCATCACGAGCCAAGCAGTGCACCGATTTGACCAATCGCGACTTGGGTGAGGCGGTGGGAAAAGATTATGCGCAGCGCTATCTTCCGGCATCGAGCAAGCAGAAGGTGCTGGAGATGTTAGGCCGCATCAAGCAGGCATTCAGGAATGACATCGAGCAAAGCACATGGATGGATGCGAGCACTAAGCGAGAAGCACTGCGCAAGCTGGAACTGCTGCGGACGATGATTGGATATCCGGATCGTTGGCGCGACTACTCGCGGCTGGAGATCCGGCGCGGCGATGCGCTAGGCAATGCGCTGCGCGGCAAGGAATTTGAGTTCCGGCGGCAGATGGCCAAGATCGGGAAACCGGTGGATCGGGGCGAGTTCTACGAATTAGTACAGGGCGTAGAGGGATACCACGACAATCCGTTGAACGTGATTGTGTTTACGGCAGGGATTCTGCAGCCGCCGTTTTTTGATGGGCAAATGGATGACGCAGTGAATTTTGGGCTGGCGGGAGCGGTGATGGGCCACGAATTGAGTCACGCCTTCGACGACAAGGGCCACCAATTCGACGGTGAGGGCAATATGCGCAACTGGTGGACGGCAGAGGATGCGCAGCATTACAACGTGCGGGCGGCGTGCTTTGTGCGGCAATATTCGCTATATCCGGCTGTCGATGGCGTCAAAGTCAACGGGGAGCTGACGCTGGGCGAAAACATAGCTGACAATGGCGGCCTGCAGCTTGCACACATGGCCTTTGAGGCAGAGCCGCATTCATCTGCGTTGATCGATGGCTACACGCCGGAGCAGCGCTTCTTCTTGGGTTGGGCGCAGTGGCGATGCATGAATATAACCGATCAGAAGGCACGGGAGCTGGCGCGTGACGATGGGCATTCACCCGGGAGATGGCGCGTCAACGGCGTGGTGAGCAATATGCCGGCGTTTGCGAAGGCATACGGCTGCAGGAAGGGGGACACGATGGTGAGGGCGGAGCCTTGTAGGATTTGGTGAGCTTCTAACTCACAGAAGGGTGGGTTCAGGCCTGACTGAACTGATCAACTCTCGGATGGTCGCCAAGCCGGAAACTTGGTCTGGACTCTGTTGTGATGTCACTGTTCTCGAGGAGTCCCGAGGTACAACGACGCCCTGTCGAAGAATCATGGCGTTTCGAGACTTGAGGGCGTGTAGAGGGGATCGGTGAAGAGTCAAATGTCGCCTGACGAGAGGACTAAGGTTTTTATGCCAGCAGCTCTGTGCTTGGCCGTGCAGTAGAGAGGAGGGCGGAGGTTTATGTGACGCCAATCCCCGGGTGGCGGGAGCATGCTTGCAGCGGTGCGCCGTTTCGATGAACGCGAAAAGCCGCCAAATGGCGGCCAGACACAGCAGGCTGAAATCCAAATCACTAGGGCGTGAATCCGATGGGCTTGCGTTCCGGCTCTTCAGGCGGTTCCGTGAGTTGCTGAATGACCTCAAAAATCGCCTTGAACTCAGCGTTGTATTTCTTCTCCATCTCT
>QHZR01000462.1 GCA_003224755.1 Acidobacteriota bacterium
AGCTTGCATCAGCTCGGCCTCGCGTTCTGCCTGCGGGTGGTTGATCACATCCATAGCAACCTCTTCTCTGGTTTCTCCATCGCTCATCTGGAAGATTTGCAGAATCAGACAATCATTTTCCACAATTATTCTACCATCCGGTGCGAAGGCGCGTCTATAATTACCACCAGAGAGAGAACATGCTTCTCTGCTTTTGCAGGTAAGCTGGGCTTTTCTTCAAGAAGGGATACAGCTGCACTGATTGGTTGGTCTATCCAGCCCTCATCGGCTTTCAAAAGCATGCGGGCATGCATGCACATGCCTTTCGCCATTTCTACGGCTATCACTTCACGGAAAACCGCAGGATATGGATCGTGAGGCCTCATGAGGTACCAACAACGATTCTTCAAAGTGGAGGAATTGAGAACATGGACATCACAAGAAGTGGCTCACAGCCTTCCGGCAAAGGACCGGCCGAGTATTTTACCGGCGCGGTACGCATTGACCCCCTCTTCGAGGCACCCGATCCGGCACGTGCGGTCGGGGCCAGTGTCACGTTCGAGCCCGGCGCTCGGACCGCCTGGCACAGCCACCCGCTGGGCCAGACCCTGATCGTGACGGCTGGCCGCGGCCGGGTCCAACGCTGGGGTGGTCCGATCGAGGAAATTGGGCCGGGTGACGTGATCTGGTTCTCGCCGGGTGAGAAACACTGGCACGGTGCCACGGCAACCACGGCCATGACGCACCTCGCCATTCAGGAACGTCTCCACGGCAAGACCGCCGACTGGATGGAAAAGGTCAGCGACGAACAATATCAGGCCGGGTTAAGGGCTGAATAATCGGATTGGGTTGAAGGTCAATTTCGAAAAATCATCTGATAGGAGCAAGCAATGGAATACGTTCGATTTGGATCAACCGGTCTTAAAGTCTCGCGCATCTGCCTGGGCTGCATGAGCTACGGGCGGCCGACCGAACGCTGGCCGTGGGCGCTCGATGAAGAGCAAAGCCGGCCGTTTATCAAGCGCGCGCTGGAGTTGGGCATCAATTTCTTTGACACCGCCAATGTCTACTCAAATGGGGCGAGCGAAGAGGTTGTTGGCAAAGCTCTGCATGAGTTTGCTTCCCGGGACGAGGTGGTGATTGCCACCAAGGTGTATTTTGAGATGGGCCCGGGCCCCAATGACCGCGGCCTCTCCCGAAAACATATCCTCAGTTCGATCGACGCCAGCCTCAAGCGTCTGGGGACGGATTACGTCGATTTGTACCAGATCCACCGCTGGGATTATGAAACCCCGATCGAGGAAACCCTGGAAGCCCTGAATGACGTGGTCCGGGCCGGCAAAGCCCGCTATATCGGCGCGTCTGCGATGTACGCCTGGCAGTTTGCCAAAGCCCTTTATACCTCGGATCTGCATGGCTGGACGCGTTTCGTTTCCATGCAGCCGCATTACAACCTGATCTACCGGGAAGAGGAGCGGGAAATGCTTCCCCTCTGCCATGATCAGCAGATCGCGGTGATCCCATATTCACCGGTGGCCAAAGGGAGGCTCGCCCGCAAACCGTCGAAAGAACGCAATGAAACGCTGCGCGCGCAGACCGATGACGTCGGCAAACGTTTATATACGGAAGAAGACTTGCAGATCGCACAGCGGGTCAGCGATGTGGCCGAAGCCCGCGGTCTGCCCATGGCTCAGGTAGCTTTAGCCTGGATACTCTCCAAACCGGTCGTCACTGCCCCGATCATTGGCGCAACCAGGCCGCATCACCTGGATGATGCCGTTGCAGCCGTCTCTGTCCAGTTCACCCCGGATGAAATTCGCCATTTAGAAGAAGCCTATCAGCCGCATCCCGTGCTCGGTTATGCGTAATGTGCCACACTGGGCAGCGCTCTTTTTATCAAGATCGGGCGCCCTGGTCACTTTAACAGTGAAAAGGGCGCCCGAAATGGGTAAAGCCGGATAACAGGAAGATAAGGCCAATATCCAGGAATAAAGTGAGTAGAGAACAGGAAGAGGAGAAAAACATGAGAGCAACCGTTTATCATGGACCCAGAGATATGCACATCGACCAGGTCCCCGATCCCATCATTGAGGCCCCAACCGATGTGGTTGCCCGCATTACGCATGCGGGTATTTGTGGCTCGGATCTGTGGTCTTATCGTGGCATCGATCACCGTGAGCCGGGAGATCGCATGGGACACGAGTGGATGGGGATGGTCGAGGAGGTAGGGGCGGAGGTGCGCACCATCAAAAAAGGGGATCGCGTGATCTCACCTTTCTTGATATCGGATGGCACCTGCGAGTTCTGCCGTGAAGGCTTGCCAAGCTCATGCGTGCATGGAGAGC
>QHZR01000196.1 GCA_003224755.1 Acidobacteriota bacterium
CGGAGAGAATCCGATTCGGGCGAATTACACGGGACAGCCGATCTTCGGCCCCGGCACGCAAACTGCGACGCAGTGGTTCGACCGGGCTGCATTCGCCACGCCGGGCGCATTTACCTTTGGCAATGTGGGCCGGAATTCCGTTTACGGTCCGGGGATGCAGACGCTCGATCTGGCCCTGGCGCGAGACTTCAGACTCACGGAGCGGGCGAAGTTCCAGTTCCGCGGAGAATTTTTCAACTCTCTAAACCATACCAACCTGGGAACGCCCGATCGCTTTGTGAATACGCCGCAGTTCGGCACTATCACTCAGTCAACGACTCCGGGTCGCCAGGTACAATTGAGCGCCAGATTGTCGTTCTAGGAATGCTTTTGACCACAGAGGCACAGAGAACACAGAAGAATTTCTTTTTGCACGAAGAAAGAAGCAAACCATGAAGATTTACATCACTGGAGCGCTTACACTGCTGTTTGCCGCGGCGCTTTTTGCCGCCGAGACGTCAAAGACAACAACCGTCAAGGGCTACGTCCTTGACTCCGCCTGCGCGTTTACCAAAGGATTGAAGAAGCCGATCAGCGCGGAGTGCGCCATGGCGTGTGCCAAGGCTGGGTCGCCATTGGTGATCCTTTCTTCCACTGGCACGATTTACTGGCCAATCGCAGACACAACTCCCTCGAGCAGCCAGAATGACAAGCTGCTTCCCTACGCTGGGAAGACGGTGACGGCCAGCGGTAGAGTGTTTCAGCGCGGAGGATCCACCGCGATCGTGATTAGCAAGATTGAAGCGGCGGAAGTGAAGAAGCAGTAGCGTCAAGCATTCAGCACTCGCGGAGAACGTGCCGCTGCGAGGGGATGAAGGCTAATTGCTTCCGGTTCGACATGACAAATTGGAGCTCATGAGCACCCTAGCAGACCCAATCTCACAAAGACCCAAGCCTCGTCGGCGATGGATCAATATCACGGCCAGAGTTCTGGTCGTCGTTTTCGTCCTCTGGGTTGGATTCGTTGGTTTCATGTGGCGGGCCATGTACCGTTCTCCGGAAGGTTTCGCCCGGGTAATGTCTCACCTACCCTGGGAGGTCTTCTTGATCATCCCTTTTGAGACTTTGTGGACCCAGGCGCGCGCTGGTACGGTCCACGTGGGCGATCCCGCTCCTGATTTCTCTTTAACCAAGCTCGACAAGACCAGCAGCATTCGTCTCGCCGAACTAAACAAGGCGCAACCGGTAGTCATGATTTTCGGCAGCTACACTTGACCGCCTTTCCGGCGGGAGGTTCCCGCCCTCAACAAGCTCTACGATCAGTATCAGAGCAAAGTTGCTTTCCTGGTGGTCTACATCACCGAAGCGCATCCCAGCGATGTTTGGCAGATGCAAAGTAACGTTCGCGACAAAGTTGTCTTTGCCAGTCCCAAGAATGAGGAAGAACGTGCCGTGGTGGCCGGAGCCTGCGTTCGCAAGCTTGGGATCAAATTCCCCGCAGTTCTCGATGAGTTTGGCAACTCAACCGAGCAGGCGTACACCGGATGGCCGGACCGGATTTATCTGGTTGATCAGAACGGCCGCGTGGCTTACAAGAGCAGGCCCGGGCCATTTGGGTTCAAGTCAGAGGAACTTTCACAAGCGCTAGCTCGCGTCGTACCAAACTGACATGCTTGCCAGCTACCGACTGCATACCTTTCCGGCAGGTAATGTTTTTATACTATTTCTTCAATTTCCTGGACTGTTTAGGGTAACTTAGCGCGCTCATACGCTGTGTCCACGCCGCAGAGATGACCACCAGAATCAGGAACATGATGGGCGTTCGCGCCCTGTCGTGGCTGCTCGCATTCCTATTTCTTTCCGCCATCTATCTCTACGCCTTCCCTCAAACTAACGTTTTCTACGCCGTCGTAGTTCTTCTGCATGTTCTCGTGGGACTCCTACTCAGCCTCTATCTGCTGGTTTTTCTTTTTCGACTGTTGCGGGACGGCACGTGGATGGCCCGCCTGGGCTGGCTCCTAGTTGCGGGATCTGCAGGTCTGGGCGTCGCCCTAATCAAGATCGGAGCCCTGCGCGCGGAGTGGAATTGGGTTTATCTCCACATCGCGTTGGCGCTGGTAGGTTGCGGGATACTGTTCGCTGACTGGCCTGGTGGTCGGAAATGGCTATCGCCTGGACTCGCTCGGACCGCGCTCCGTTTCACCGTCTCTTTGCTCGCGATCGCCGCTCTTAGTGGCGCTGCGTGGTACACGCGCAATTCGCGCTGGCTGACACACGCGCGTATCCAGAACCCCGCCGACGCGCCCGCCACCATGAACGATGAAGGCGACGGTCCGCAAGGCGATTTCTTCCCAAGCTCCGCGCAAGTTTACGGACATCAAAAAATCCCCAGCAAGTTCTTCATGGAGTCCGACTCCTGCCAGCGATGCCACGCGGATATCTACAAACAATGGCAAAGCTCAGCACACCACTTCTCGTCGTTCAACAATCAGTGGTATCGCAAAAGCATCGAGTACATGCAGGACCGCGTGGGCACCAAGCCCTCAAAATGGTGCGGCGGATGCCACGATCCCGCCGTCCTCTATAGCGGCCTGATGGACACACCAATCAAACAGATCGTGCATCGCCCCGAAGCGCAAGCAGGCCTCGGCTGCATGATGTGCCACTCCATCGCCAATGTGAAGAGCACCATGGGCCAGGGCGATTTTTATCTGGAGTATCCCAAGCTGCACGAGCTGGCAGCCAGCAAGAATCCGTTCGTGCGAACCGTGCACGATTTCCTAGTGAAGCTAAATCCTGAGCCGCATCGCCGCGTGTTCCTGAAGCCCTTCATGCGCGATCAGACACCGGAGTTCTGCTCGAGCTGCCACAAAGTGCATCTCGACGTTCCTGTGAATCACTATCGCTGGATTCGCGGTTTCAATGAATATGACAACTGGCAGGCCAGCGGCGTCTCCGGCCAGGGCGCGCGTTCCTTCTACTATCCCAAAGCTTCGCAGCAATGCGCCGATTGCCACATGCCCCTCGCGCACTCGAATGATTTCGGCAACATGAATGGATTTGTCCACTCGCATCGTTTCCCTGGAGCGAACACAGCGGTTCCGACCGCGAACGAGGATGCCGACCAACTCAAACTCACCGAGAACTTCTTAAAAAACGGGATCCTCAGCGTGGATATTTTCGCTATATCGCCTGAAGCGGTGCAGGCCAACGCCGTAGCAACGCCGCAATCGGATATTCAGACTACGTTTGCGGTGGGTGAAGAAGCGGAAACCAAGATTGCTTCGGCCACGACCGAGGCCTCACCGATTTCTGCGCCGCTAGATCGCGTCCAGCCGGTTTTGCGCCGTGGAGATACAGTTCGCGTCGATGTTGTCGTCCGCACGAAAAAGATCGGCCACTTCTTTCCCGGCGGCACGGTGGATGCCTACGACACCTGGCTCGAACTCAAGGCCACCGACGACAAGGGACAGACAATCTTTTGGAGCGGCATGGTCGAGGACAATGGCAAAGGTCCCGTCGAACCCGGCGCGCATTTCTATCGCTCGCTGCAGATTGACGAGCACGGGAATCCAATCAACAAGCGTAACGCCTGGTCCACGCGCTCGGTCGTCTATGTCCGCCTCATTCCGCCGGGTGCTGCCGACACAGTGCATTACCGCATGCACATTCCGGAGAACGCAGGAAACAAGATCACTCTGCACGCGCGGCTCTGCTATCGCAAGTTCGCTTGGTGGAACACGCAATTCGCTTTTGCCGGAGTTCCGGCGGATCTCAATCACAAGTATGAAAGTGGGGACACGGCCGTCCCCGGCCGTGCAGACGCCAAACCCGACCAAGGCCCTGGGTATGACGACCGCAAATACGTCTTCACCGGATCGCTAAACGGAGTTTCAGCAAGACAAGAAAAGATTCCCGACGTTCCGGTCGTAGCGATCGCCGAGAATGAAGTCACGTTGAGTGTCGGCTCGCACAACGGACCGGCATTGCAGCCAAAGATCGATCTGCGTCCCGAAGACTGGCAGCGCTGGAATGACTACGGCATCGGCTTGCTGCTGCAAGGCGATTTGAAAGGCGCAGAAGTCGCTTTCCAAAGAGTCACGGAAATTGATCCGAAGAATCCGGACGGCTGGGTTAACATCGGTCGCGCCGCTGTCCAGGAAGGCGATATGGATCGCGCGCGTACGGTTCTGCAGAAAGCGATTGAGCTGAGTCCGAACCTTGCTCGCGCGCATTATTTCTACGCTCGTGTTTTGCGCAGCGATGGAAATTACGATGGCACGGCGGGCGAACTACGCGAGGTGCTGGCGCAGTATCCACGCGACCGTGTGGCGCTGAACGACTACGGCCGCGTGATGTTCCTTCAGCGGAAATACGCAGATGCGGTGAAGGCGCTGAACGCGGTGCTCGCGATTGACCCGGAAGACTTGCAAGCACATTACAACCTGATGCTCTGCTATCGCGGCCAGGGAGACGAAAAACAGGCCGAGGACCATCAGGCGCGCTATCTGCGCTTCAAGGCGGACGAATCGGCACAAACCATCACCGGGCCTTATCGGCAGGCCCATCCCGAAGACAACAACGAGCGTCAGGCGATCCACGAGCATGTGAGTGTGCCCCTGCCGCTGAAGGCGAATATGGCCAAAGCTGCTCAAACCAGCACGGTCCACGTGCCCGGCATTGGCCACGTAGGGACGGGTGCCCTCACCCGTCCGGTCGAGCGAAGCTCGACAGTCGCGGCTATTAACTCCGCAACTCGGAATTCCAAATAATGCTCAGATCTCTCATCTTCATTTTCATTGCTTCGATGTTCGCCGAATGCCAAATCACCTTCCGCGACATCACCACCCAAGCCGGCATCCATTTCACCCACAACAACGGCGCTTTTGGAAAAAAATATCTCCCCGAGACCATGGGCCCGGGCTGCGCCTTCATTGACTACGACAACGACGGCTGGCCCGACATCCTGCTTACCAATGGCACAAATTGGCCCGGACATCAAGGTCCACAAACGACCCCGAAGCTCTATCACAATAATCACGACGGCACTTTTGCCGATGTTACCGCGAAGTC
Source organism: Acidobacteriota bacterium (assembly GCA_003224755.1). Lineage (GTDB taxonomy): Bacteria > Acidobacteriota > Terriglobia > Terriglobales > Acidobacteriaceae > Gp1-AA145. Next base: position 5,053 of record QHZR01000196.1, read on the forward strand.
CGGACTCGCGATTCCAATGTTCGGCATGGGGGTTGCGGTTGGCGACTACGACAACGACGGCTTCGACGATCTTTTCATCACCGCGCTCGGTCAGAGCCATTTGTTTCATAACAACGGCAACGGCACATTCACGGATGTAACCAAGACCGCGGGCCTCTTCGGCCCGAACGAATTTTCCACCAGCGCTGCCTGGCTAGACTACGATCGCGACGGCAAACTCGATCTCGCAGTCGCAAATTACGTCCAATGGTCGCAGCAGGGAGACCTCTTCTGCACGCTCGACGGCACGCACAAGTCCTATTGCACGCCGGAATCGTACAAGGGCACGTCAGCGCGCCTCTGGCACAATCTGGGCAACGGAAAATTTGAAGACGCGACACAGAAAGCCCATTTCTTCGACAACACGTCCAAGAGCCTGGGGATCGCGATTCTCGATTACAACAATGACGGATGGCCCGACATTCTTCTGGCCAACGACACGCAGCCGAATAAACTCTATCTGAACAAACACGACGGGACGTTTGAAGAGAAGGGTGTATCTGCCGGGGTTGCGTTCAGCGAGGACGGTGTTGCGCGCGCCGGCATGGGCGTTGACGCTGGAGATTATGATCGCTCCGGGCGGCCCAGCCTGATTATCACGAATTTCGCCAATCAGATGCTTTCGCTTTATCACAACGAAGGGAACGGGCTATTTGTCGATGAAGCTCCCAGCTCCGAAGTCGGGCGCGCGACGCTGGTCACGCTCGGCTTCGGTTGCTTCTTCTTCGATTACGACAACGACGGCTGGCCCGACATTTTCGTCTCCGATGGCCATATTGAAGATCAGATCGAAAAAGTTCAGAAGCGCGTGAGCTATGCAGAGCCCCCGCATGTTTTCCGCAATCTCGGTGGAGGAAAGTTCGTCGAAGCTACCCAATCTTTGGGAATCGGCTTTGCTGCACCCAAAGTTGGCCGCGCCGCCGCCTACGCCGATCTGTTCAACGAAGGCGTTCTCGACGTGCTGATGACTACGAATGGCGGCCGTGCCTATCTCTTCCACAATGACGGCGTGACCAACCACAGCCTACGCATCAAGCTGGTCGGCACAAAATCCAATCGCGACGGAATCGGCGCGGTGATCACGGTCACCTCCGGCGCGGATAAACAGACGAAGATGCTCCGCAGCGGCTCAAGCTATCTTTCGCAAAGCGAGCTTGTCGCGACCTTTGGACTGGGCTGGGATCGGTACATTGGCAGACTAGGGCCGAGGACGAAGGCCGATTCCGTGGAAATTCAGTGGCCCAGCGGTCAAACTGACAAGCTCTCGAACGTGAACGCCAGCCAGACGGTCACCGTGCAGGAAGGGAAGGGAATTGTTTCGTCTCGCGCATACGGGCCAGTCACCAAGAAGCCGGCGGCCACTAAAGTCGCGAAGCTGTCGGCCGAAAAACATTAAGCACGTACCATTAAGCACATACATTGTGATTGTCATCCCGAACTCGCTTGCGGAACGCGGGCGAGAGAGGGACCTTACGATGCGATTGCGCCAGCATGGACGTAAACATGACGGCTTCTACCGCATGGGCCTAGATCGGCGTAGCCAGACTGCATCGTACAGGCCTGCTGACGTTAGGTTCCTCGCCTGCCCGCAAGCGGCATGTTCGGAATGACAAGAGTCTAGGAATTAGTTGATCTTCCACTTACTGGTAGCTTCAAACGATGCGCGACTGTGGTTAAATCTTTAACAATGAAATCCAAACTGCTGCTGTGGGCTGGTGGCCTGCTCGTCGCTACTCTAATTCTGATTGCCGCCTCTCCCGAGAAGAAATCCGACCCCAGCGAAGCCGCCCGCCTAAATAATCTCGGCTGCGCCTACATGAATCAGCAGCTATTCGAGAAGGGACTCAAATATTTTCAAGACGCGGCCGCCGCCGATCCCAATCTGCGGGTCGCGAAAATGAATCAGGGCATCGCATTGCTGAGTCTGGCTAAGGTTGACCCCGCCAAAGCAATCCTCGACGAGGCCGCCAAAGCCAACCCAAAAGATCCCCACGCCTGGTATGCGCTCGGCATGTTGGACAAAAATAGCAGCAATGCCGAAGCCGCCGTCGAAGATTTCAAGCACGTAATCGAAATTGATGACAGCGACGCCGATACCTGGTACTTCCTAGGTACGGTTTATTCCCAGCTCAAGCAGTTTCCGCAGGCGATTGACGCCTTCGAGCGCGCGCTCAGGCTGAATCCGCTGCACGCCTCGGCGCAGTTCGGACTCTCGCGCGCCTACCAGCAGTCCGGAGACACCCCCCACGCCCGCGAGCACCTGGCGCGCTTCCAGTACGTCACTCAAAACAAGCTCGGGTCGGCCATGAGCCTGGCCTACGGCGAGCAGGGCAAGTATTCCCTGGCCGAGGAGTCCCAAGCCGCCACGGTGAAAGTCCCGCCGCAAATTCCGGTTGAGTTTGTGGATGTGACGCAAGAAGCGGGGCTGGCTATAAAGGCTGCATCGGGTCGTGCGGACGACACTCTCTATCTCGGATCCGGTGCTTGCTTTTTAGACTATGACGGTGACAGCAAGATTGATCTTTTTCTTCCCGATAACGGTGCCGAGGGAATGACGCTTTACCACAACGTCGGGAATGGCAAGTTCGAAGACGTCACAAAGCAAGCTGGGCTTGATCCGACAGAGCACGCCGTCAGCTGTACGGCTGGAGACTATGACAACGATGGTGCAACCGATCTTGCTGTAAGTGGCGACAGATTGTTCCTTTTGCACAATGAAAGAAATGGAAAGTTCCGGGATTTGACTAGTGCCGCGGGCATTAAGAGCTACGGCGTTGGCCTTGCTTTCATTGATTACGATCACGATGGTGACCTCGATCTTTTCACGCTTCAACCCAGTGGCCCCTCCAATCAATTCATGAAACCTAGTTCCCAACCGATCGCGGTCGCCAACTGGGAAGGAAAAAACAATGTTTGGCGAAATAACGGGAACGGCACGTTTACTGAGGTCGCCGGCGAGATAGGCCTGACGGCAGGCCTCGGCGTGAGCGCTATCGGGACGGACTACAACAACGACCGAGCCGTTGATGTAGTTGCTGCCAATCTTTTTGGGGCCGTCATTTTTCAAAATCCCAGGGAAGGGAAATTCGCCGCCATACCACTTATTCCCCCGCCTCCCTACAACGGTTCAAGGGACATCGATTCCCGATTCATTCCATGTCCTCTTGCGGGCATTGCCGTCCTCGACTATGACCACGACGGCTGGATGGATCTGGTCTTTACGCAAAGGATTGCTCCGGGTATTTCTCTCTGGCACAACAACAACAACCATGGCAAGTCTTTCGAGCAGGTAAAACTCCCCGAAACCAACTGGGCTCGCGCCTACGGCATCGCCGCCTTCGACTACGACAACGACGGCTGGGTTGACCTCGTCGCGGTGGGCGAGACCAAAGAAGGCAAAGGCGAAGTGCGGCTGTTCCGCAATCTCGGTCCAGATGGTTGGAAAGACGTCACCACCGACGTAGGTCTCGACAAGGTTCAGCTAAAAGATCCTCGCGCCATCATCACCGGAGACTTCGACAACGACGGCGCCACCGACCTGCTCATCACCCAGAACCACGGCCCTGCCGTCCTGCTCAAGAACGAAGGCGGCAACAAGAACAACTGGCTGCGGCTCGCGCTCAAGGGGCTGAACAGCAACAAGAGCGCCATCGGGACCAAGGTCGAGGTCTTCTCCGACGGCATTCGCCAGAAATATGAGATCTACGGCTCCAATGGATATCTCGGGCAGAACTCACCGTATCTCACCGTCGGCCTGGGGCAGGTCAAGCAAGCCGATGTCGTCCGCATGCTCTGGCCCGGAGGCGTACTGCAAGACGAAATCGAAGTCGCTGCCAATAAGCAGGCCGAGTTCACGGAACTCGATCGGCGCGGGAGTTCCTGCCCGACACTTTTCGTGTGGGACGGGAAACAATATCAGCTCGTCGCAGATGTTCTCGGTGCCGGAGTGATTGGGCATTGGGTCGCGCCGGGCGAACGGAATATCCCACGCCCGACGGAATGGGTCAAGATTGATCGGAATGTGATCAGGGAACTTTCCACGGGCGAGGACGCCCGTGGCTCCACTAACCACGTAGGGGCGGGTGCCCCCACCCGCCCGACAGATCGTGTAGGGGCGGCCCTCCAGGCCCGCCCCCACGGAACCCTCAACTTCCGCCTGATCGAACCCATGGAAGAAGTCGTCTATCTCGATGCGGTAAACCTCGTGGCCGTGGATCATCCCGCGAACGAAGACGTCTATCCCAACGAATACTTCGCCAGCAATCCGCCGTATCCAAATTTCAAGGTGATCACCAGCAGAAACGCGAAGCCCCCGGCGGGTGCCTGGGACGACAAGGGCAACAACCTTCTCCCCGATCTCCTTGCCCACAAATACGTCGGCAACTTCGACTTGCTCCCGTTCAAAGGCTTCGTCAAGCCGCACAGCCTGACGCTCGATTTAGGTGAACCCTATCGCGCAGGCCCACTGCGCCTGCTCATGCACGGCGAAATAGAATACTTCACCGCAACAGGAATGTACGCGGCTTCGCAAGCAGGGATTGAAGCTACGGCTCCGTATGTTGAGGCTGAGGTCGGCCATGTGGGTCGGACATTCTTGTCCGACAACCAGCAAGTTCAAAGCAGCTCGGACAGGAATGTCCGAGCCAAACAAACCGGCAAATGGGTCCGCGTCACTGATGACATGGGTTTTCCCGCTGGCCTGCCGCGCACAATCACGACTGATCTCAGCGGCAAGCTTCCGCAAGGGACCACGCGTATCCGCATCACTACCAATCTGCAGATCTACTGGGACAGCATCCTCATCGACCGCAGCCCACAAACCAAAAACTACGCCCTGAGCGACGTCCCACTAACCAAAGCCGAGCTCGACTTCCATGGTTACCCGCGCCAGATCGAAGACCAACCTCCGGGCAACGTGAAATACGTTTACGAGCAAGTCAGCCGCACCGGTCCGTACGCGCGACAGGCCGGAGAATACACGCGCTACGGCGACGTTCTTCCGCTGCTCACAAAGTTTGACGACAAGCCCGCCGTCTTCGGCTCCGGCGAAGAAGTCCAGCTGGAGTTCGATCCCAGCAAACTACCGCCGCTTCCTAAGGGCTGGACGCGCGACTATTTCTTCCAAGCCAACGGCTACGAAAAAGATATGGATTTCTACGCGGCCGACGGCAACACGGTCGAGCCTCTGCCATTCCGTGGCATGGGCAAGTATCCATATCCGGGCAAATTGTTCCCGAACGACGCCGAACATCTCGACTATATGCTGAAATACAACACGCGGTTCATCTCCGGAAACGAGCCGCGTAGCTACGTGTACGAATTCAACAAATAAGTCCGTAGAGACGTAGCTTGCTACGTCTCCATTACCGCACAGAGCAAGACTTTGCAAGCAACGTCTCTACAGCACATTCGTTTATAATCGAGTTTTCCGCTCACTTGGAGTTCCTTATATCATGATTCGCTTCATGCAAACATCGAGCTGGTTCAAGAAGTACTTTTTGGCCGGCATATTGGGGGTCATTTGCCTGTCCATGGCGTGGTACGTCCTGCCAGGCGGCGCGGGCACCTCCGTTTTCGGCGCGAATACTCCGCCGAAAGGCGTTGTAGCCACGGTTGCCGGAGAGGACGTCACGACCCTCGAGGTGCGCAAGCAGGCGCAGCAGATGGTCCAGCAGCAATTCCCGCGTGGTGGGGCGCAGGCCAATATGCTGATGCCGTTCTTTGCGCAGCGCGCGGCCGACAATCTGATTAACGAGAAGGTCATCCTCTCGGAAGCCAACCGCATGGGTTTGCGAGTTACCGACAACGAAGTTCGGGAGGAGCTGGAACACGGTCCGTACGCGGCCACCTTTTTCCCCGGGGGCAAATTCATCGGACAACAGGAATATGAAGGCTTGCTTCGCGGCCATGACCTTACGATTCCGCAGTTCGAGCATTTGGTCGCAAACGGAATTCTCGAACGCAAACTGGAGAAGCTGATCGCCTCGAGCGCTGCCATTACTGACACCGAAGTCCGCCAGCAATTCGAAAAAGAGAACACCAAGGTAAAGTTCGATTACGCGGTCATGAAAAAGGATGACGTTCTTAAAACCCTTCATCCCGCCGACGCCGAACTGAAAGCATTTTACGATCGCAACAAACAGACCTACGTCAACTCGATCCCAGAAAAGCGCCAGCTCAAGTACGTCGTTCTCGACAACACAAAAATGCTGGCGCAGACCCAGGTCACGCAGCAGAACCTGGCCAGCTATTACGACCAGCATCGCGATGAGTACCGCGTACCGGAACAAGTGAATGTGCGTCACATCCTGTTCAAAACGCCCCCGCCGGGGCCTGATGGAAAAGTGGATCCGAAGGCGCTCGATGCGCCGCGTGCCAAGGCCGAAGATGTTCTGAAGCAGGTCAAGGCCGGAGGAAACTTCGCCGACCTGGCAAAGAAATATTCGGAAGATACATCGGCAAAAGAAGGTGGGGCGCTGGGCTGGATCGGCCGCGGAAAGACAGTGCCCGAATTTGAGAAAGCTGCATTCTCGCTTCCCAAGGGCGGCACCAGCGATTTGGTCCAGAGCAGCTTCGGCTTCCACATCATTCACGTGGACGACAAGCAGGAAGCCCACGTCAAAACTCTGGACGAGGTCAAATCGCAGATCGAACCTCTGATCAAGCAGCAAAAAGCTGGGGAAGCAGCGCAGCGTGCCGCCGATCAACTCCTTGCTGACGCGAAGACAACCAGTCTCGAAAAAGCTGCCTCCGCGAAAGGTCTTCAGGTCATCTCAACCGATTTTGTGACTAGCAAAGACATTCTTCCCGGCATAGGCAGCGACCCACAGTTCATGACCGCTGCTTTTGGGCAGGCCGCAAACGCGGCAGTGGATGAGGCACAACTGCATCAAGGCTGGGCGATCTATCAGGTCACCGCCATAAAACCGCCAGCCACTCCGAGCTTCGAAGAAATCCGCAGCCGTGTAGAGCAGGAATTCAAGAACGAGCGCTCGGGACAATTGCTAACGCAGAAAACGCAAGAGCTCTCTGATCGTGCCAGAGCCAGTCACGACCTGAAAAAGGCAGCCAAGGAACTCGGCGCAACCTACAAAACCAGCGATCTGGTTTTGCCTGACGGCCAGGTCCCCGACATCGGTTCCATGACGGGACCTGCTGCGGTCGCCTTCACCTTAAAGCCGAGCGACATCAGCGGGCCAATCAGCAGTGGCGATAACGGCGCTGTTCTCAGGGTGACCGAACGTCAGGCGCCGACTGACCAGGACTTCCTCGCCAAGAAAGATCAGATTCGCGAAACCTTGATGCAGAAAAAGCAGAACGAGGTCTTTGGTCTCTACCTGGAAACGCTACGCCAAAGCTTGGAAAAATCCGGCAAGATCAAAATCAATCAAGCCGAACTGCAAACTCTGACCAAGTCGAGGACCGAGGAGAGCGAATAAGCGGATCAGGTCAGCTGATGATCGCGCCATCGGGTCGTTTCAACTTCGAATGCAGGCTGGCAGCCACTTAGGTGTGTTCTATCGCGAAAGTTAGCTCAAAATCGCGAACTGCTCAACGGGTGAATACGGTTGAATGGCATCTGCAAACACGAGCCCCAGAGGGGGGGAAAAACATTAGCCCAGGACGTAAGTCCTGGGTAAGCTGGAATCCAGACCGAGTCCCGTAGGGACGGTACAGCTAACCGGTCTTTAGTCTTTCAGGTTAAGGACGATTTCTCCCGGCCAACTTGTTCATGAACTCCAGAACACGGTAGGTGATTGGATTCCTATTTCGATCACCCGATCATCAGATGACCCGATCGCCCGATCCAATGCCCTTTTCTCGTCTCTCCGGCATCCTGCTTCATCCCATCTCGCTACCGTCTCGCGGAGGCATCGGCGACTTCGGTCCAGCGGCCTACGAATTTCTGGATTTCCTCGCAGCGGCGCGCCAAGGACTGTGGCAAGTGCTGCCGCTGAACCCCCCGGCGAATGGGAACTCGCCCTATTCTTCGACTTCAGCTTTTGCGGGAAATCCTTTGCTGATTAGCCTGGAGCGCTTGGCCGAGCATGGTTGGCTGGATGCCAGCGAGCTCTCTGGTCTTCCAGTTGATGTGGGACCGATCAATTACGACGAAGTACGCCGGGCGAAGCTGCCGTTGCTCCAGAGCGCCGCAAGGAAATTTCTCAAGCCAGCCGATGGGAGAGCGCGGTCGCGCTTCGATCATTTCTGCCACGAGAACGCGTGGTGGCTGGAAGATTTCGTTCTTTTCGATTCATTGCGTGAGCGGCATGGAAAGCACTGGAATCAGTGGCCGTCAAATCTCGCGCGCCGGGAGCCGAATGCTCTCGATTCGATCCGCGCGGAGCTCAGCACCGACCTCTCCATCCGGCGCGTCGTGCAGTTTTTCTTTTGGGAGCAGTGGCACGCTCTGCAGCTTTATTGTGCCCAGAAATCCATACGCATTGTCGGCGACATCGCGATTTTCGTTGACTATGACAGCGCCGACGTCTGGGCGCACCGCAATCTGTTTCGTCTAGGAGAAGTCGATCTCCTGCCCGAAGTCGTTTCCGGCGTTCCGCCCGACTATTTTAGTGCCACCGGCCAGCGCTGGGGAAATCCCCTCTACAACTGGGACGCGATTCGCGCCGACGATTATCGCTGGTGGCTGCAACGTCTTCGGTGGGCGACGCAGACCTGCGACTATATCCGTCTCGACCAC
>QHZR01000465.1 GCA_003224755.1 Acidobacteriota bacterium
TTCTTCGACCAGGTGTAATTCGCGAGAAACGTGAATCCGCCTGAATAGCGGCGGCGCACATTCACATAACCGGCGTCGTACCAACTCTGCGCCGTGTCCTCCAGCAGGTTGATGGTGCTCACTGGAGTGCATAGCGTGGCGCCATTCGGGCAGCCGGTCGTGGGCGGAACATATGTCACGTTCGCCGGCAAAGTGGTTGCCGAGACGAAGTCAAGATAGTGGAACGGCCGCCGTGGGCCGATTGGTCCGGCTCCCGGAGGCGCATTGTTGATCAGATGCGCCCGCTGCAGGTGAACTCCGTGAGAGCCGAGGTATCCGATCTCGACTGAAGTGCGGCTACCGAGACTTTTTTCCAGCGAGCCACTCCACTGCTCGATGTATTGGGATGGTGCGTGAGGGTCCATTCCAGTAAAGCTGACTGTTGTCTGACCCAGCATGGCCTGGCCGAAATCGAGCTGACTCGCATATAGCGTCGGTGGCGGCGTGAAGCTGTCGCTCTGCTGCGTTTCCGGAAAGACATATGGAACGTTGTGCCGTTGATTGCACCACGTGTTCATGTCCACCGGCGTGAAGAAGATTCCGAATGCGGAGTGGAACACCAAGCCGCTGGGCAGCGCCTGCGAAAATCCAAATCGCGGAGCGAGGTTGCGCGTGTTCGGATATCGTAATCCGCGTGGATAGCCGTTTTGTCCGCCGATGAAGACCGAAGGCGCGCCGCCGAGTCCGTTGTTGAACACCAGATTCGTATTCGTGTAGCTGATATCCACCAGCGGATCCATGTACTCGTATCGCAGGCCCATCTCGACTGTGGTCGAGCGGGTTATGCGGAAGCTATCCTGAACGAATCCGTCGGCATACCACTGCCGGAGTTGCATCTGCGGAATGCCGGCCTGGCGCTGCTTGACTGCAGGAAGCCCGAGCAGGAAAGTGGCCAGCGCAGATCCGGTTCCATCGTTGGTTCCGTTATCCGTGGTGTAGCCGTTGGTGAACTGATAGTAGCCGCGATTCTGGAAGAATCCCCACATGGGCCAAATGAAGCGGCGATAGCTCGCGCCGAACTTCAGGCTGTGGCGTCCTTTTTGCCAGCTGAAGGTATCGCGCGCTTCCCCGATTGTGTCCCAGGATTTCATCGGGGTGGCAGAATAGTTGTCACCCATGGGCGAATAGCCCTGCACGTTGAAGAAAGGCGCGCCAAAGGCCCCGGTGCCGCCAAATCCTATGCCTTGAATTCCGAGCTGGGAAACGATGTCATTGGTGTAGGCGTTTTCGTTGAAACGATGCATCGCGAGCCGTGAGAATGTAATTGCGGCGGTATTCACGCGGGTCGAGCCGAGGGTTTTGTTCCAGGAGATGTTGCCTTGCTGGGAATAGTTATCGTTGAACGAGCCGAAGCCGGGCAGGAGCGAACCTACCCCGCCGGGCGGCATTTCCCCAGGCGTGAAGCCACTTTCCGCGCTGAGCGAATAACGCCCGACCAAGCTGTCACCATTAGCAAATACCTGATCAATGCGGACGGTTCCCTGATCATTGACCTGCAACTCATTGCGCACGTCCATGTAGTTGTTGCAGTCGGCTCCTGAGCCCGGTGCAGGGATGCCCATCATCGCGGAGCCGCAAGGCATCGTCATGCCCGGCATCGCATTGGGCTGCGGAATGTAAGTCTGCAGAAAGAGTTGCGCCGCATGGTTGATGCGAGTGGGATCAATGACGTCAAAGTTGCCGTTGTACTGAAATTCTGCACGGCCATTCGCCGGGTCGAAGATGTGAACAGGGGCGCCGTTGAGACCGGCCTGACTGAAGTCGCCCGCAATCTCCTGCGGGGTGGGCACCGTGTCAATCATGGTGTCAGCCATGGCATGCCGGAAGCCTTCGTAGTTCACGAAAAAGAAGGTCCGGTTATGCGCAATAGGTCCGCCGAACGACGCGCCAAAATCGTTCTGCACCATGTGATTGTTTCCCATGTCATTGAACGACGAAGCATCCATGAACCCATTGCGCAGGAATTCATAAACCGTGCCGTGGTACTGATTGCTGCCGCCGCGCGTCACAATGTTGATCTGGCCGCCGCCGGCGCCACCCATCTCCGCTGAATAGCTGCCAGTCTGGACTTTAAATTCCTGGACTGCGTCTGGCGATGGGCTGAGGTTCTGGGTATTAAAGGTGGGATCAGTATTGGTAGTGCCATCAAGCAGAAAATAATTGCCGTTGGGACGGCTGCCGCCTACGCTCACCGCCGAGCGTTGTCCCGGACGCCAATAAAGAGGATTCATATTCCCAGTCTGTGCGCCGTGGCTGACGTGTGCGCCAGGAACCGTAAGTACCAGGTCAATCAGCATGCGTCCGTTGAGTGGAAGATTTTGAACCGAAGTTGGTTCGATGACCTCGCCAACCGAGGCCTCGGTGGTGTGAATCGCTTCCGGTACACTGCTGACTTCGACGGCTTCTTTTCTGGATTCAACCTGCAAGCGGATATCAACGGCGAGGCGTTGCGCTACCTCGAGCTGCAACGGCTGTGCCGACGTGCCAAAATCCGGCGCAGTCACACGCAGTTCGTAACTCCCCGGCTGGAGTCCAGGAATTTCATACAGACCCGAGGCATTGGTCACCGTATGACGCACCGCGCCGGTGGCCGATGACGTAAGGTTCACGCTGGCGCCCACGATGGGATGCTGTTGCGGATCAAAAATGCTGCCGGTCAAGACCGCATAGTTACTTTGCCCCGCTG
>QHZR01000466.1 GCA_003224755.1 Acidobacteriota bacterium
CATCACGAAGAGCGGCGAAGGCACGAACCAATCCGCATCGGGGACGTGTAAAGATAAGGCGGACAACGTCAGCGATCCGGCGTCGGTTACCGGCATCGACATAGATAAGACGAAGCCGGTGATCACGGGCAGCCGCGCACCACTGGCTAACACCTATGGCTGGAACAACACAGACGTGACCGCCAATTTCGCCTGTGCCGACACCGGTTCCGTCCAATCAGGACTTAACATCAACACGGTGACGGGAGCGACGCTGAGCAGTGAGGGTGCCGGCCAGTTCGTTACCAACAGCGGCAGCTGCACGGACAAGGCAGGAAACACCGCCGATTCTTCGACGGTTAGCGGCATCAGCATCGACAAGACTAATCCTACGATTGTGCTGACCATCACTCCCGGAAGCCCGGCCGTGACGGGCTGGTACAACGTGGCGACGGGCAAGCCAACGGTAACCTTCACCTGCGGCGACTCACTGTCCGGCGTAGCTAGCTGCACGCCACCCGTGTTGGTGGGAGAAGGCGCGAACCAGACCATCGCGGGCACTGCGATGGATAAGGCCGGAAATAGCGCGTCCACATCGATTATGCACATCAATGTTGACGTGACGGCTCCGACCATCAACCTGATCAATCCGGGAATTAGTGGCAGCTATTTGTTGAACCAGTCGGCGAACGCAAGCTATGGCTGCAGCGATAGCGGGTCATCCGGCCTTGTTGCAGGCTCTGCGGGCTGCGGCGGTCCTGTGGCTAGCGGCTCGCAGTTCGACACCGCTTCGGTCGGAAGCAAGAACTTCACTGTGAACGCTAAAGATGTGGCAGGCAATACCGCTTCCCAAACGAACAGCTACGGTGTCTTCTACTCCACCGGCGCATGTTTGGGTTCCGCGGGCCATACTATCCTGCAGCCCATCAACTTCACTGGCGACAGCGTCTTCCCCAGGAAGCAGGGGAGCACGGTGCCGGCGAAATTCCGGGTGTGCGATGCCAATGGCAACTCGATTGGGTCAGCGGGTGTAGTGAACGATTTCAGGATTACCCAAATAGTGGCTGGCACTGTGTTGAACACAACCAATGAGTTGGTAGACTCCACCACTCCTGACTCGGTTTTCCGCTTTGATCCGAGCGGCGGCCAGTGGATTTACAACATCAGTACTAAGAACTACAACGCAGGCAGTACCTACTTCTTCAGGGTCTTCCTGAATGACGGTACTAACATCGACTTCGACTTTGGTCTGAAATAACTAGCTTTCTTGTCAGGGCGAGGAGCAATCCTCGCCCTTTCTTTTTTGCCAAGATCGCCCACGTTCACGTGGCATGCACCTGCATCGTCTGACCCGCGACGCGCCGAACGATCTCCGGACCGATCTGATCCAGCGGCAGTATTTTCTCGGCCAAGCCAGGTGCGCGGCGAAGACCCGGCGCAGACAAGCACCGGCGAAGTTCACGCCTTCCTGTTGACCGCGAGTAGCAACTAAGCGAGAGCGCCACGCTTGCCGCACGAGGCGAGATGAGCGGACACCCAGTTGTTACTCTTTCTCCTGATTTGCTTGCAGTTCAATGCCTGCAGAAACAGCGCGGCTTGATCGACATTCATGCGTGGTAGACCAATACTTCCGGCTCTTGATGGATTGCAAGGTTCGCTGGCAGTGACTCGCCTTACCTTGCACTCTACCGCAGACTTTCCCCCTTCTTGTGGGAAGCTCTTTACCACACACTCGGCAGTGCTTGGCAGTTTTCATTAGCAGGGCGAACTGCCTTCAAAATGCGAGAACCGGGCTTCTTTTGTGAATATTTTCCAGCTCCATACCGAAGCCATGAAGAGGAACCCCTCAACGCACAGAACGATCATCGAACACAATAATTTCTCCTCGGCCGATCCTCGTTATGTCGCCAGTGAGCAGCCCGCGCTTGTCGCTCATCGCGATTCGCATCGGTCCCGTAGGTGACTTCGGGGGAACGTAATCCGGCTTTCGATTCACCACCTGATCGAGGTAAACATTCGGCGGAACGAGCGTTCGAGTATCATCAATTAATCGGACTGTGGGTTCGCCGCGATAGCCACGGAAGATCCGGACGCGGCCCAGAAGATCGTCTTTGATGGGGTCCGTGGAATCCATGCCGCGTGTCAACAACTCCCGGTCGAGCGCGGCATGAACGATTCTCCGTGTCGCTGGATCGGTTGTCCGAATGTCCTCCATATTGGCACCTCTCTGCGTAACCTAGCAGAAACATAGTCTGCCCGTCCAGAAAATGCACCGAAGGTAAGATCAGGCCGGAAGATCGCGGTTTATGAAACCGCCAGACACTGCAAACCATCGACAGCAAAGGCGCAAATGTGGCCGGAGCACAATTGGCGCACAACAAACCTCAGGTGAGCCGTTTCCAGGGTTCAATTCAGCCAGAGAGCAAAGACGATTCGGTTCCAGGGAGAGCAGCATTGAAGATGACAGTTGCAGTGGCAGTGTTCGGTATGCTAGCGACAGGTTCGGGGCTTTGTGGCGTCTATCAGGCTGGTCGGTTGTCGTAATACTCCAAACCTGTCTGATGCGGTAGCCAGACTCGATCCTTCAGGCGATCCAAAATACTGAGAAATTCCTCCCTAGTCGTGCGCGTCATTCTGTACAGATCGAGCAGCGCGCTCGCGTCAAAAGTGAAAACGCAATGGTCCCAGAGCTTGCTGAGATCACGTGAAGTGCGTGGCTGGTAGCCAGGAAATGCTTTTTGCATAGCTAGGGCTTGGTTGCGGACGTTTGCGTCCGTCCCGGCCCCCAAGGGCCATTCCATCCTCGCGTCCGCTCGTTCCTCGCTCAATTACGCAATTCCCTCGATCTCCACAGAAGCTACATAAGTTGCTCTTTGGGCCTTCTTGTCGCCGCGATGGCCGAGTTCGAACGGGCGCTAATTCAGGAGCGCGCGCGCAGGCCTGCGGAACGCAAGGCATAAAGGCAAGCCGCTCGGGCGGCCGCGCGTGGTTGTGGATGTCGCCCAGATACGCTTGCTTCGTGCCTCAGGCGCTTTCAGCAGCGTTCAGAAAACCCCTCACCGGCGCGGTCGGCAAGTGGCTGATTCCAGACAGTTGGGTTTCTGGAAAAAACTCTTCAACAAACACCTGATTGTCGAAGGCGGAATGGCATGTGGGTCACTCGTCTTTTTGAGAGTCGGCAGGTTAACTCGCGGCATACCACCCAGCGACTCCCCGCCCACAGCTCGAGCGTACATTCTGAAATCCTCTCCATTTAGAGAGGGCGGCACTCTCCTTTTGGAGAGTGTTCCGGTGCACCTGAGGACTTTCAGCCTCTGATTAGCTACCCAGCACGAAAAGATTATTCCGCGTGTTTTGAAGGAATTGCGCTTACCTGCCCGGCGGGTCCTCGAGTTTGGCTACAGGAATGCCCTAAGGAAAATCGTTCAAAATCACAGAAAAAGGAGAAAGGCCATGAGAGTCAGAACCAATGTGAAGGCTGGCGGAATCAGCGGAAACCACAACCAGAGCCTGCTGCAGGTGAAGACGGGCGTGAAGGCAGGCGGAATAAATCAAAACCACAACCAGAGCCTGCTCCGGGTGAAGACGGGCGTGAAGGCAGGCGGTTCAATGAACCACAACCAGAGCCTGCT
>QHZR01000480.1 GCA_003224755.1 Acidobacteriota bacterium
ACGGCGATCTCCTCTTGAATCCGTGCTGGGATGACTTGCGCGGTGACAAGCGCTTCGACAAAATCGTTGCCGCAGCCAAGGCTGTCAGTAAATAGCTCGTCGCCTAGGAAAACAGATCGTTTCCATTGCCGCTAAGGACAGTCGCCACTACACGTCGCAACTGCTTATTGCACGTTTCGGGGTTCGCGGACATTGGCATGCACAATTTCTACTTGCGAATCAATCTTTCGACAGTTCGTCCCAGCGGCTTTGTGAAGAGTATCCGCTGGGACGATTTACAACTGCGATCAGACCGGAGTCGTTCTCAGAATGCGGGGCAAGGCGTCGGTTGTGCGCAACCTGGGTTGGGCTTGTCGTCGCGCCTCGGCGCGCCGTGCGGAACGATCTGGACTGCGACGTCTTTCGCCTCCATGCCCGTCTCGTTAACCACGTTGTGTATGTCCCCGCAGCCTAGGTCAGTGAAGCTCTGGCCTGCACTGTACGTCGTGAATGTGCAGTCGTCCTTGTAGACCGTGAGCGCTCCCTCTATTACTGTGATCAGACTGGGACCGGGATGGCTGTGCCAGCCAGTTTGACCCCCGGCCTGGAAGGTGACTAGGGTAACATAGAGGTCCGAATCCCCTTTCACTTTGGTTTTGAGGTCCCAGCCGCGCAGGAGATCCCTACACATCAAGTCCAGCAAGCCATCCGGAAAGTAGCCTGCTGACACAGGGGACAAAAGGTTGGTGTTTGTAGTACCACACCCGGGCGTTGCGCGGGCCGGCACGGCCGTCAACACGCCGAGCGTGACCAGCACGGGTGCGACGAGGAGTGGTAGGATTTGGTTTTGTTTGAAGTGAGTTAATGGTTTCATTGTTGTTCCTTTCCTTTGGTTTGTGTGATTTCCTTTCCATTGCGATAAAGCGAAAAAGAGCGACCAAAGTGATCATCTGAATTGAGATTTTTTCCGGACACGCTTTCGGCGTGCAGAAACTGTCTAGGCTTGGTAGCGTATGAAGAGCAGGTTATGGATACCCCTTGGGTCTCTCAGCAGAGAGTGACCGAGCTTCTCACGCGATGGAGTAACGGGGACGACGCTGCCCTCGCGGAATTAACGCCGCTCGTCTATGAGGAACTCCGGCGCCTCGCTCATCGTCAGATGGGCGCAGAACGTCCCAACCACACATTGCAAACGACAGCGCTCGTCAACGAGGCTTATCTGCGTCTGGCCGACCAGACCAATCTACGCTGGCAGAACCGCGCGCACTTCTTCGCTGTAGCTGCCCGAGCGATGCGGCGAATCCTGGTTAGCTACGCCAGGAGTCAGCGCTCGCAAAAGCGCGGCGGCGGCGCGCTCAAGGTGGACTTGGACGAAGCAGCGCTCGTCTCACCGGAGGAATCACAGGAGATTGTCGATCTGCACGAGGCATTGGAAACGCTGGCTACACTTGACTCAAGGAAAGCTCAAGTAGTCGAGCTAAAATACTTTGGCGGGCTGAACTACGACGAGATGGCAGCAGTACTCAAGATTTCACCTGTGACAGTCAGGCGGGACTGGAGATTTGCCAAGGCATGGCTGTACACGCAATTGCACAACGCCAGCTGACAGAAATGAGAGAAGTTTTTCAGGGGCCCGCGAATCACGCGAATGTTGGAATGACGAAGCTCGAATGACGAATGACGAAAGAATGACGAAATCGGAAGCTCGGAATGAGCTCGTCCACGATTCGTTCTGGGGAGCGCACGCGCCCTCGCGTGCTGTTTTCGGCGCCCTGGCCGAAACCTCGGTCCCGGCCGTAAGCACCGCCAGAGGAAGAGTTCGCGATCACGAGGGCGTGATCGCCAGCACGCGAGGCGCGTGCGCTCCCCTATGACGCCGGCGCGGTTCCAAACGATTGAGGAAATTTTTCTTGCCGCGCTGGAACAAGAGCCGAAGCAAGTCAGCGCATTCCTGGATAGGGCCTGCGAAGGCGATGAGGCTTTGCGGCGCGAAGTTGAAGTGCTTCTCACTTCGGATCAGCGAGCCGGTCGGTTTATAGAAAGCTCGCCCGTCGGTCTCGCGACAAAGATTATTCAAAATCGAGAAGCTGATTCGCTCCTCGGCCAAACCATCGATCATTACAAAATTTCTGAATCGATTGGCGCCGGCGGGATGGGCGAAGTCTATCTGGCCACCGACATTGTCGCGGGCCGCAAAGCCGCGCTCAAACTCCTGCCGATGCGCTTTACCGGGGATCCGGAGCGGCTGAAGCGGTTTCAACAAGAAGCCCAGGCGGTGGTCGGGCTGAATCATCCAAACATCGTGACCGTTTATGAGATCGGCGAGGATCACTCAATTCACTACATCGCCAGCGAACTCATCGAAGGCGAGACACTCCGCGATCGTCAGACGCGCGGGCCAATGCAGTTGAACGAAGCCGTTGACGTCGCCATTCAAGTGGCGGGTGCGCTCGCTGCCGCCCACCAAGCGGGAATTGTCCATCGCGACATCAAACCGGAGAACATCATGCTCCGGCCCGACGGATATGTAAAAGTGCTCGATTTTGGCATCGCAAAGCTTGCCGAACAGGA
>QHZR01000487.1 GCA_003224755.1 Acidobacteriota bacterium
CTCAGGAGAAGAAGAAGCCCGGCACTATTTCGAAGGCCTTCTCCACGCACCCGCAGACTCCGGATCGAATTGGAACTTCGCAGAAGGAAATAGCCACAATTCTGCCCGCAAAATCCGAATACACGGTTACGAGCTCGGAATTCGATGAGGTCAAGGCCAGGCTTGCAGCAATCGAGAACAAGCACAAATTAAACGATGAGAAGGACGGCAAGAAGCCAACCCTGCGCCGGACCTCTTCAACCGATAAGAATGGGACGGATGACAAGACCACCGACGATGGCCGCCCGACTTTGAAGCGCCGTCCTGATGACAATAATTAGCAAGTAGTTCCTCCTCAGAGCGACTGGCGGGCTGACACAAGGCCCGCCAGTTTTTTTGCGCCGAACAAGACATTTCTCTTTGCCTCTAAAAAAGAACCTGTCATCCCGACCAAATCAGCTGATTCGCTTTGCGAATCAGCTGATGCGTGGAGGGACCTGCTGTTCTCCCGGAGGCGCCCGGAAAAGAAGCCTTCTCACTGCAGATCATCGCTTTTGCGAACAATTTCCTAATCGGGGAACGGGGATAGAGGCATTGGTCGCGCAAACAAAAATGGCGGGACAATGTCCCGCCATTTCTATTCGGTCGAGTGAAACGTTCTTAGGCAGCTTCCTTGGTCGCGAGCGAGGCCACCGGCGCGCGCTCGCGATTTGAGCCAACAATCTTCATCTGCTTCCAGTCGTAAGCAAACTCCTTGCCGCAATCGAGGCACACAACGTAGGTGCCCGTAGGGAAAGCCGCCGGACTACGCCGTCCCTTTTTCACCGTGATCGGAAAGCTGTAACGCCCGTGCCAGCAGCCAAACAGAGAACTCAGAACCCTGGAGAACATCTTTCTACCTCCCAGAACCGCGCGCTCCACTACTGCCGCCTACATGAAATTCGGCATCACCTACTTAGATTCTGTTTTTGACCAAAGGGTTCGACAGACCGAGCGGTCAGTCCGAAGAAAAGTGCAACTGCGCGGTTTGTAAGATCTTACTGCGTAGTCCCTTCGGGGCCGGCTTTTTTGCGGGATTGGCATTTTTGCACAATCGCCGACCGGAGGCGGGTCCGAAGGTTTTCGGGGAGTTCGTAAAGCTGGGAATCGCGGTAAATTTCGATAGTCTTCTTGGTTGTGTCGCAAACCACATAGCAGTTGTGGCACCAAGCCAAATGCTCTTCCAGTTCGGCCTTTGTCGGGCTGTCAATCACGCCGTCCAGATAATCGGTCAATTCGTGGAGAAATTCAGAGCATTTCACTGGTTGACATCTCCACTGCTTGGTTTTTGTTGCGATCCATTCGACTTCTCTCGCCTCTGAAAGTATTTGTTCAACCGCTCGCGTAATTGCAAACGCGCACGCAGCAATCTCGATTTCACCGCCGGAATGCTCAACTCAAGCGCTTCAGCAGTCTCTTCCGTGGAAAGTCCTTCCACGTCCCTCAGCACGAACACGGTTCGAAAAGTAGCCGGCAAACCATGAATCGTTTTGTCCAAAATCTCCCGCAACTCGGCCTGATTGTATTGCTGTTCAGGATTCGGACTCCAGTCAGCAACCTCACGAGGAACCGAATCGTCCTCGGTCTTTACCTCTTCGTCGAGCGACACCGTGCGTTCCGGGCGACGGCGCCGCAACTTCATCAGCGCTTCGTTGACCGCAATCCGCACCAGCCAGGTATAAAACTTCGACTGCCCCTGGAACTGCGCAAGATTGCTGTACGCCTTAAAGAACGCGTCTTGGACTACGTCTTCCGCATCTTCGCGGTTCTGCGTAATGTGCTGCGCGATGCGAAAAACGTTGCGGTCATAGCGACGGATCAATTCCTCAAAAGCCTCGACGTCTCCGGCTTTTGCCGCTTGCACCAGAGCCATCTCATCAGAGATTGGCTCGCCTACTTTTGGTTGGATTGCGCCCATTCAGCATTCGATGCAGGATTTTTCACAGCCAACGGAAGGGGACCTGGACCGAAAGGTTATTTTACCGGGTGATGTGGATTCGTGACAATGTCTCGAGGCCACGGCTTTGGGACTTACGCAAAATCAGCACTGCGGCGATAGCGGCGCCCGGCTGAGCGCAGCTGGAAAGCTTTGGCGAGCAGCTCACCACGATAGCCGAGGGCGGCTGTCCCCACGCGAGGTTGACTAAATCTTTATTCCTCGTTCTCTCCTGCCTCTTCGTGCTCCGGTGGGCGCCCAAGATCAACGCGCGGCAGGTCAGCCGTGCCCAGCTTCAGGTTCAACTGACGCAGGTCCCCATTCTTCATCTCTTCCCACCGCTTTTGCAGATTCGCAAGGTCGGTATTCGTTCTGGTGAAGGCATCCGATTGCGCGTTTGTCGGCTCGACATCCGTCTTTTCCACTTCTTTATAGATCGCGATCATATTGCCGGCATTGTTTTTTAAAGCAGGTTCGGACTTGGTCGCGTCGGAATCTTTCGGACCATCGAGCAGATCGGAAACTTTATTTTTCAGATTTTCTGCTGTACTTTTCGTTTGGCCATTGGCCGACTCAGACAATTCCTTCAGTTGCTCCTGCACCGAGCGCGCCTGCATTACTGCGGTGGAGCTTTGCGTTATCGCGGCCGCGAGCCGCATCTCGAGCTCAAATTTCTTTTGCAATCCAGCCGATGAGGTCTTGATGCGCGGGTCAATTTTCACCACGAGAGGCGCCTTAAAGCTCTGCCCATTCGCCGTCAGTCGAACCGTGTACTCTCCAGGCAAAGCGGTCGGCCCAAGCGGATATCGGGGCGTATTGTGCGGGGTGGCGGCGATCGGGTACTCATGTTGGGTTGAGATTGGGGACTGAAAGCGCAAATCCCATACCCAGCGATGTATGCCGGCGCCGGCGGGAAGCGTCGTCTGCGGCTGCAGCCAGTAGCTGGGTATCAGTTCTTTCTGGAGCTCTGACTGTGTCAGTTCAGGCTGGTCCGCGCTCGAATAACGCCGGACGAGCTTGCCCAGAGTGTCGAGAATTTCGAGTGTCATGGCCCCGGAAGGATTTTCGCCTGCTGGCTCGTCAGGTGGTAGCGGAGTATCGGTGTTCGTGTTCCGGCGGACGCGGTAGGCCGGTGCCGGAGTGAACAGATGTGCGCCAGCATCGGCGATGCCTTTGTCGATCTGCCGCAGAGATGTGATGTCATCAAGCACCCAGAAACCGCGTCCATGCGTCGCAACGATGAGATCGTTCTCGTGCACCAAGAGGTCACGCATGGCTGTGTGCGGCAGATTCAGCTGCAGCGACTCCCAGTGATCGCCGTCGTCGAATGAGACCCAAACGGCATTCTCAGTGCCTGCGAACAGAAGACCTTTGCGGACCGGATCTTCGCGG
>QHZR01000488.1 GCA_003224755.1 Acidobacteriota bacterium
TCGTATGTCAGCGTGTCCGGCAGACTCTTAATGAGTCCGAAGAGTCCGTCGCGTCCCGGAGCAATGTGGGCACTGTGCTGAATGTAATTCGGTGACCAGAACCTTTCCGCAGCCGCGTAATCGCGCTTATTGAACAGGGTTTCGAACGCTTCTAGAACGATGGCCTTATTCTTTGCTGCTGTTGATTTGCTCATTTTGCCCTCTCTTCTGTGGTGTATGTCCTCAGCATTCCGCTTTCGGGTCCATCGACAGTTTCCTGATGTTCGCGGCCCTGTCAAAACACGAATCCTGGCCTTTGCTAAACGAGCAATCTGGATTATTGTTATAATCCATATACAGGATTAGATTGGTAATCCTGATTTAGTCGCAGTTTATTTTGTGGAGGGCTACATGGGCCATTCCAAGGCGCAAAAAACGAGGACTCATAAGCGCATCGTTAGCATTGCGTCAAAGAGATTCCGCGAAAAAGGACTCGCCGGGTTCGGAATCGCCGAGTTAATGAAGGAGGCCGGTCTTACGGTAGGCGGCTTCTATAAGCACTTTGATTCTCGGGACGACTTGGTAGCCGAAGCGGTCAACTCTGCATTCGGCGGGTGGAAGCGTCGAGTGGACGCTGCCAAATCTGGCGGAGCGTCGGTATCTATCGCAAAGTTGATTGACGACTATCTGAACGCAGCGCACCGCGACGATCCAGGCACGGGTTGTGCCTTCAGTGCTCTGGCGCCGGAGATCGCGCGCAGCGATAAGCGCACCCGTTCGCTTACCTCCGAACAGGTCCGGAACGACATTCAGTTGATTGCCACATTGCTTCCAGACAAAGACAAGCGTACGGCCAGGTCGCGAGCGATCCTAACTTTCAGTGCGTTCGTCGGGGCTATGTCCCTCGCACGCGCCGTGTCGGATGAGGCGCTTTCGCGCGAAATACTAAAGACCGTGGCCGAACTTTTGAAGAATTTCGCCCCGAGGCATTCAACGTGAGCGCGCAGTACATCGTGTTGGAGTATGAGGCTAGCGAACTTGCCATCACGAACGATTTCGACCAAGCCGACCATCTTCAATTGTTTAATGTGATGAGAGAGATGTGGCGCTCACGCGGTGGGTTCGCTGCAGCCTGGCGCACGGCGTCGGTTCTTTGCACGCCGCAATTTCCCTGAGCATCTGAACGCGTCTCGGTTCGGCCAGAACTCGGCCGATTCGCGCCATCTGACTACCGCAGAAGGCGGCAGGATTGCTGCAAAAAGGTAATCAGAACCTGTTCGAAGTAGCAAAATCCGTCGGCTACGATTCCGACGCAGCCTTCAGCAAAGCATTCAAACGAATGGTTGGTGTTGCACCCAAGCAGTATCGACGAAGTGCCACCGGGGCATCTTGAACTTCATCACAATGTTTCGAAGCTGCTTCCTCTTACACCGGAGTTCATCGACAAAATTCGCATTCGCTGGCTTTGGCATGGAGCTTAGTTATGACGACCTATAATTACGCGATGGCAACACGGTTTCGCATGGTGCTGGTTACAAAAACGGAGTCGCTTAAGGCGCACGCCTCGACAGGGGCTGCAAGGAGATCGAGGACAAGACGACGAGGGGATTTCGGGACAAGATAGCCATCGTTGCTGGAGCGGGGCCGGGGAACATCAGCGCTGCGACAGCCTTACGCCTTGCGCAGGAAGGCATGAAGGTCATCGCGGTGGATATGAATGAGGCAGCCGCAAGCGCTGTCGTTGGAGTCTTTAGTGAAGGGCCTTGGAAATCCTGGGATTCCTTGGAGCCGTATCTTCGCCAGGGTTCTGGGCTTCATTGGAATTGATGACGTGCAGACCGTACGGGCCGAGGGCATGAACATACCGCCGCTTGCGATCTATGCGGTACCCAATGGTGAAAAGGCCGTTGAAACCCTTGTGATTTGAAGGAGAGAACAATGCTCGACCACATGATTCTGACTGTCAGCAATGTCGAACGTTCGTTGGCGTTCTATGAGGCGGCCTTGAAGCCTCTTAATATCAAGTTCTTCCTACCCTTCAAGGGCGAAGGCGATCATCCTGATCTTTGGGGATTTGGTGATGGCAAGAGGGCGTTCTTCTGGATCAAGCAAGGGAAGCCTGATCCAGCATCCATTCACTGGGGGCCGAAAACAATGGTAAGGTCGATGAATTCTACAGGGCGGCAATATCCGCTGGCGCCAGGGACAATATTTCACCGCGGGCACGAGTGGAATACTATCCCGGATACTACGCCGCCGATATATTTGACCCGGACGGGTATTCGTTCGAGGTCGTCCATAAAAGCTAGTGATGGAACCTCACATCGCCAAGGCACTTACAGCACGACAACGGTGGTTGCCTGCGGTTCAAAGTGCCTCGGCGATTTGATCACCGTGCGAGCAGTGACTCGGGCGCACGGTTTCGCAGTTGAGTGAATGATATTCCGACAAGTCAAGAGTGGCTGAGGGATCTGGAGCCGCCCCCAGTCGCTCGCTTAAGGCGTGCTTCCTAGCTGCGAATCGGATCAGTCCTGAAAAACGCACTAGCAATAGCTTTTGCATTGCCGGCGAGAAGCCGACTTGATCGGCATAGGGGCGGCGGTCACCCGCCGACCCCGGCCACACCACCGTGCGTACGGGTCCGTACACGGCGGTTCGAGTTGGTTGCGCTAACACCCATCGATCAACGTTGGAAGTCCAAGCGATTTGAAGTGAGCATTGGAAAGCCCCACCGAGAGGGCTTTGGCCCGAGCCAGGTACCAAGGGCCGCGTCCGCTACCAGCCGTGTTGCTAGCCAGTCGCGGACGAACTCCCAGTGCCAGCAGTGCCGCTCGGCGACGGCGCGCGGCTCATGCGCTCTGCGTTTGCTCCTCCGGTCCGTGGATGGTCAGTGCATCCGTTCCCGCGCCTGGAGCCAGCGCACGCGGGCGTTGCCCTGGCACCGTGGGCAATACCGGTTGCGACACGAGTTGTACGAGATGGCTCCGCTCGCATTGCAGAACAAGCGTCTGATCTACAACCTGCTGTTTCGCGCCAGCGCCGAAACCCTGCTGCAGATCGCCCGCGATCCCCGGCACATTGGAGCCAAGATCGGCTTCTTCAGTGTGCTCCATACCTGGGACCAGCGATTGCAGTATCATCCCCATGTCCACTGCGTGCTTGCCGCCGGCGGCCTCGCCC